>NZ_JAUMIO010000006.1:0-211031 GCF_032905925.1 Pectobacterium sp. HCp5_1
CGACTGAATCGTAAAACTATCGGGTACTCAAAATCAGTGGAAATGCATGACAAGATAATCGGCACATTCATCGAACGTGAACATTATCTGCAATGACCTGATCTACATATTGAATACGTGACCAATACATTAATACATTAATACATTAATACATTAATACATTAATACATTAATACATTGATTAGTAATAACAAAACCCCAGAATGAAGAGGGTGAGCAGTTTTGTGAAAAATCTTTTTATTGGGATGTCAGAGAATACTTTTCTCAAAAATATCGACTAATGGTCGAGTATTGCCGTGGTATCCCGCCACATTAGCCGCTAACCATTCCTGAACGCCGATATTTTCGAAAGAGACACCATAGCCACAATTGATAATCATATGCTCGAACAATAGACGCTGAGAACGCCCATTGCCTTCCCGAAACGGGTGAATCACATTCAAATCTGAATAGTATTCAGCTAACTGAGTTATTAGTGCTGGACGTTCAAGGCCTTGTAAAAAATCATCATTGGATAGCTGCGTAAAAATTTTATTGGCTTCAATTTCAATACGGGATACGGTGCAAAAACGTGTTTGACCTTTAGAAATATCGATACGCCGTATTTCTCCTGCCCAATCGAATAAATCTCCGAATATTTTCCCGTGCAGACCACACCAATAATGCAGATCGTAAGGCGGTTCTTCAAATTCAATATCAAGAACGGCCAGCTCGGATAGTTGACGCTCCGCATCGTCGAATTGACTGTCATCGTTGATGCCGAGCTTATTTATTAGAACATCGCTATCAGGGTAGATATAAGGATCTTGCCCTGAGCCGTATTTATCAGACATAACCACCCGCTTTATACATGGCAATCAGGTTTTTTCTCAGCGCTTCCCTTTCCTGTTTGTCAGCGGGAAGTGGCGTATCCTCAACGCTGAATCCTTCAAGACGCATACTGTCCCGATAGTTTTTGAGTTTCACCTGATTGTAGTAATCACGCTTTTCTTCCAGCGTCACCATACGTGGGGATCGCGTTTTGTCTGGCGATGCTTTTGTCGTGATTTTCCGGTGCTGTTTAAATATCGACAAATCGGTATTTTTCAATTTCTCGATCAGCCTTTCCCCGTCGCCAAACACGCCCCATGACGAGATAGACAAGACTTGCCGTTTGCCATTTTTCTCGCGTGATATGCTGATATCCATCGTTGACTGGAGCGTGTTTAATACGTCCTGTACTTTTCTTTCAGAGATGCCTGTAGCGGTGACGATAGAGTGCGTATTAGGGGAATCTTCTTGTACCAGAGCCGCGAGTACCGCCATTTCATAGCGCATGTGCTTTCACCTTTAATCCGCATATATATGCGATAAAGAGTACCACAATTGCAGCTGGCAGTATCTTACCTGCATTGGTGATAAGTGACTTGTCGCCTGTTCACTCACTGTTAACCACTTAACCTGCTAAAAATAAAGATAAAAAATGAAAGGTGAAGAGAGTGAACAGTTTTGTGCAAAATCTTTTTATTTTGGCTACTGATGCTTACATGACGAACGGTACTTTCCCGCCCTCTCCTTTTAACGCTTGCTGTAACGCACTTAAGAGTGCTTTTAATTCGCTGCTTAAATATTGGCTAAAAGCCTCACGCCCTAACGTTCTATCAAATATTGCTTGTGGCAGGAATCGCCGCATTTCAGCGCTAAAGCGACCATCCCCCACAACCTGATCGATGCTCTGTATGCGCTGTGCCAGTAGTTCATCATAATTAGGAATGCGGTAATCCTGTACTTTCTTACGAATCAGATCGATATCATAAGTCGCGTTTTGCTGGATCAGCCACGGCAAGTCCCACACGTCACGATAGCGGGTATATCTGGTAGTGGCGACAAGAGAAACCAGTTTGTCGCACATCACTTCATTCAGCGTTTCACACATGACCAGCGTATCGGAATAACCATCGGGTAAAACCTCATAGTTACGTTTTAGCGTCATCGGCGTTCGGGTATAAGCCGGGATATTGGCGATCTCAATTTTGATCCGTTGCCTTGGCATATCGCGTTTTTCCGGTGCAGTGGTCACGGATACCTGCCATTTGTCGATGCGAACGTCCTCATAACCGGGTTCATTCCGCAATTCATTTGGCTCTTTCACGTTGACCTCAAGGCCGTACCGATTCCCCAGATAATCTTCAATACAGGCTTTCATGTTCTTCAAGTCGGCACCAGAAAACGCAACACCGCCGGCGAAATCCAAATCTTCACTGAAGCGGTTTGCGCCATGGCAAAGCCTCAGCGAGGTTCCGCCTTGAAAAGTAAGCTGCTCCAGCAAGCCTGCATTATCCAAACAATAGAGGATGTCGTAGTGCAAAAGCTCCTTCTCCACCACATTGCGCAAACCTTCAAGCTCGGATGATTCCACCGCTTTGCTGACCAATTCGGCAAAGTTAACTTTCTGATTCATGATGTAGCTCCGATTCGTCAATCAGGTGGGTATTGCGCCCAACGCGGCGTAAATCCCTCACGGCAGTTTTCTTCGTTGCTTGCCGTAACGGGGAATTGCCAAAATAGGTATCCTGCAAAATCTGCTCTGGTGGCCGCTTGGTATGGGTAAATTCAATCACCCCAAAAGGCGTTTTATGTTCTTCGGAACGTCCGGTGGTCATCACCGTGATCCGGTCAATCGGTATTTGAGAAATCACGCCATATTCAGACAAGGCGGATTCGAGGCTAAGATAGTTATATTCACCACGGCGTAGCGCTAACACGATGCGCTCAAGCGTATAGGCATCTTTGCTTTTGGCATGGTTATAAACGTACACACCGCGAATCGCACGGGTAAGAATGCCATCTTTTACTAAACGATTTAGCCCGGCATTAAACGCTCTGGGCGTATCTTCATGGAAAATCTTGGCTAAATCGCGGGAGGTGAAGACATAACGCCCTTGCTTATCGAAAGCATTTAAACGCTCAATAGCAGTGATCCTGTCCATTCATAAGTCCACATGAAAACCACATAATTGTGTTATTCACGTATACTTGAATAGAAGCCATCCGTCAAGTCTACGCCAAAACCACTAAAAAGTGACATTCACGTGTACTTATCAAAAGATTGTCATAGATTGAGGTAACAAAAAGGTGGGATTCATAGGGTGAGAACGTTAGCAAAAACCCCTATCACTTTTCTGCATTGATATACGTTTAGGCCTATGAAAAAAGTCTGAACTCAAACCTAAATATTTAATATCAATTATTTACGTTAATCATTCAGATTCCCCCTGCCCAAATGCCCGAACCATAACAAGCAACCGAGTTGATCCTTTACGCCATCAAGTCATGTAAAATACCAACAAAACACGCTATTGATACAGGTCATGGATAGATGCACCGTCTCTATAAAAAAGCGATAACCTATTTGTTGTCGAAGGATTTTCTCGTTACTCTCCTCGTCTTATCCATCATACTATCTATTTTCTGGTACATGCTTTGGGCTTCGCAGCTGTCACGTCGTACGATACTGATCGAGACATTTCCAGAACTCACTATCTACCTTACGTTTGGGATCGTGTTGGGGCTTATCTTTGCTGGCCGGGCGCTCTACTCTCGATCGGTAAAGAAGAAACTAAAGCACACATTCGAAATGTTTTTCGGAGGCTTCGTGCTGGGGTTTCTTTCCATCGTGAATATTTTTGACGTGTACGTTTATTTGTTCCCCGATGAGGTGATTAGTTACACATCCGACTATAAAATTGTTTTTCCTGGGCCATCCACAGGAAAAAGTAGTCGTTGCGAAGCCGGCATATGGGTTAAAGATGTCCATACTGGGCAATTTAAACAACTATGCACCAACAGAGAAACCCTGTTCAAAAAAAGGCGGCAGGGAATGGATGAGTTATGGATCACCGCGCGAGTCAATAAACTCGGTACGTATATTGTCGATTATCGATTTACCTACAAATAGCACTCACCTTCAAGGTCGCCAATTCCACCGTATTATTGGTACATTTAGTAAGGTTAATAAATTAAAATATCGGAAACTCGCTCAGGTCGATTTTCGGTCTGCAATGAACATCAGCACCCCGCCAAAATGAAATCATCTACTGGAATATATTTCCTGTTTACACGCTTGGACATCACCGATAGCGCAATCTTACATTCCGAAAGCAAATAATAACAATTGGTTATAATTTCAAGTGTAAATTAACGTCAGTTTTTCAAACGTGGGCTGGATGACGATGAGCGATCCAATTTACGTCCTATCACTGGTGATAATACGAATACCGAAATGTTGATATTCATTTTATACGACTAAAAAGAGGTGTTACTGCTATGTTCAGAAAATTATCTCTCCTGAAGATCGTTGTCATTTTTGCTATTTCACCCTTTGCATTTGCCAAATCGGACATACTGCGTATCGGCGTCGATTTAACGTATCCCCCTTTTCAGAGCATGGATAAAAATGGTAATCCATCGGGGTTTGAAATCGAGGTAACCGATGCCATCTGTGAATCGGTAAATGCAAAATGTGACTATATCGTCAACACATTTGATTCTCAGATTGCCGCCCTTCTCGCCAAAAAAATAGACGTCATTGCACCACTTGGCGTGACACGCAAGAGAAAAGAATCGATAGCTTTCAGTGACTATGTTTTCCACGTTCCCACCAAACTTGTCGCAAGGAAAGAATCCAATCTTCTTCCCCAGGCTGAGTTGCTGCGCGGGAAAAATATCGCGGTACAGCAAGGTACCATTCAGGAAGCCTACGCCAATAAATATTGGCTACCTGCCGGGGTGATTGTGAAAAACTATCCCGATCAAGAAGCCATTTATGAGGATTTACAATCAGGAAGAGTGGAAGGCGCACTGTGTCCGTCGGTTGCCGTCGCGTTTGGATTTTTAAAAACCCCACAGGGTAAAGATTTTGAGCTAAAAGGAGCGGAAGTCACCGATGCGGATTTATTTAGCCTCGGTTCTGCATACGGTATACGCAAAGACGATACGGAAACAAAACAGCTCATCAATCAGGGGCTGAAAGATATCGTTCAAAAAGGCATATATGCAAAAATACAGAAACGCTATTTTGGCGATATCGATTTAAGCGTGAAGGAATAATATCAGGCACGGTTTACTGATTATTTTCATGCTCAACGGATCTCCCGGCCCATCATAAGGCCGGGGGTGATTTCGTCGAAATGCCCCGTTTATTGCTGTACTCCGCACCAGTGTCAGCAACAGAATCTTAATGAAAGAGGGCGAGCGCCATTAGCCCCTTTTCTGTTACTATCACGCGTTGGAAAATATCGATATGTATGTGAATATATATCGCATCACATCACCGCTCTCAATCACGCTTTCACAGTGAACTACACGCAGGAGAAATCATGAGCCTTCACCTCTGGCTGGCTTATACAGGCATCATCATCGCCCTGATTGCCATTCCGGGCCCATCAGCCTTGATCAGCATGTCGCACGGTTTACGCTACGGCGCTTCACGCGCAACCGCAACCGTACTCGGCGGCGTCAGCGCGGCAATGATATTGATGTCCTGTTCAGCACTGGGGTTAGGTGCCATTCTCGCTGCGTCAACCACCGCATTCATCGCATTAAAAATTGTTGGTGCGGTTTATCTCATCTGGTTAGGAATCGCGTCATGGCGATCCAAGGATATGAGCACCGCGGAGCAGGACACACAGGAAGCCTCGGCTCCGGGCTGGTTTCCGCTATTTCGCAAAGGCTTTCTGGTCGGGATCAGCAATCCTAAAGATCTGCTGTTTTTCGCCGCGCTCTTCCCCAATTTTATCGATACCAGCGCCCCGCACGCCTTACAGCTCGTCATTCTCGCTGTGACCTGGGCGGTCTTCGATTTCAGCATCATGTTTATCTATGCCTGCACCGGCCGTCGTTTATCGGGCCTTTTCTCCAACCCGCGCCGCATCAAGCTGTTTAACCGCTCGACGGGCGGGATCTTTATTCTGGCAGGCACCACGTTGGCAGCGTCAACACGTTAATTGACTGGCTCCTGCTGCCGTCAGGTCAGCAGGAGCGACACCGTTACGATGCCGTGACAAAATCAGCGATCCCCTTCTCGTCCATCCGATAGCGGACCCACTCATCCTGCGGCTTCGCACCAATGCTCTTATAGAAATCGATCGCGGGTTGGTTCCAGTCCAGCACGCTCCATTCCAGCCGCCCGCACTGTCTTTCCTGTGCAAGACGCGCAACCTGCTTCAGCAGCGCTTTTCCCGCTCCCGCATTACGATACGCCTGCGCAATGTAGAGATCTTCCAGATAGATGCCGTATTTTCCCAGCCAGGTTGAGTAGCTCATGAAGAAAATCGCATAGCCGACAGGCTTGCCATCAATTTCGCAAATCAGCGTTTCAGCCGTCGCGCCCTCACCAAATAACGAGCGCTCAATATCCTCAAGCGAGGCCAGCACTTCGTGGCGCGCTTTCTCGTACACGGCAAGCTCGATAATTAAATCCAGAATCACGCTCGCATCTGATTTCTGCGCGGGGCGGATGGCTATATTCATAAAGGCTGGGTTCATAACGTCTTTCTTCTCCGGTGCTAATTTTCCAGTGCTAACCATGACCAAGGCTTGCCATGCTACCGGATTAAAAATACTGTATGAACTGCATTCTCTACAGCGACTGATGAATATCATGCATCTGGATTTGCGGCGTATCGATTTAAATTTACTGGTGGTATTTAACGGCGTGTACCAGCATCGATCCGTCGCCGCAGCGGCAAAAGAGCTGGCGATGAGCGCATCGGCGGTCAGCCACGCGCTGACGCGCTTGCGCAATACGTTTTCCGATGAGCTATTTTTTCGGGTTGGCAATACCATGCATCCGACCGTAGTGGCGGACGACATCGCGGAGCCGATCGCAGAAAGTCTGGCGCTGCTGACGCAAGGTCTGACGCCGCGTCCACGCTTTAATCCCGCTCGCAGCACGGAAAGTTTCACCTTTTCCATCACCGATTACACTGCGTTTTCGGTGTTTCCTACCCTGATGGCACACATGGAAAAGCTGGCACCCCATATCAAATTCAATCTGGTTTATTCGCCGCAGAAGGTCGCGATTACGGATTTACTGGCAGGGAAAATCGACTTTGCGTTAGGGTTCACCGACATGACGCAATCGGAGAACAGGGAAATTGAGGAGATAGACTGGATTGAAGACAGCTATGTCATCATCACCGCCGCGGATTATCTGTCAGGTAGGGCGCTTACGCTGGATGATTATCTTGATGCCCGGCATCTTGTCGTGACGCCCTGGAATGAGTCCCGCGGGGTGATTGACTACGCGCTAGATAAGCTCAACAAAAAGCGTCATATCGCACTAAAGACGCCATCCATGATGAGTGCGCCGTTTATCATCGCCGATTCAACGCTGATCATGGCATTACCCCGCAACGTCGCGACAATCTTTGCGCAATTCCTGCCGTTGCGGATTCACGCCTTGCCTTTCACCGTGCCACCCTATCGCGTGAAGATATACAGTCATCGCCGCAATAGCCGTTCGGAAGCCAGTCAGTGGATTAAAAACCTGTTACACAGGCTGGTGGCACATCCCATTAGCTAGCCTGATGCACTACCATCTCACACGGCTATAGCCACGTTTTCACCTCAATAACGAACCTAGAGAAACGCCCGTAGAGAGTTATTTTCCCGATAAATAGATCCGCAAGATAACTTGTCATACAGGTAAATCGACAAAAAAACAAATTAATCTATTGATATATAATGGAAAAAAACTCCGAATATCTTCTGCCTCACGCTATTTTCCCTGTCATTTTTTTGTGACCTGTCTAACACATACCAAGAAACGTAACCTTCTTAATAAAATCCGCAATAGTTAATCCCCACCAAGGAGATAACAATAGCCGCGAGCCTGGCAAGAAGTTCCTCAATCATCTTTGGAGTTTCCAATGACCAACAATAATAAGCTGAGCGTTGCGGAGAAAATCGGCTTTGGCATGGGTGATGCCGCCTGTGGCATCGTCTATTCTTCCGTAACCATGTTTCTTACCTACTTTTATACGGATATCTATGGCATCTCCGCCGCGGCGGTGGGGGTTATGTTCCTGGTGACGCGCGTGCTGGACGCCATCGTTGATCCTCTGATTGGCATCATTGCCGACCGTACCAAAACCCGCTGGGGGCATTTCCGTCCGTGGCTGGTCTGGTTTGCCGTCCCCTACGCCGTGATTGCCGTACTGGCCTACACCACGCCGGAACTGAACGGCACAGGTAAACTGGTTTACGCCTACATCACCTACACGCTGCTGATGCTGTTCTACACGTTTATCAACATTCCTTACTGTTCGCTCGGCGGTGTCATCACCAGCGATGAAAAGGACAGAATTTCCGCGCAGTCTTACCGCTTTACCATCTCCTCAATGGCTGGGCTACTCGTATCGGTCGGCACGCTGTGGCTGGTCGACTGGATTGGCGGTACCAACAAGCAATTGGGCTATCAGGGCACGATGATGATCATGGGCTGTCTGGCCGTCGTGATGCTGTTTTTCTGCTTTTTTACCACTCAGGAACGCATCAACCCCGCTGTAGATAAAAATCAGAACGTCTGGGACGATGTCAGAAACCTGCTGAGCAACGATCAGTGGCGCGTAGTGGCCATCATTACGTTCTTTTCCAGCATGGCAGGTGTCATGCGCGGTGCGGCGACGCTGTATTACGCAACCTACCTGATGATCGGGCCAGAGCAGGGCAGCGCCGCCGGAACGGCAATGAAATCCGCCTTTATTACCACCAGCGTCGTCGGCACCATTATTGGTGCAATGATGGCGGGCTACTTTGGCAAGCGCTTCAGCAGCATAAGCCTGTTCAAGAACATTAACCTGCTGCTGGTGTTTGTCGGCGTCATCCTGTTTATGGTGCCGCCACAGTGGCTGGCGGTCGTCTTCCCGCTCTACTTTTTGATCGGCTTCTTCCACCAAATGTATCAACCGTTCAAATGGAACATGATGGCGAATGCCGCCGATTACGGCGAATGGAAAACAGGCCGGAGAATTACTGGTCTGTCATTCTCCGGCAACCTGTTCGCACTGAAACTGGGTATGGCGGTTGCAGGTGCACTGGTCGGCTTTTCACTCGGCTGGTTTGGCTATGTTGCGGGTTCCCCCACACAAACACCGCTCGCCACTGCCGGTATTATCGGCTTGCTGAGCATCGGGCCATCGCTCTCCTATCTGGTTCTGTATTGGCTGGTACGCTTTTACAAGCTGGACGATAAGACGATGGAAAACATTCAGGCTGATTTGGCAAAACGTCACAGCACATCTGACCGCGCGCCGGAAAGCGAGCTTCCTGTCGATCAAGGCCTGACGCCAAAAGGCGCAGCCTGATCGCAAGACCTGCGGGTAGCACGCTGCCCGCCTTTACTATCAGGATTATGATATGAGTACAGCACATTCTCCCTGGAACCCAGATTTGGGCAACGGGCGTTATAAGAATCCGATTTTATGCGCCGACTATTCCGATCCTGACATCGTGCGCGTGGGTGACGACTTTTACATGGTGTCGTCCAGCTTTAACCACCTGCCCGCGCTACCGATCCTGCATTCTCAGGATCTGGTGAACTGGACGCTGATCAACCACGTATTCAGCCGATTCGATCTGCCAGAATACGAACATGTTCAGCCAGGCAAAGGCGTGTGGGCACCCAGCATTCGCTATCATGCCGGAAAATTCTGGGTGTTTTTCAGCACGCCCGATGACGGGATCTTTATGTCGCAGGCTGACGATCCCAAAGGCGAATGGAGCACGCCACATTGTCTGAAACAGGCGAAAGGCTGGATCGATCCCTGCCCGTTCTGGGATGACGACGGCACCGCCTGGTTAATCCACGCCTTCGCCTTCAGCCGCAGCGGTAAGAAACACCTGCTGCAACTGTGCAAGATGGCAGAAGATGGTCTTTCCCTGCTTGATGAAGGAAGGATCGTTGTCGATGGACGGGCAACACAGCCAACCATTGAAGGGCCAAAACTGTATAAGCGCAACGGCTGGTATTACATTTTCGCTCCAGCGGGTGGTGTTCCTACAGGCTGGCAAACCGTGCTGCGCGCACGCTCGCTGGAGGGGCCGTGGCAGAGCCGGATCGTACTGCATCAGGGAAGCACATCGGTTAATGGCCCGCATCAGGGCGGCTGGGTCGAATTAGAGAACGGTGAAAGCTGGTTTGTCCATTTTCAGGATCGCCATTCCTATGGTCGAGTCGTTCATCTACAGCCAATGCGCTGGCAGGACGACTGGCCGCTGATCGGCGAACAGCATAATGCGCAGGGAGTAGGTCAACCCGTGCTGGAAGCAGATAAACCTCACGTGAGTTCCTCCGTTAGTGTGCAGCAGCCCCCCACTTCCGACGATTTCTCTTCGGCTACGCTGGGGCGACAGTGGCAGTGGCAAGCAAACCCTGACGAGCGCTGGCTGGCGCTTATCCATCCGGGGCTTAAGCTGTTCTGTCAGCCGATGCCTACCCGTGGAGGTGAGCCTTCCTGGTATGACGTGCCTAATTTGCTGATGCAAAAATTTCCGGCCGAGGAATTTGAGTTCACCACTCAGCTAACACCCGTTCTGGAACAGGTTGGCGATCGCTGTGGCCTGATTATTTATGGCGAGCGCTTCGCTTTCCTCGGTATTGAGAAAGGCGAGGAAGGTCTTGAATTAGTAACCGGATTCGGCTGGATGAGTGATGCACAGCAGTTGGAGCAACATCAGAGACATCTGGCGGTGTTGCCCGAAAATCAGAACATCACCCTGCGTGTCACCGTGCAGCAGAACGCGATTTGCCAGTTTTCCTGGCGGGGCGATAACGGGGAATATGGTGTGCTGGATGATAGCTTCGCCGCAGGTCCGGGCAAGTGGGTAGGCGCTAAAGTGGGGCTGTACGCGCTGACGACAGCATCAGGAAATAGCGGGAGCCATGCTCGGGTTAAGGCGGTAAAAGTCGCCGCTATCGAGCAATAGCACGATAGCGGCTATAGGAAAATTACGAGTCTGGCTGTCTACTATTATTCGATACTGTTCTGGTATCGAATAGCCCTGGTATTAAATGCCGAGAGCGTCAGCAACCTGCTCACTTTCCGCTTTGGAAAAGCTCGCGTAGGTCAGCGCATCAAGCAATGCGGCGCGATCGATCGTCGGATAAATCTCTGGGCTCTGTAAAAGCTGGCCGATTTCCTGAACGGTGAGTTGGGGATAGATGGCGTGTGATGCAACGGCAATGTCGCGAGCGGCGTAACACAGTTTGCGTAAAATCACCGCAATCTGCTGGTGCGTTATCGCTTCCTGATACACGGTATAAAGCACATCGGCGATTAATGTCGACGTCAAAACCGAAATACGGGACACATCACCGGCTCGCCCACCCAATGCCTGAAGAATATGTTCGACGGCCTGTTCTGGCGTTTTTCCCTGCGCCTGTTGTGAAGCCAGTACGGAAACCAATTTATTTTTTATTTCATCGTTTGCCATCGTTCGGTTCCTTCATACATTGATTACAGATGTTATTTTAGTATAAGCACGCTACCTGTCATGGCTGTAATGAGCAAACAAAATCATGCAGCGATACCCTTCAATGGGTACAAAAAAACATCAATCCGCACCGAGGTGTATAATAACAACGCACATCTTTAGGAAACGCGGGCTGTCCTTCATACGAACACCGCGCGTAGAAGATCGCTTGAAGTATGACGGGGATAAAACATAGTTTGATACAACTCCGCCAACATCGCTCCACCCTCTTTTTTCCTGAAATGCGATAATCCTCCGATAAAAATCGTATTTTCGTTTATGCCTAATCATTTTCATCGCCCGAAAAGACCATGTAAAATGAAAGGCTTAGTGAGCAAGAAGGCTATAAGTCATGATCACCACCGACGGTAACAACGCAGTCGCCTCCGTGGCCTGGCGAACCAATGAAGTCATCGCCATTTATCCCATCACACCCAGTTCCAGCATGGCTGAACACGCGGCCGCCTGGTCGAGCGACGGCGGGCTGAATATATGGGGAGATACGCCCCGCGTTGTTGAAATGCAATCGGAAGGCGGCGCGATCGCTACCGTCCACGGCGCATTGCAGACGGGCACACTCGCCACCACGTTCACCTCATCGCAGGGTCTGCTGCTGATGATCCCCACGCTGTATAAGCTGGCCGGTGAACTAACCCCGTTTGTCCTGCACGTCGCAGCCCGTACGGTTGCGACCCATGCGCTTTCTATCTTCTGCGATCACTCGGATGTCATGGCCGTGCGCCAAACCGGTTGTGCCATGCTGTGCGCCAGTAATGTGCAGGAAGCGCAGGACTTTGCCCTGATTTCGCAAATTGCCAGCCTGAACAGCCGTCTGCCGTTTATCCATTTCTTCGACGGTTTCCGCACTTCACACGAAATTAATAAGATTGAGCCGCTGAGCGATGACGTGATCCGCCAGCTTCTGCCACAGAAATCCATTGATGCACACCGTGAGCGAGCACTCACACCGGAACGTCCGGTGATTCGTGGTACCGCCTCTAACCCGGATACCTTCTTCCAGGCGCGCGAAGCCACCAACCGCTGGTATGACGCGGCTTATGAGCATGTTGAGCAGGCGATGAACGATTTCGCCGCCGCCACAGGACGCCAGTACCAGCCGTTTGAATATTACGGTCACCCGGAAGCGACCAAAATCGTCGTCCTGATGGGATCCGGCGTCGGCACCTGCGAAGAAGTCGTCGATACGCTGTTGATGCGCGGCGAGAAAGTCGGTGTAGTGAAAATCCGCCTGTATCGTCCGTTCTCCGCCAAGCATCTGCTGGCCGTCATTCCGCAAACGGCGAAGAGCATCGCGGTGTTGGATCGCACGAAAGAGCCGGGTGCGCTGGCAGAGCCACTGTATCTCGATGTGATGACCGCGCTGGCAGAGGCGTTCTCTGCTGGTGAGCGTTCACTTATGCCACGCGTGATTGGTGGCCGTTATGGCCTGTCTTCCAAAGAATTTACCCCACAGTGCATACAGGCGATCTTTAATGAGTTAGCACTTGCCAACCCACGACCGCGCTTTACCGTGGGGATTTATGACGATGTCACCAATCTGTCGCTGCCACTGCCGGAACAGCATTTTCCAAGTAGCGCATCACTCGAAGCCCTGTTCTACGGTCTGGGCAGTGATGGCACCGTTTCTGCGACCAAGAATGCCATCAAAATAGTCGGTGAAACCACGCCGATGTTTGTGCAGGGCTACTTTGTCTATGACTCGAAGAAAGCCGGTAGCTTGACCGTTTCCCACATGCGTGTGGGTCCGCACCCGATCAACTCAGCCTACCTGATCGATCAGGCCGATTTCGTTGCCTGTCATCAGTGGCAGTTTATCGACAAGTACAGCATGGTCGAACGACTTAAGCCCGGCGGCGTTTTCCTGATCAACTCGCCGTATACCAGCGACGATCTGTGGCACCGTTTGCCGCAGGAAGTGCAGGCAGGGCTGAACCAGCGCAATGCCCGCGTGTACTGCATTAATGCCGCCAAGATTGCCCGCGAGTGTCATCTGGGTGCGCGTATTAATACCGTCATGCAGATGGCGTTCTTCCATCTGTCACAGATTCTGCCGGCCGATGTGGCGGTGGAAAAACTGCGTACCGCCATCGCCAAGAGCTACGGCAGTAAAGGTCAGGAGCTGGTTGAACGTAACTGGCAGGCGCTGAGTGCCACATTAGAAGCGCTGGCAGAAGTGCCGCGGGAAGCCGTCAACCCAGACAGCCCGCAGCGCCCACCGGTGGTTTCCGACGCCGCGCCCGATTTTGTTAAGACCGTCACGGCAGCGATGCTGGCTGGCCTGGGTGATACGCTGCCCGTCTCCGCCCTGCCACCCGATGGCACCTGGCCAACCGGCACCACCAAGTGGGAAAAACGTAATATCGCGGAAGAGATTCCGCTGTGGCAGCCACAGCTTTGTACACAGTGTAACCACTGCGTCGCTGCCTGCCCGCACTCGGCTATTCGCGCCAAAGTCGTCCAACCCGACGCGATGGAAAATGCACCTGCTTCACTGCAATCGCTGGATGTGAAAGCCCGCGACATGCGCGGCCAGAAATACGTGTTGCAGGTTGCCCCGGAAGACTGCACTGGCTGTAACCTGTGCGTGGAAGTTTGTCCGGCCAAAGACCGTCAGAACCCAGAAATTAAAGCCATCAATATGGAATCCCGTCTGGATAATCTAACGGCGGAGAAAGAGAACTTCGATTTCTTCCTGCAATTGCCGGAAATCGACAAATCCACGCTGGAACGTATTGATATCCGCACTTCTCAGCTGATTTCGCCGCTGTTCGAGTACTCTGGTGCCTGTTCCGGCTGTGGCGAAACGCCGTACATCAAGCTGCTGACGCAGCTCTATGGCGATCGTCTGCTGGTCGCGAATGCAACGGGCTGTTCATCGATTTATGGTGGTAACCTGCCTACCACGCCGTGGACTACGGATGCCAACGGCCGCGGTCCGGCCTGGGCTAACTCGCTGTTCGAGGATAACGCCGAATTCGGTCTGGGCTTCCGCCTGAGCGTCGATCAGCACCGCCAACGTGCCGTGCGCCTGCTCAACAAGCTGGCACCGCAACTGCCGCCAGATCTGGTGAATGCGTTGCAGGAAGAGTCTATTGTGCCCGACCTGCGCCGTCAGCAGATTGAACAGCTACGTGGGTTGCTGGCAACCATCAATGATAATGACGCCAAGGTGCTGGCGAGTGAAGCCGACCACTTTGTCGATAAATCTATCTGGCTTATCGGCGGTGACGGCTGGGCGTACGACATCGGCTACGGCGGACTGGATCACGTCATGAGCCTGAGCGAAAACGTCAACGTGCTGGTGCTGGATACGCAGTGCTACTCCAACACCGGCGGTCAGCAGTCCAAGGCGACGCCGCTGGGCGCGGTCACCAAGTTTGGCGAGAAAGGCAAACGCAAAGCGCGTAAAGATCTCGGCATCAACGTCATGATGTACGGGCACGTGTATGTTGCGCAGATCTCACTGGGCGCACAGCTGAACCAGACAGTGAAAGCGATTCAGGAAGCCGAAGCCTGGCCGGGCCCGTCGCTGATTATCGCGTACAGCCCGTGTGAAGAGCACGGCTACGATCTGGCATTCAGCCACGATCAGATGCGTCAATTGACGGCAACGGGCTTCTGGCCGCTCTACCGCTTCGACCCACGTCGCGCCGAAGAAGGGAAAGCCGCGCTGGTCACCGATTCTCGTCCGCCATCAAGCAACCTGAGCGAAACGCTAATGAAAGAGCAACGCTTCCGCCGCCTGAATAGCATGATGCCGGAAGAAACCGCGCAGCTCTATGAAGAAGCGGAGCTAGATCTGCGTCGCCGCTTTGACTTCCTGACGATGATGGCAGGCAAGGCGGAGAAAAACCCACAGGAATAATCGTTCCCCCCAACCGGCTTCGGCCGGTTTTTTTATGCCGTACCATCCTTACAGGCTGTTACGTTTGCCCCCTGTCAAAACGGGGTTGAATACAGAAGAATCCAGCGCGGATAGTCCAGTTTGTCAGGCACGGTAAAGAGGGGCTGACAAGACGCAAGTTACCTTATATTTTATGAGATTATTCGCTCGTTACGGTGTCAAACCGCTCTCAACGTCGCAGAGGACGAAACATGAAAGGAAAGTTCGCACCATCGCAGATTGCATTGCACTGGCTGGTTTTTCTGTTGCTCGTTGTGACTTATGCCACCATCGAGCTACGCGGATTTGCTGAACGCGGTTCGCTGCTGCGCACCGTGATGATGGTGACGCACTTTAGCTGCGGCGTAGCCATACTGGTTCTGATGCTGGCTCGCCTGTTCTTGCGCCATCGACATACTTCTCCGGCCATTACGCCAGCGCCATCTCGTTGGCAAAGTGCGCTGGGTTCGCTTACCCACGCCGTTATTTACCTGCTGTTTATCACGCTGCCGATACTGGGCGTTGCCTCGCGCTATTACAGCGGTCGGGACTGGATGCTTTTTGGTATCGGCATGCCAACCGCCGCGACACCAAATTTCGACCTGGCTGAAACGCTGATCGGCTGGCATGAAACACTGGCACCGTTAGGATACTGGCTCATTGCCCTGCATACTGCCGCAGCCCTGTTCCACCACTATGTTATGAAAGACAACACGCTGCTGCGCATGATGCCAGCCAAGCGCGATTAATCGGGCCACAAAGGAGCAAGCATGAAAGTCGCACTGGGGCAATTCGCCGTTGACCGCGAGTGGCAGCAAAACGCCACAACCATCACTGAGTTCATGTCGGCGGCACAGCAAAACGGTGCCGACCTGCTGGTGCTGCCCGAAGGCGTGCTGGCTCGCGATATCACCAATCCCAACATGGTGCTCACGGCTGCTCAACCGCTTGATGGCCCGTTTATCTCGCATCTGCTGGAAGCCAGTAAAGGCAGCAATCTGACGATCATGCTGTGTGTGCATATCCCGAATGGCGAAGGGAAAGTCTGGAACACGCTGCTGGCACTGCGTAACGGCGGGATCGTTGCGCAATACCGGAAGCTGCATCTATACGATGCGTTTTCTGTACAGGAATCGGAAAACGTACTGCCAGGCGAAGACGTCCCGCCGCTGTTGACCATCGCCGGGTTGAATGTCGGACTGATGACCTGCTATGACATCCGCTTCCCTGAGCTTGCTCGTCGCTTGGTGCTGGACGGCGCAGACGTACTCGTTCTTCCCTCCGCCTGGATTAAGGGGCCGCTGAAAGAAGCGCATTGGGAATTATTGGTGCGCGCCAGAGCACTGGAAAACACGACCTATCTCGTCGCCGTTGGCGAGTGTGGCGTCAAGAATATCGGCAACAGCATGGTGGTCGATCCTTTAGGCGTTGTCGTGGTTCAGGCGCCGGAAGCACCGGCTCTCATCTATGCCGACATTGACCCAGAACGACTGGCGTATGCCCGTCAGATTCTCCCAGTACTGGCTAATCGCCGCTTTCAAAAACCCACGTTAGACGGGGAAAATTGAGTCGTGGTTCACTCTACGCTGCTTTCTTTCTCATTCGTGCGCCAAAAAGTGTGATTAGTTACACATGTTGTTTCCCTCAGAGGCCATTCTGCACATATAATGCGCATCCGGTCGTCATGGCGACCCTAGCAGACCAGCCTCCTGATTCGGGGGGTGCATTTACCACTCAAATAAAGAAACGAAAATGAGTATTCGCGCGATCTTTACTTTAGTTCTTGCAGCCGCCGCATTCAGTCAGGCCGCTTTTGCCGTTGTTTATCCTCTGCCTGCGGCTAACAGCCGACTGGTAGGCGAGAATATCGAAATCACCGTACCGGAAGATAGCACACAGCCGTTGGAACATTTTGCAGCACAGTTCCAAATGGGCCTGAGCAACATGATGGAAGCCAACCCAGATGCGGACGTTTACCTGCCGATTCCCGGCAGCAAAATGGTCATTCCTCATCAGTTGATTCTGCCAGATGCACCGCGTGAAGGCATTGTCATCAACAGCGCAGAAATGCGTCTGTACTACTATCCGAAAGGCTCCAAGACCGTGGTCGTGCTGCCAATCGGCATTGGTGAGTTAGGTAAAGATACGCCGATTAACTGGACAACGTCTGTTCAGCGTAAGAAAGCGGGCCCAACCTGGACGCCAACCGCGAAGATGCACGCAGAATATGCAGCACGCGGTGAAACCCTGCAAAAAGTTTTCCCGGCTGGCCCAGATAACCCAATGGGGCTGTATGCCCTGTACATCGGTAACCTGTACGCGATCCACGGCACCAACGCCAACTTCGGTATTGGTCTGCGCGTAAGCCACGGCTGCGTCCGTCTGCGTGCCGATGATATCAAGTACCTGTTCAACAACGTTCCGGTCGGTACTCGCGTTCAGTTCATCAATGAGCCAGTAAAAGCCACCGTTGAGCCAGATGGCTCACGCTATGTTGAAGTTCACAATCCGCTGTCTCGCACGGTAGAAGAATTCCATTCTGATTCTCCGGCACCGATCAGCATGACGCCAAAAGTGAGCAAGGTTCTGGCCGACGCCAGCGTGAACACCAGCGAAGTCGATCAGGTAATCCAGAGACGTTCTGGTATGCCGACCAAAATCAATGGTCTGATCGAACAAGCCACGCCAGCCATTCCGGTTGAATCTGTTGCGGCACCTGTTGCACCAGAAGCACAGCCGCAAGATAGCCTCAATGCCGTGCAAAATGCCGCACCGGCTGAAGTACAGACGACGACCGCAGCTGACGCTAACCGTTCGTAATCGCGATGACGCGTTGGAAACTCATTCAGGTTTCCAACGCGTTTCTCTACTATCCCTACCGTTTACTTTTTCTGTGAGGCTTCCAGCGCCTGCGCCACATCAGCGATGATGTCGTCAATGTGCTCAATGCCGACCGAAATTCTGACCAGATCCTCACTCACTCCTGCTTTAGCCAGCTCTTCCGCATTCAACTGCCGATGCGTGGTACTTGCCGGATGACACGCAAGCGATTTGGCATCGCCAATATTCACCAGTCGTAAAATCATCTTCAGCGCATCAATAAAATGTCCCCCTGATGCTTTCCCGCCTTTAATGCCAAAGCTGATAATCCCAGACGCCTTACCCGAGGTAATTTTTTCGCAGTTTGCTTTATAAGGGCTATCCGGCAACGCGCCATAGTTCACCCAGGTAACCAGCGGATGTTGATTCAGGTAGCCCGCCAGCGCTTCCGCATTGCTGCAATGGCGTTCGATGCGCAGGCTGAGAGTTTCCAGCCCCTGCAACAGCAAGAACGTGCTATGAGGAGGAAGCGCCGCACCGGTATTGCGCAGCGGCACCACGCGGCAGCGCCCAATATAGGCCGCCGGACCGAAAGCGTCGGTATACACCACGCCGTGGTAAGACGGATCGGGCTCATTCAGTAACGGGAAACGCGCTTTGTTCGCGACCCAGTCGAACTTGCCGGAATCGATAATCGCACCGCCGATTGTGGTGCCATGACCGCCGATGTATTTGGTCAGTGAATGGACGACGATATCTGCGCCGTGCTCAAAAGGCCGGCACAGCACGGGCGTCGCCACTGTGTTATCAACAATCACTGGGACGCCGTGACGATGCGCAATCTCCGCGATTTTGGCAATATCGACGATATTTCCCGCCGGATTCCCGATAGATTCACAAAAAACAGCGCGGGTGCGCTCATCAATCAGCGATTCCAGCGTCGTAAAATCATCAAAAGAGGCCATTCGTACTTCAACCCCCTGACGCGGCAGAGTGTGGGCAAACAGGTTATAGGTGCCGCCATACAGTTGGCTGGTGCTGACGATATTGTCCCCAACCTGCGTGAGCGCCTGAAGCGAATAAGTAATTGCAGCCATACCAGATGAAAGCACCAACGCGCCAATGCCGCCCTCAATGGCCGCCAGCCGCTGTTCCAGCACCGCATTCGTCGGGTTCATGATACGGCTATAGATATTGCCCGCCACCTTCAGATCAAACAGATCGGCGCCGTGCTGCGTGTCGTCAAATGTGTAAGAGGTCGTCTGGTAAATCGGCACGGCTGCGGACTTCGTTGTCGCTTCAGATTCATAACCATGATGTAGCGCGAGGGATTCAAGTTTCATCTTACGGGCCTTTTTGTTGATCGTTGGAGTGAGGAAAATATCCAGACAAAATAGCAGACAGCGATCGGGAAACGCACTTGATGATGTAGAAGAAATGGAGATAAGTTAGTAAAAACAAGACTAAATTTCAGCGTTACATTATTACGCTGAAGCCTCCTCACAAAACCGAGCTCCACCGCTGAACCGAATCTGAAAAAGCGATAAAATTTGCGCAGAGAAAAAAACGTGCGCACCGTAACCTATCTGCGCGTCACGTATTGCACCGCCTGCAAATCACAGCTACTTTTAACGTTATAAATCCCCCCACCCGAAGCGCAATAAATGACTGATAAAATAAAAAATATCGCTACCTGCGAATTGCCTGCTAGCGTCCAATTCCCCCACTACGATCGTAAGGCGCTGAAGCCACGCATCGTCCATATCGGTTTTGGTGCTTTCCATCGCGCGCATCAGGCACTGCTCACCGATCGCGTACTGAATATGGTGGGAGGAGACTGGGGTATTTGTGAAGTCGTGCTGTTCAGCGACGACACCATGATCACGGCGCTGCGCCAACAGGATCATCTGTTTACCGTGTTGGAAAAAGCGGCGACGGAAAATCAGCCAATTGTTGTCGGTGCCGTGTGTGAATCGTTACATGCCAAAGTAGAAGGCATTGGCGCTATTATTGAGAAACTCGCCGCGCCCGAAACCGCCATCGTTTCCCTGACGATTACCGAAAAAGGCTATTGCATGGACGGGACGAGCGGCAAGCTGGATCGGACCAACAAGCTGATTCAGCAGGATCTCATCGATCCTCGTCATCCAGCCTCAGTGCCGGGGTTGCTGGCGGAAGCGCTGCGCTTGCGCCACGAACGCGGGATTGCGCCGTTCACCATCCTCTCATGCGATAACGTGCCGGAAAATGGCAAAACGGCCAAAGCCGCCGTGCTGGAATCGGCTGGGCTCAACGATCAGAGCTTGATCGATTGGATCGAGGCTAAAGTTTCTTTCCCGAATACGATGGTGGATCGCATTGTCCCTGCTGCGACGCCAGAAGCGTTGCAGGAAATTGCCGATCACCTTGGCGTCGCCGATCCCTGTGCGATAGCCTGTGAGCCCTTTATTCAATGGGTGATCGAAGATCATTTCACTGCCGGGCGTCCTGAGTGGGAAAAAACGGGCGTGCAACTGGTGCATGACGTACTGCCGTTTGAAGAAATGAAACTGCGTATGCTGAACGGCAGCCACTCGTTTTTAGCCTATCTGGGCTATCTTGCCGGTTATGATCACGTCAGCGACTGTATGAATGACGAGAACTATCGCCGCGCCGTGTCTCATCTCATGCTGCTGGAGCAGGCACCGACGCTCAGCGTGGTGGATATCGACCTGAAAGATTATGCCGTTCAGCTGCTTACTCGTTTTTCCAACCCCGCGCTCAAGCATCGAACCTGGCAAATCGCGATGGATGGTTCACAAAAGCTGCCCCAGCGCATGCTGGAATCGCTTCGCTGGCACGTGCGTAATGGAGGGGACTATCGCTGTCTGGCATTAGGCATCGCTGGCTGGATGCGTTATGTCAGCGGAAAAGATGATGCGGGCAACCCTATCGAGATCCGCGATCCGCTGGCTGATAAACTCAGACAGGTCGTTGCGGAAACGTCAGATAGCGCAGAGCGAGTCAGCGCGTTTCTCAATATTCGTTCTATTTTCGGCGAGGATCTATCAGCAAACCACGATGTCTTCAACGCTATCGCACAGGCTTATCTGAAGCTGCGCGATCACGGCGCAAAGAACACCATGGCCGCACTGGTACAAGACTTTAAATAACGATAAATCCAAGCAGCGCAAGGTATAACGCACTCTGGACACCCAGCACCAGAGTGCGACTTTTCCCCTTTGTTTCATCCAGCCACGGCAGCGATGACCAGCTCATTCCCCCACCGATGACCGCGATCACTAACATCGCCACGGCAACCAACCAGACAAGCTTGTCCAACAGCGAATTGGGAAACAGAATTTGTAGTGCGGAAACGATGAGAAACAGCGTAACGCAACGCAATACCCCGACCAAAATACCTGCACGATCTCTCAGCCCACGCGGAGCGGACGAAGGCAACCACGCCTGAAAAGCAAACAACCCAACCACAGCAATAAAAATCACATAAATAATGGCATAGACCAGCAAATGACTCACGTTACGGCTCCTGATGAGGGAATACGATAAAGTAAACTGGGCGGGATGATGACGACATTTCCTCTCTGCGGTCAATGCGTTATTTCACATCACGCTATCGATTTGTGGGGTAGCGCCCACTATCACTTCCTCGCCAATCTGCACGCGCGCCGCTTTTCCGTAATAAATCTACATATCTTGTAAATTAAGAACACAAATGCACGATCAAAAAATTATAAAAAGCAAATTAAAATATCTTATTTCATGATCTGTCTGACAGATCGTCATTAAAAGCGCGCTAAAGCGTGATCGTCAGTTTACTTTCTTTTCAATAGAGCAAATGATAAAGAAATGATAGTTCAATAGAACTGAAATATTGTTTCATCTTTGTAATTAGGCTGATCATGAATAAACCAATCTCTTTTAAACACACGTTCTGCTACGGCAGCGCGAACCTGCTTGGCAGTGGCGCGCTTGCTATCAGCGGCGCATGGCTGATGTACTTTTACACCACATTCTGTGGGTTAACATTGGTTCAGGCTGCTGCTATCTTCTCCGTTGCCAGCATCATCGATGCGATCAGTAACCCCATCATGGGATACATCAGCGATAACTTCTACAACACCCGAGTGGGTCGCCGATTTGGCCGCCGCCGCTTCTTTATTTTGCTGGGTGTCCCGCTGGTTCTGGTCTACCCCATGCTATGGGTTGAAGGCTTTGGCTTCTGGTACTATCTGGCGACGTACGTGCTGTTCGAGCTGATTTACACCTCGATCATGGTGCCGTATGAGACGCTGGCTACCGAGATGACCTCTGACTTTAAACTGCGCTCTAAGCTGACAGGTTCTAAAGCCATTTTCGGTAAAATCGCCAACTTCCTGGCAGCGTTCATTCCTGGGCAGTTTATTGCCATCTACGGTAAAGATTCAGCAACACCATTCTTCTACACCGGTCTGGTCTACGGTGCCATTATGTGTGCGGCGATGATCGCGCTGTATATGACATCCTGGGAACGTCCGGTCAATGAAATCGTCCGTGAAAGTACGTCCAGCCTGTGGCAAGCGATGAAAAAGCTGAGCGTGGATATGGTTTCCACCTTCCGTCTGCGTATTTTCCGCAAACATCTGGGGATGTACCTGTTTGGCTTCGGCGCTGAGTGGCTTTTCGCTTCCGCGTTCACCTACTTCATCGTCTTTGGTCTGAAGCAGAATACGGCGCTGGTATCACACCTCAATAGCTTCAGCTCGATTATGCAGCTCATTTCTACCGCAGCCTTCATCGGTATCTGCGTCAAAATGGGCTTTGCGCGACCATTCCGTTTGGCTCTGATGGTGGTGATTGTCAGCGTGATCGCGTATGCCGCGCTCTATTTCGCTAACTGGTCAGAAGACATGACCATCTTTGTTCTGTTCGCGATTACCGCCGTATTTGGCCTGAGCACGGGGGGGATCTACTACATTCCCTGGACGGTGTATACCTTCCTGGCCGATGTGGATGAAGTTCTGACTGGGCGTCGTCGTGAAGGGATTTACGCTGGTGCCATGACGTTTGCCGGTAAAATGGTTCGCTCTGTGATTGTCTTCGCGATGGGCTGGACGCTGAGCCAATTCGGCTTTGTCTCCGGGCAGTCAGTGCAGCCGGAAACTGCCGTACAGGCGATTGTTGGCGTGTTCTCGCTGGGTGTTATCGGTCTTGCGCTGGTTGCGATTTACTACACCACGCAGATGAAGCTGGATCGTAAAAACCACGCCATTCTGTTGGAAGAGATTGCACGTATCAAAGCGGGCGGCGCGATTGCCGATGTCCCACCTCATGCTCGTGCTGTCGCAGAAGAGCTGACAGGTTGGGAGTATGAGAAGTGCTGGGGTAACAATCCATTAGGCGTTCAGTCAGAAGAGGCTAAACCGCAGGTTGCTACTGCACAGCATTAATTGAAGACGTTCGTTTATACAGACGTTTATTGAAGACAGGTATCAGGTAAAAACAATCAGCCCAATCTCGTATTGGGCTGATTCATTTAGCGCACCGTGTCTTGATTAACCAATCGGGCAGGATTAAATCAACGCAGCTTCTTTCAATTCACTTTTCAGATAAGCGTAATATATCGGGGCTGCAATCACACCGGACAAGCCAAACGCCGCTTCAAACACCAACATCGCCAGCAGGATTTCCCACGCGTGCGCTTTGATCCTCGTCCCAACGATTTGGGCATTCAGGAAGTACTCGAACTTGTGAATCAGCATCAAATACACCAGCGCGACCAGCGCAATAGGCAATGAAAGCGATAAGCCAGACAGGAAAACGATCGAATTGGAGATCAGGTTACCAATCACGGGTAGCAGGCCGAAAACGAAGGTAAGCACCACCAGCGTTTTGGCAAACGGCAGATGGACGCCACACAGCGGCAGAGCGCCAAGAATGAAAATGGCAGACAGCACCGTGTTAACCGCAGAGATTTTCACCTGAGCGAAAACGATGTTGCGGAACGAGGCCGACAGCAGCGAAACCCGACGGAGTAACTCCGCTTTGAGTAACGGTTTTTCCGTATCTTTATCGACGTTATAAAGCGAGACAATCGCGCCAAGCACCATACCAATCAGCATCGTCACAAAGCCATGTAGAAAACTTTTCCCCATATTCTGCAACATCACAATATGCGCCTGAACCCATTGCAGCAGCTCGTGCTGGAGCTCTTCAATACTGACTGGCAGATACCCCGGTAAGTAATGGACGATCTGCTGCTGAATATCATTGAGGATATAGCCAATGCGCACATTGAAGGCCGCTGTATCCTTCATTTCCTGCATCAACAGCCCGACCAGGCTGCCAAACAACAGGCTCAACAGGCTGACGACCAACGTGCTGATCACCGCGACCACAATCCAGCGGGCGCGCTTACCGCTGATGACCCGTTGAAAATAGGGCGTCAGTAAATTCACAATTTCATACACCAAAAAACCGGCGATAAAGCAGGCCAGCAGGCGTAAAGGCAGCAAGATAAGCAGGCCACCCATAATAAAGAAAAAGCTCAACAGGCGAGCTTGTTTCAGATTCAGTAACTGCATGATGACATCCCGTATGAAGAGGCAACACCGAGGGTACTCTTTGTGGAGTATGTTACGCCTTTTTCAGTACCAACAGATTGATATATATGCGCCAGATTGACGTCTACTCTGCGAGTGATAACAAACGAGGGATATTTTTGGTGTTTTACCAACGAAATACCCGCCGTGTTTTAGCTCGGACGGATATCCACCCACCAGGAAAAACGCCGGGTCACCTTCACTGGCAGCGTCCGCGCAACGGCGTCAAGCAGGCGATCGGTTTCATGTAGCGGAAAAACGCCCGAAATCCGTAGCATCGTCACCGCAGAATCAACATGAAAATAACCGTGGTGATAGCGGGCAATTTCATTAACAAGCTGTCCTAACGGCATGTTATCCGCGACCAGTTGCCCTTTGCGCCAGCTCTGGCGGAAATTCTCAACGGGCGCGGGTTCACTGCTCCTGTCATGGGTAAAGATAACCTGCTGCCCTGCCGTCACGCGCTGCGCAGCGGGTACCGCCGTTTGTAGCAAGACCTCACCGCTAAAAACGGAGAGGACGCTGTGGGCGGACGTATAGCGCAGCGCTAATTGGCAGGAATGCGCAGAAGCAGTGAGATCGCCGTGGGGCGTGGTCAACCGGGCTGCGTGAGCCGTTCGGTTGTCCAACATCAATTCACCTTTGAGCAATTGAAACGTCAGCGGCTGAGACAACGCAGGGTTGCCCTGCTGATTCAATGCCGAATCCGTATTGAGCCAGACGGTCATCCCCGTTTCGATGTTGAGCTCACGCGTTTCGCCCGTTCCCGTGTGGTAATCCGCCGCATAGCTTTCCCACGGCAGGCTAAAGCCCACGCCTCCGGTAAGGCTGGCAATCGCCAACAGTTTGAGCATGCGCCGACGTTCTCCACCCCGCTTGCTCAGCACCGAAGAAGCTAATTGGCTGTCTACCGCATGGAAGCGGGCGTGAATCTGTTCAACCTGCTGCCAGGCAAGTCGATGGGTGTCATCCTGATGTAACCATCGCTGCCATGCCTGACGCTCGTGTTCGGAGCAGTCTTCGTCATACAGCGTGGCATACCACTCAGAGGCGGCATGAAGAACATCTTTCGGAATAGAAGAAGTAATAGAGGAAATCATAAGTCCTGACACAATAGACAATTCAGCATTGCCTGTGCCATATATTTTTTCACCATCCGCTCGGAAACGGCTAATTGTTCAGCAACCTGCCGATAGGTCAAGCCATCAAGATGCACGAGCAAGAATGCCTGACGCACTTTGCCCGGCAGCGTCGCCAGCATTTGGTCGATGGCCATCAGCGCATCAACCACCATAGCCTGCTGTTCCAGCGAGGGAGAAAAAGTAAACTCCTGCTCTGCCAGCACCTGAAGATAGGCATTCTCGATGTCTTTACGTCGCCAGTGATTGACCACCAGCCCGTGGGCAACCGTCGTTAGCCAGGCACGCGGTTCACGAATGCGATCGGCCTGATGCAGGCAGATCAAACGTAGAAACGTATCCTGAGCCAGATCCGCAGCCTGCTGAGAACACCCCAAACGCCGACGCAGCCACGCCTGTAACCAGGCATGATGGTCATGATAAATCTGCTGAACGGTTAAGGTTTCAGGCTGATTGGGGCAGACAGCGGCGGGACTCTTCACGGTATTCGCTCAATGTGACAGCAATGAAATGATTTTCATTATCATTAACAGCAAAGTCAACGACTATTCGCGGTTATCATGCTGATTACGCGAAAAAGGAGGGGCTACATGTCGTACATGCAAAAAGAAAGAAGCCCGAGGGCTTGAGGTTGCTGACAAAGTCTGTTGAGCGGTAGTAACGGATAGATCGTAAAGACGCTATAAATACATCCATGTACGCTCGGATTGCGCCATCCATGGCGCAAACGCTTTACTCTTCTATTCCGTTACTCCCGTTTTCGTTCAGAAAATAGGTTTGTCAACAGTCTGGAGCCCGAGGGCTTTTTTAGTGAGAGTCGAGAAGGAGGATTACCAGCGATAGCTGACATTCGCGCTAACGTTCCGGCCTTCACCGTAGTAGCACCAATAGTTACAGGCGCTGACATACTCACGGTTTGTCAGGTTGGTTGCATTAACCTGCAAGCGCCAGTCTTTGCTGAAATCATAGGCGATCATCGCATCCCACAGCGTATAAGCCGGAACCTTCATGTCCGCTGAATTGGCGATGTCACCGTAAGAGCTGCCCACATAGCGCACACCGCTGCCAATACTTAATCCTTCCAGCTTGCCGTTAAAGGCATAAGTCGCCCAGCCAGACACGATCTGTTCAGGCAGGCCCGGTAGGCGTTTACCCACTTCACCGACAGAACCGGATTTGGTCGTCTCCACTTCGTTGTACGTGTAGTTTGCCGTCAGCGTCAGACCGGTGTAAACCTCACCACTGAATTCCAATTCAAGGCCGCGTGAACGCGCTTCACCCGCCTGAATAGTCAGATTAGGGTTTTTAGGATCCGTCGTTTTAACGTTTTTCTGTTCCAGATTAAACAGGGCAGCAGACGCATAACCGTTAAAGCCTTCTGGCGTATATTTCACGCCAACTTCCGTCTGGTGGCCTTCTTCCGGTACATAAGGACGTTGGTAACCATCGCGACCCGACACCGGCAGGAACGATTCCGAGTAGCTGACGTAAGGGGAAATACCGTTATCAAACAGGTACATTACCCCAGCAGTCTTGGTAAATTTGGTATCGTCGGTCCGAGTATCCGCGCCTGATGAAAAATTACGGTCGCGAGACTTCGCCACGTCGTAACGTCCACCCAGCAGGAAGATCAGACGCTCGTCATACTTAATCTGGTTCTGGACATAATACCCGGTCTGATGGCGTCCAGAGCGGTGAGCGAACAGTTGGCTATCTGGTGACGTGTAGTTGCCGTAAACCGGGTTAAAAATATCGATAGGTTGGCCAAAGGAGTACAGATTCCCATCACGGCTTTGCGTATTGGCACGGCGGTAGTCGAACCCAAGCAGCAGAGTATTTTCAATATCTTCCCACTGCCATTCGCCAACGAGACGGTTATCGGTAGCCCAGTTTTGTGCAAAACCGTCACGGTAGGTCAACCCACGATTGGCTAATCGATCGCTCACAACATTCGTTACCGGATCGGTATACATGCCCAGCGCATAAGCATTGCGCAGATCCAAATTCAGATAGGAATAGTTCACATTCTGGTGGAACGTCCAGGTATCATTGAAATGATGCGTAAGTTCATAGCCCAGAGTGAACTGCCGGGTATCGTGCCGGTTCATCCCCGGTTCGCCCAGCGACGTTTTATAGCCGACTTTGCCAAACGGCGTGCCATGTAATGTCCCGTACGGCAGCTTAAAGCCGTTGGTCGTGTCGGATTTCGTATCCATGTAGCTGGCTAACACGGTCAATTCCGTGTCTTCTCCGAGGAATGTGACGCTCGGTGCCAGATAAAGGCGCTTACTCTTCGAGAAATCCATCTCACCCGAGGTATCACGCGCTAGCGCAACAACCCGATATAGCACCGAGCCGTCATCATTTAACGGACCTGCGCTATCGACAGCCAGATGGCGATAATCGTTAGAACCATACTCCAGCTCAACTTTCCCCTGCGGTAAACGCGTTGGTCGTTTGGTGATGACGTTAACCAGACCGCCCGGCGGATTTTGCCCGTACAAAACGGAGGCAGGGCCTTTCAGAACTTCGATACGCTCGACGCCGAACGGCTCAATCTGCTGACCGTAGAACCCATCTTCATTCAGCGTCGCCAGACCATTCTGGAATCGTGACTGATCGCTAAATCCACGAATCGTCACCCATTCGGCTTTATTGTCCGGCCCGTATGGCGTCGCGAGAATACCGCTGCTATAGCGCAGCGCCTGATCGATCTTTTGCGCACCGCGCTCTTCGAGCTGCTTCTCCGTCACAACCGCAACCGCACGTGGCGTCTCTGAAATCGGCACATCCAGCTTCATTGCCGTATTCGGTGGAGCAGTAACGACGATCCGATCGTTTTTAGCGGTAACAGGTGCAGAAACGGGAACGGGATCACTCGCCGTGCGCTGCACTAGCGTCACGCTGCCATCGGTACTGTACTGTGCGCTTAGGCCGCTATTGCTGAGGATCTGCTGGAAGCCCTGCTCAACGCTGTAGTACCCCTGCAACCCCGCACCGCGCTTACCCGCCACGACAGCCGGATCGTAAGACAATAATACGCCAGCCTGCTGAGCAAATTGATTGAGCACCTGATTGAGCGGGCCCGACGACACCGTATATTGCTGGACAGGTGCCGCAGACGCAGCATAGGCCGCCGCCATTGGCAGCACTGAGGCAAACGATGCCCCAAGTACCCCGGCACGTAAAGTACGCGCCAATAGGTGGGTACGGAATTTAACCATTATTTATCCCCTATCGCATAAGAAATGCATGTTTTCAGAAGCCATGCCAATTGAGGGAGTAAAAAGGGGAACCAGAAATCGAAAAATAATTAAAGTAATCCGTTATCAATCAGAAATATTAGGGAAAATACGTTGCCGCTATTGGTAAACCGATACGGTGATTAATAAAAAACTGACGTCGATTTTTATGAAAACGTGCTATCGGCGATAAGCGCTATATCAGCTAAGCTGCATCAATAATTAGACGATAGTCTACTTATTCATTTGTCAGCCTTTCGGATTCAACACGCTAAAAATAAAGAAAATTTACAGAGCTTATTGCCAGCGTTTAATAACACATAATTTCTAAGGGAATAATGTATGAACAGATAGAAAGGAATGGTGAATAGACAAGAGGAAAAGCTGGATGATATCGAAACGTTTCGCTGTTTATTTTAAAGAAGCATATTATATGCAATAAAATAGTTAACTCTCTATTTTTCTTAATTTTAACATCGTCGTCGTTAATAAAGCATGCCCTTCATTCTTCATTCACAAAAAACTAGTGCGACGTTATCGTTCTACTGGCCGTCAGCGACTATTAGAGAAATCGATTACTTGTTGAGCAAACGATGCTAACTCAGCCGCAGCAGCGTTACTAATAATAATTTTTCTTTTGTCGTTATTTTCCACTGGAAAATACACATCTCTAGTCTTCCGGCCAGATAATCTCCGATTATTCAAGCTTATGACGCTAAGTTCGTCGAAGGCTCAACCGCATCCTGGTTTAGGATCAGCAGAGAAAGCACCCGATTTTCAACGTTCAGCTTCGAAAAAGACAGCGTACTGAGCTGCTTTTTGGTAAAGCCATCAGACAACAAATCCGAGACCACGCGCGTACTCAACATGTTGGAATTCGTCATAAAATCGTGATAGGCAAACTTCACGTTGATGGGTAGTACATCATCAATTGAGACGGGCGTATTCATTTCAGCACGCAATCCAAAATGAGCGTTGAAGGCGGAATTCGCACAGACGACCTTACATTTCTCGTCAATCACCGCCACTGCACGTCTATCATTCTGAACTGGTTGAGAAAGCATGCCTAAAATCTCATTCCGGCCAAATATCAGACTCATTGTTTCCTCTGCATCATGCTATGTAAAAAGATATCTCACAGCGCGCCGTGACACCACGGCGCACCATTGATAAGCAATCAACCTACCGGAATTTAAAAGGTTTCCGGACTAATAGTGTTCTTCCCCACCCCAGAAAATCACTTAATGAAAATAGTGAATTTCGCTAACCGGAACCGTTTACACGTTCTCAGGCTACCGGGGCTCAAACAGCTGCCGCCTTACTCAGCGTCAGTGATGTTGGGTATATCTATGTTATTTATTTTTGGAAACCGGATATTTCTGAATCAGACACAAAAAATAACACTTCATTTTTCTTTTTCAGCGGCTAGCACACGGCATCTTTACGCCTTTTAGAGAGGTTCCACATCTGTGCTGTGCAACCCACCTAAAGTGTAGATTATTCACACTTATCTGTCCGTGGATAATCAGATAAGCCTATTTCATTAATAGTCTACATATAATTAACAACTGGAACAAAATTTCAACACGTAAACCACTGATGAACGCGCTAAATAGCTGGCCCATGTAGGAATATACTCTGAACAGGATTTTTACTATCGGCTGAATAAGCGGGATCTTTATGCCTTTTGATCGTAAAGGGCGATCAAAAACTTGATAACAATAGATATAATCTATTGAAAACAATGAATTGATCGTTTATTGCATTATAATAGCAGCGATAATTTTGCTGGCTGTCATATTGTGACACACATCACTTGTCGCGTTTTGGCTAACGCGAAAAAAACTGCCTGCTTTCTGCACCAAAAGACTATCTTTTAAGTAACGCCTCACTGCTTTTCCTGCATTGCGTGATCAATCGCGCAAAAAAGAAACAAAGATAACAGGTTAACTACAATTAACGATTATTTGACATAGCATTAACATGTTTAAGGAGAAGCGCTATGACACAACATAATAAACACGCTATTCCCGCTTCAATTGCGGAAAATGCCCTGATAAATGCCCAACAATACAAAAATATGTATCAGCTGTCCGTTGACGACCCCGACGCCTTTTGGGGCGAGCAAGGAAAGATCGTCGATTGGATCAAACCCTACAAAACGATCAAGAACACCTCATTTGACCCCGGCCACATCAGTATCCGCTGGTTTGAAGACGGTACACTCAATGTGGCAGCAAACTGTCTGGATCGCCATCTGGCCGAGCGTGGCGATCAAACCGCCATCATCTGGGAAGGTGATGACGCGACAGAAAGTAAAAAAGTCACCTACCGTGAACTGCATCAGTCCGTATGCCGCTTCGCCAATGTGCTGAAGTCGCAGGGTGTCAAAAAAGGCGATGTTGTTGCTATTTATATGCCAATGGTGCCGGAAGCGGCGGTGGCAATGCTGGCCTGCGCCAGAGTCGGGGCGATCCATTCGGTGATCTTCGGGGGCTTCTCTCCCGAAGCGATTTCCGGACGCATCATCGACTCCAGCGCCAAACTGATCATTACAGCCGATGAAGGCGTACGCGCCGGACGAGTGATTCCGCTGAAGAAAAATATTGATGAGGCGTTAAAGAACCCTAACGTCACCACCATTTCCAGCGTTATCGTTTTCCGCCGTACGGGTAAGATCGGTGAATGGCAGGACGGGCGCGACCTGTGGTGGCACGATCTGGTTGAAAAAGCAGACGATCATTGTCCGCCAGAAGAGATGAACGCGGAAGATCCGCTCTTTATTCTTTATACGTCAGGCTCGACCGGTAAACCCAAAGGTGTGTTGCACACCACTGGCGGCTATCTGGTTTATGCTGCGCTGACCTTCAAGTATGTCTTCGACTATCATCCCGGCGACATTTACTGGTGTACGGCGGACGTTGGCTGGGTCACGGGGCACAGTTACCTGCTTTATGGCCCACTGGCATGCGGTGCGATTACGCTGATGTTCGAAGGGGTGCCAACGTGGCCGGACGCCAGCCGCATGGCGCAAGTGGTCGATAAACATAAGGTCAACATCCTCTATACCGCTCCCACCGCGATCCGCGCACTGATGGCTGAAGGTGATAAAGCGATCGAGGGCACATCGCGTGAATCCCTTCGGATCATGGGTTCCGTCGGTGAGCCGATCAACCCAGAAGCCTGGGAATGGTATTTCAACAAAATCGGCAATGGCAAATGCCCTATCGTCGATACCTGGTGGCAGACAGAGACGGGCGGCTTCATGATCACTCCCCTGCCGGGCGCGATTGAGCCGAAAGCCGGCTCCGCGACACGCCCATTCTTCGGCGTACAACCTGCACTTGTCGATAACCTCGGCAACCCACAGGAAGGCACCGCGGAAGGCAATCTGGTCATCGTGGATTCCTGGCCGGGTCAGGCAAGAACCCTGTTTGGCGATCACGATCGTTTCGAACAAACTTATTTTTCCACCTTCAAAGGCATGTACTTCAGCGGCGACGGCGCGCGCCGTGACGAAGATGGCTATTACTGGATCACGGGTCGCGTTGACGACGTGCTGAACGTTTCTGGGCACCGTCTGGGGACGGCGGAAATCGAATCGGCGCTCGTTGCCCATCCCAAGATTGCCGAGGCCGCCGTGGTCGGCATTCCGCACCATATGAAAGGCCAGGCCATCTATGCCTACATCACGCTGAACCACGGCGAAGAGCCATCCAGCGAGCTGTATACGGAGGTTCGCAATTGGGTACGCAAGGAAATCGGTCCGATTGCTACACCGGACATCCTACACTGGACGGATTCATTACCCAAAACACGCTCCGGCAAAATTATGCGTCGTATTTTGCGTAAAATCGCCGCCGGTGACACCAGCAATCTGGGGGATACCTCAACGCTGGCCGATCCTGGCGTCGTCGAAAAACTGCTCGAAGAAAAGCAGGCTATGAGTACCGCCTCTCAATAACCCTCTGACCCGCCACTCTCTTCATTCCCGTAAGCCATGATGTGGCTTGCGGGAATGTGGGTGGCGATAAATCAGATGGTGAAGGTCGCGGTAGCACTCAACCCTACAAATTACTGGAGACTTACGATGAATGATGCCATTTATCAACGGATTGAAAGTAACCCCTTATTCAGAGAACTGGTCAACAAGCGACAGCGTTTTGCCGCTTTTCTTTCACTCATCATGCTGGTGCTTTATGTCGGCTTTATTCTGCTGATCGCCTTTGCGCCAGGCTGGCTGGGAACACCAATTAGCCCAGGATCCAGCATTACCCGCGGTATTCCGATTGGTGTGGGATTGATCGCAATCTCCTTCATTCTGACCGGCGTCTATGTGTATCGCGCTAACGGTGAATTTGATCGTCTGACCAAGCAGTTACTGGATGAGGTAAAGCAATGAAAATACGCTTTATGATGCTGTTCGGGCTTTTGGCGCTGCCTGTATTTGCATGGGCGGCAGATGCCCTCACGGGGGATGTCCAGCGCCAGCCGTTGAATATTCAGGCTATCGTGATGTTTCTGTTATTCGTCAGCGGTACGCTGTATATCACCTACTGGGCGTCGAAGAGAACTCGTTCACGTAGCGATTATTACACGGCAGGCGGTAACATTACTGGTTTCCAGAACGGGCTGGCGATTGCCGGTGACTACATGTCTGCCGCGTCTTTCCTCGGTATTTCTGCGTTAGTCTATACCTCCGGCTACGACGGTCTGATTTACTCACTCGGCTTTTTGGTCGGTTGGCCCATTATTCTGTTTTTGATCGCAGAGCGACTGCGCAACCTCGGGCGTTATACCTTTGCTGACGTCGCATCCTATCGTTTGCAACAGCGCCCGATCCGCAGCCTCTCCGCTTGTGGTTCGCTGGTGGTGGTGGCGCTGTACCTCATCGCACAGATGGTGGGTGCGGGGAAACTCATCGAACTGCTGTTCGGCCTCAATTACCACATTGCCGTGGTGCTGGTCGGTATCCTGATGGTGATGTATGTGATGTTTGGCGGTATGCTCGCCACCACATGGGTACAGATTATTAAAGCCGTCCTGCTGCTCTTCGGTGCCACCTTCATGGCCATCATGGTTATGAAATCCGTCGGGTTCAGCTTTGACGCGCTGTTCAAACAGGCGATAGCGGTGCACCCCAAAGGCGCGTCGATCATGAGTCCCGGCGGACTAGTTTCCGACCCGATATCTGCGTTGTCCCTTGGCTTAGGTCTGATGTTCGGTACAGCCGGTCTTCCGCATATCCTGATGCGTTTCTTCACCGTCAGCGATGCGAAAGAAGCACGAAAGAGCGTGTTCTACGCCACGGGGTTCATGGGTTATTTCTACTTCCTGACCTTCATCATCGGTTTTGGTGCCATCCTGCTGGTCAGCGCGAATCCTGCGTTTAAGGACGCAACGGGTGCGCTTATCGGTGGAAATAATATGGCGGCAGTGCATCTGGCCGATGCGGTCGGCGGTGACTTCTTCCTCGGCTTTATTTCCGCCGTGGCCTTTGCCACTATTTTGGCCGTAGTCGCAGGTCTGACGCTGGCGGGTGCCTCTGCCGTGTCCCACGATCTCTACTCTAACGTGATCAAGAAAGGGAAAGCGACAGAGCGTGAGGAGTTGAAAGTCTCAAAAATCACCGTGTTGGTGCTGGGTGTGGTGGCGATTTCGCTCGGTATCCTGTTTGAGAAACAGAACATCGCCTTCATGGTCGGCTTAGCATTCTCCATCGCTGCGAGCTGTAACTTCCCGATTATTATCATCTCCATGTATTGGTCGAAGCTAACCACGCGCGGCGCGATGATCGGTGGCTGGGCGGGACTGTTGACCGCCGTCATTTTGATGATATTGGGGCCGACGATCTGGGTGAAAATCCTCGGTCACGCTACGCCTATCTACCCTTACGACTACCCAGCGCTGTTCTCCATGCTGGTGGCGTTTATCGGTATCTGGTTCTTCTCCATCACCGATCGTTCCGAAGCCGGACAGCAGGAACGCGCCCGCTTCCATGCACAGTTTGTCCGCTCACAAACCGGCGTCGGCGCATCAAAAGGCAGTTCCCACTAACCTTCCTCTCTCTGGCCCGCGAAATGCGGGCCAGCTCTTCTCTGACATCCAACGCTTCGCGCTATTGAAAGATTTTTGCGGGGCGGCTTCACGATAGTTATCGGCCTTCTGTTCTTCTCTGAACGTTCCGCTAGGGTGTTTGCATAAACATCACAGGGAAAGGATGCGATGCAACCTCACGACGCCATCTTCAAACAGTTTTTGAGTGATATTGATATCGCCAGAGATTTTCTTGCCGCCCATTTACCACCCGCTATTCAGCAACAGTGCGATTTCAGTACATTGCAGTTGGAGTCTGCATCGTTTATCGAAAACACATTACGCTCACGTCTTTCAGACATGTTGTACTCACTGCAAACTCGCTCTGGTTCTGGGTATATCTATTGCGTCATAGAGCATCAAAGTCGCCCCGACAAGCTCATGGCTTTCCGGTTATTGCGCTATTGCCTTGATGCAATGCAGCAGCATTTATCACAGGGTCATCAGTCGTTACCCGTGGTTATTCCACTCCTGTTCTATCACGGCAAGCGTAGTCCTTATCCGTATAGTATGCAGTGGCTGGATCATTTCACCGATCCACCGCTTGCAGCACAGGTTTACCATCATGCCTTTCCGCTGATAGACCTGACCGTTATTCCAGATGAAGAGATCAAAACGCACCGCCGTGCCGCACTGCTGGAACTCGTGCAGAAACACATCAGAACACGGGATATGCTGGAATTGGCGCACGACATCGGGCTATTATTTGAACACTGGAATCTGTCTTTGCCACTGCGGCACGCATTATTACTGTACGTCGCGACAGTGGGCAACACGTCTGACATAGACAGGTTCATTGATTCAGTGGCTGAGCCCCTGTCAACGCATAAGGAGGACACAATGACCATTGCACAACAATTACACCAAAGGGGATTTGAGCAGGGGATGCAAGAAGGGATGAAATCTAGCGCATTGAAGATCGCCCGTCAGTTGTTGCAAAACAAGATGGAGCAGGAGCTAATTCAGCGCGTTACCCAACTGTCCGATGAAGAGATGACGCAGTTGCTCCGCAGCGAGCAGAAATAGTTTTTTATCGTGGGCTATCCCTGCCCACGATTCTGCGGAACCCCGCGCTTCACCTTGTTACCACGGAATTTATTCCTCGCTTAAGGTCACCACGTCATACATCACGCTGCCGCCTTTTAGTTGCAGCGTAATTGTGTTGTTGCCATTTTTCAGAAAGCGGGATGACACAGGGATACGGGCGATGTGATAACGACCGCTCTGTAGCGCACCGCGATAAATGGTTTTGTCATTTGCGTAAGTCAGCGTTTCCAACGTGGTGCCGTTCACCGCTACCGCCAACTGTGGCATGGTCGGTTCACTCATGCCGCTGTTGCTCGCGGCCGCCAACGCGATGTTCAGAAAATAGGTTTTCTTCTCAGGTTGCAGGGCAAAACGGATATCCCATTTTCCCGGTTTGGTTTGCGCGTAATACCAGTCACGCTGATAGTCGCTGCGGCTAATATCGAACGTCAGGTTTGCCGGAATCTCCTGCTGCCAACGGGTATTACGTGCCTCATTGCCAAAGCGGAATTCGCTCGCCTGCCGATTGGCTTGTCCAATCGCCCACACAACAGGCTCGGCCTTAGGCAGGGCAATCATAGGCAGCGCTTGCTTATTACCGGAAACGGACAGCGTTTGTTCTGCCAATATTCCCGGCTGTGTACCGCTGTTGGCGTATACCGCCAGATGGTAATTGCCCGGACGGACATGGGGAATCGCAAAATTCCCCTGAGCATCGGTGGTTGCCTGATACGAATAGCCGCGGGTTTGCACATCAAACGGTTCATCCAGCGATGACGAAAGCACGACGGTCACCGGCTGCTGGCTGGCAACGCGTCCACTCACCTGCGTGCGCTCGCGCGCATAGCGGGAATCGCCCACCCATTGGTACGGCCAACTGACGGTTTCCGTCAGCGCCTGACGCTGAGCATCCGCCAGCGTGTGTCCGGTGTCGCCCTGATTGATATACAGCAGCCACGGACCGTAGAATTTTTTCCAGCCCGGTGGGGCGACCATATCCGGCGTGCCGAAGTGCGAACCCGTCATGTAGTTCAGGATGATCGCATCCTGATGCACCAGCAGATCCTGCTTGAGCGCATCGCCGGAGAAATACTCCCGATTGCCGTGAATCAACCACGCCCCAACGCCATTACCGAAAACCCCCCAGAAAGGCGCGGCACGCATGTAACCGGCGAAATCATATTTGGAATAAATGCTGCCATCCGGTAATCGCCAGGTTTCATCCTGCACCTTCGGCGACGCTTCAAGCTGGCTGTAGAGCAGCGGTTTACCCTGACGATCGCCATTGTAGAGATGATCTAACCGGGCGGGATCGAAGCGATAGACATTACGCAGTTCACTGACTTTAACGTCCTGAGTTCCGCTATTCTCGGCTACCACATAGCTATAAAGCCCGCTAACACCGCGACGCATAATCAGGTGATATTCAAGCCGTAACAGCCCGTCCCGGTCGTCGATATAGGCGACATGCGCCATCTCACGATCGTTACGCAGCACCTCTACCCGCTCGGGGACAAAATCTTTGACACCTTTAGCATGCGCATCGTTAGTATAGTAATCGAGGTAGGCGCTACGTGTTTTACTCGGATCGCGCACCGCGCCGGACAGGTTGGTGACGATATTTTTTCCTCCCGTCACCATGCTCACCGCGCTGCCATCGTCCCCAAACGCGACCTTCAGCAAGCCGTTATCCAGCACGGTATTCAAACCAGAAACGGATAACGACACCGCATTATCCTGCGCGCTATAGCTATAGGGTGCCAGCATGGCACCCACCAACAACAAGACAGATCGCTTCACAGTCAGCCCTCTTGTGTTCCACTGTTTAGACAGAAACGTTCATCGCGATGGTTCAAGCCACGGCAAATGTCAGATATTAGGGGAAACACGGTGATGAGGTTCCCGCAGGGACACCTCGCGCCGTGGTAGCCCCGTGTATCTCGGTATGGCACCAAACCTTGTCGCTGAAATTAAAAATTTCTGCCATTTTAAATAGATAGGATAGAGATATGAGTAACAAAATAATCGAAGGGATAAGCGCCCTCCTTCACGCCACTGCCAGCACAAACAAGAATCTGGCAATAGCGGGAAGAAAGTCAGGATCGACATCGCAGAAATCAAAACTGATCAGAATGACAGTTCGCGAATCAGTACGGCGGACACCACTTTCCAGCCGCGAATCAAAAGGCTTTGCGCCTCACCGTCCATCACCACCGTGCCGCGCAGCACCTGCGGCTGAGCACGATAATCGTCAGGTAAACTGAGCAACACGCGATAAACGGCCTGTTCGGGATGCAGCTTGCGTTGTGCATCGCTCAGCGTGGCAATATCGCCGCCATAAATCGATGCCAGTTCCGGTGCGGCGTTCAGATCGCGGGTTGCCGTGCTGGCAATCTCCACAATGGTGAGCGGCAGCGACGAACGGCTCACATCCTGTAAATAAAACGTCCCCTTTGCACCCGTGCGAAGCCGCTGCCAGTCTTTTTCCGATACGAACGCTTCCACCAGCCCGCCGGTTGGCTTGGTGACAACCGCCAGCCATTCACCCTGCCCCAGCCACTCACCGGTTTCCAGCGGCGTTGTCATGTCAGCCACCACACCGTCTATCGGCGCACGCACCGTCAGTTGTTCAGACTGACGCTGCAAGACCTGTAACTTTTGCAGCGCGGCTTCGTGCTCCTGCTTTACCCGCTGGTGATCGCCAGCCGCTTCCTTGTTGAATACCTGAAAGGTGCTTTGCCAGTTCAGCGTGGCAATTTGTCGCTCTAGCTGTTTCTGTTCGTGCGCCAGCGCGTCAGACGACAGCGTAAACAGCGTTTGTCCCGCTTGTACAGGCTGACCGACCTTCACGTCAATGCGCTGAATCATCGCGGGCACGGGCATATACAGGCTGCTTTGCTGTTCCGCTCGCAGCAGCGCCGGGGCGTACACGCCGCGCTGCCAGGGAATCATCAGCAAGAGCAGAACCACGGCGCTCACAACCAGCGTTGTCGTCATATTACGGTTCATACGATAATCCTTACGGCGTTTACTCCATTCGCGCACTTCATTTACCACCGGCATCACCACGAAGTAGCCGATTTCAATCGCGAAAAGCAGCATCCCCAGTAGTTTGAACGTCATGTGGTAAACCAGAATCGCGATACCGGTAAACAGGAAGAAACGGTATATCCACACCGCGAAGGCATAGCCCACCAGCGTGCGCTGTAGCCAGCGTGGAAAGTGCTCCGGCGGCGCATCACCTAAGCCGAACAGCCATTCCCGCATCTGCCAGCGGCCGATAGCGAAGCAACGGTTTTGCAGATTCGGCATCTGCAATCCATCGGACAGCAGGAAATAGCCGTCGAAGCGCATCAGTGGGCTGAGATTAATCGCCAGCGTCATAATCCAGGTTGTCGTCGCCAGCATAAACGCGGCGCTGCGCAGCATGCCGTCCGGCAAGAAGCTCCATGCCAGCGTCGCCCACGCCGCCAGCACCAGCTCGGTCATCATGCCCGCTGCGCCAATCGCCATCCGCTGCCGGCGGCGGGTGAGCTTCCACGAGCCGGACGTATCGGTGTACAACACCGGCATCATCACCAGAAATGCGACGCCCATCGTGGCAACCCGCGCACCAAAGCGCTTGCAGGTGTAGGCGTGACCGAACTCATGCAGAATCTTGGTAAAGCACAGCGTCAGCCCCGCCAACGCTGCGCCTTCCAGCGTGAAGAAGTGCAGAAACGTATGCTTGAACGTTTCCCACTGGCGTCCGGCGAGGAAGAGCCCCAGCACGGCCACCAGCAGCGTCAGTTTGAGGAAAGTCCGGCTGAAAAATGGTTCGACCCACGGCAGCGTTGCGCCCAGAAAGCGATCGGGGTGCCATAAGGGGATGCGAAAAAACAGGTAGTTCTTCAGCAGTTTGCGCCAAATCGAAACGCGTGACTGTTCCACCTGACGAGAAAACTGCGCCAGCGCCTCATCGCCGGAAACGCGCGTCAGGCTGTTAGCCTGCAAGAAGCGATTGAAGTACTGCACATCGCTGTCATCGAGCGTCAGCGCAGAAGTCTGGTTAACGTCGGACACGATCTGCGCCGCGTTCCCCATCGACCAGCGCGATAGCATCGCCATTTCTGCCCAGCCGATACGAAAATAGAGACCACGCAGCGGATCTTCCAGCGTCCAACTGGGCGACCCGTCGCGGTTAGCCGGCCCGGCGTGCAGGATCAGTTCATCGCGCAGCGGGCTAAGCCCAGCGGCTGGCGTTGCACCTCCGGCCATCGTTAGACGCCCAGCCAGACGCGCAGAGATGCCAGCGGTTTACGCAGCAGGTAAACGAACAATACCGTGCGTTTCCCGTACAGCTTGGCGGTCCCCTTCAGGCCCACGCGTAGCTGCGGGTCATCCTGCGTAAAGCGCGCCCGCAGCCGATAGGCCATCACATTATCCGGCGTTGGCGCGGCGCGGTAGCCAATCTGCTCAAGCCGCGCGTCCTGTGCCGAATTCGGTGCAACATTGAGGAACAGACGCACGTCCGCACCATTTTCCAGCGCAATCGCATCCGCCGCAGGCAACTGGATCTCCAGCTCAACATCATGTGGATCGGCAATCATCATGATGCGTTCTCCCACCGCCACCGAGCGCCCAATCCAGTCGCTGCTATCGTCAAAAATCGCCACGCCGTCACGCGGGGAAGCGAGCTGCATGCGTTCCTGCTGACGTTGCAGAAAATCCATCTCGCTCTGTGCCTGTTCGCGGCGGCTTTGCAGCACGGCCAAACTGGCTTTGCTGTTAGCATCGAACAGCGCCTGCTGCTGTGCCTGACGATACTGAGCATCGGCGGTAGCAAAAGCCTGTCGGGCCGATTCCAGCCGGTTTTCCAGTTCGCGTACGTCCAGTCGCACCAGCGGCTGATTAGCACTGACAGTCTGATTAGGGCGAACCAGTATGTCATCCACAACGCCTGCCACAGGGGCGCGCACCATCACCGGACGATGCGCGACGATCTCCGCCGGAGCCAGCACCGACTGGCGAACCGGGATCAACAAGATCAGCACCAGCGCCACGATCGCAGCAACGATCAAACGGCGTCTGGCAGGTGGCGTTTTCGACGGACGACGACGTACTTTACACAGGCTCGACCAGGCGTGAGCGTAGGCGTCTGCCAGTTTTTCCAGCAGCACAATCTCGGCAGGCAGCCACGCGCTGTCCCGTGCTAACACCAGCACCAGCGGCGTATCGCCCTGCGGTAAACGCAGCGGCAGCCAGAGTAAAAATTCTGGCAGATGTTCCTGCCACAAAATTTGGTCATCGGCAGGCAGTTCGCGGCATTGCAGCGTCTGCGTTTGACGTCCTTCTTCCTGCCACTGGCGGCACAGGCGGCTAAATTCGGTACAAAACGGGGCGTTGTGATCGAGCGAGGCCAGCCCGGAAGCCGCCTGCAAGCGCCGTTTATCGCAGTCCCACAGCAGCGCCTGCCGATACTTCACTAAATTATGCGTCTCGTTAACGATGAAAAACGCCAGCTCATCCAGCGTCTCACGTACTCTGGCACGGCTTTGCAGCTGCAACAGCTCGGCTAGCAGCGCCAGCCGGGTGTCCTGTTCCGTTTGTACTACCGTTGTATTCCGTTCAGTCATGGTGACACGCTACCGGCATCAGGCGGTACGATTTGCGCCACGCCGCTCATGCCCGGCAGCAATCCAGCGGTAGACTGGGTAATGCGGCCAAAGACTTTTACCGACTGACTAACCGGGTCGATCGCCGAAGAGAGTCGGCTGATTTCCGCCGGATAGCTCAGGCCGGTTTCATCCAGCACGACCTGAAAGGCGCTGCCCTGCTTTAACCACACCAGCCAGCGTGACGGCACAATCATTTCCAGCTCGAACGCGCTGTCATCATAAATCGCTAACAGCTCTTTCCCTTCCGGCACAGATTCCCAACGCTTCACCTTGGTTTCCGTGACGCGACCGGAGAACGGCGCTTTAATCACACAGCGTTGCAGCATGGCGCGATTAACGCCGCTTTCGGCCTGCGCCATCGACACCGACGATCGCGCCTGATCGACATCCGACAGGCTGATCGAATTGAGCTTATCCAGCCGATCGGCAATCGCCAGCTTCTTACGCGCGGCATTCTCTGCGGCGTTTGAGTAGTTCAGCTTTTCGCGCAGCACGGTGCAGTCAAACGTCACCAGCGTATCACCCTGCTTGAAGTGTTCGCCCTCTTTCACCGCAATATCCGTCACTTTCCCGGCAATTTCGCTGGATAACACGGTATAGCGCTGCGCACTAAGCTGTACGCGAATATCTCCCGTCGTCGCAGCCTGCCCCAACAGGGGCAGACCTAACGCACTGACCAGCAACAGCGGACGCATCATGCCAAAAGCCATTAACGCGAACCTCCCGCCTGTAGAGATTGCAGGTTATCCCACATATCCGTGTTCACCACGCGATAAGGCTTACCCGCGCTAGCCGACGATGCCGTCGTCGACGAGGCAATTGGCTTCACCGCAGGCGCAGAGGATAGGGTAGATGCTGTTTTAGTCGGCGCCGTCGTGGTGGCAGGCGTAGCCGGTGTTGCCAGAGACAGACGTGGTACCGCAACGCTGCCTTTCTCAAGGTTACCCGTGGTGCGGGCAATCGAGCTGCTCAGCGCCGCCAAACTGACATCGCTCACGTTATCCGGCAGTACATCCAGCCCGGCAGCCTGATACACCGCGCCCAGCGCGTTCTGCACATCGGCAAAGCTGCGGTCGCGCGCGCGAGTCGTCAGAATGGTTTCCGTACTGACGCGCACCTGTTCCATTTGCGTTTCGGCACGATGCTGTACGCTGAGCGTGGTCTGGTTGAGGATGCCGCGCTGAATCCGCGCCAGTTCCTGATAACGGCCAAACATCTGCGTACTCTGCTGATATTCCTGCCAGGCGACGTTCACCTGCGTCAGCACCGCCATGCGCAGCGCCTGACGACGAACTTCCGCCAGATCTTCATTCGCCTGTCCGGCACGTTTCACCGATGACCACGACAGCACGTTCAGCAGGTTGCCGCTGACCTGAACGCCCGCGTTCGCCCACTGGTGATTGACCAGATAGCTGTTGCTGTCGCCGTTGATACCGGCAAACAACGACACGCCCGGCAGCAGACGCAGCAGTGATTTACGGGTTTCCAGTACGCTATTGCGTGCCAGATAGCTCTCTTCGCGCACTTCCGGGCGTTTAACCATCGAGAAGTTTTCCAGATCGTCGAGCGAGTAGGCCATCTTCGGCGCGACCAGACTGCTTTCGCTCGGTACGACGACATCGTATTTGCTCGACGGCGGCAGGTTCATCAGCGCGGCCAGACGGGATTTCGCCACCACCAGATCGCTGTCGACAATCTCTAACTGACGCACCATCTCCAGCATGTTTTTCTGGAAACGCAGTGCCTCAACCGGTGCCAGCAGACGCTGTTGTTCGGTCTGACGCGCATATTCCAGCGCCTGACGCGCCTGCGTCAGCGCGGTCGTCACTTCCGGCTGCAAGCGCTGTGCCGTTGCCGCTTCCCAGTAGGCCGTCCGCACCTGACGGGTAATATCCGCGACCACGCGACGACGGCGCTCTTCCGCCGCCAGCGATTTGTTCGCCTGTACTTTGGCGTTGAAATAGCTGATACCAAAATCCAGCACGTTCCAGCTCATCGTCAGATCGGCGGTACGCTGGGTCTGATCCTGACTGGTGGACGCTTCCAGCGACTGCCGACCCGTAGTGACCGACTGGCTGCTCGAACCGGCCACATTATCGCGGGTTTGTAGCCCCGCGCGCGCGGTCAGTTTCGGTAACAGCATGTCCAGATTCTGTACGCCCAACAGGTCATCTTCCATCGCCTGTTCCAGCAGCGCGACCCGCTGTTGCAGGTTATATTTCAGCGCACGGGCAATCGCTTCATCCAGCGTAATCGTGCCGCGCACCGGCTCCTGATTGGCGAACATCTGTGTTCTGTCGCTCAGCGCCTGTGCAACCTGTTGTTCGATCGTAACCGGTTCAGGTTTGACGGCACAGCCAGCCAGCCCCAGACAGGCAAGGGCTACCGCGATCCGTAACGCCCGGGAACCCGCGGTGCGTGGTGTAGCCTCATGTTGAACGTTCTGCTGCTGACTGTCGTGTTGCTGGCTATCCCAGAAATGCGCTATGTGCTGATTCACCCGGGTTCTCCCCATCTTCTATTTGTCTGTTCCCTTCATCTGGCAAACTCCCGCCTGCCAGCGCCAGGGTTAGTGGTTAAGTAAATAAAATCTCGTCTTAATATTCAGCCTACGTGTGCTATGTACGCAGGCTGCTCAGTTCACTGAGTGCCGCCAGCAGCGCATCCTGTTCAGGCTGATGCTGACGCAGCTGTTCGGTAAAGGCGGTTTTCCCCGCAGGCGCTAACCGCTCTGCATCGCGGTTTTCTGTGGGGAGTGCATCAGAGTGGACAGGCAGTTGCATCGCACCACGGTCAGTTGCCATCTCTGCGCCATCGCCCTGCCCGGTTTGCAGCGTAATCGGTACGATCCGGCTGCTACCGTCTGTGGCCTGTGCTTTCAGCGCCAGTTGGATCTGATTAACCTGCACCGCGCTGGCATCGGTAATACGCACCACGCCGTTGCGGGCATCGAACTGCACCCACGCAGGCAGCGGACGCCCGTTCGCCAATTGCAGCGTCAGCGTGGCATTGCCTTCACGCACGCTGAACATGCGCTGAGGCAGGCTAAAGGCGAGCGCGCCGGAGGCATCCGGCTGTAACGCCCCCTGCACGCTGCTGAAAGCCGACTCCAGCGCCGTTGTCTGACCGCGCACGCTCAGGAACAGGTTGGAATCAGCCGGACGCAGCGCGGCGTTATCACGTGTAGACGCTTCAGCGCGCGAAGAGAAGTTGACCTGCTCCAGCGTCGGCATCAGCGATGACATCACCGGATCGAGCACCCAAGGGGCATCCGACTGACGTGCCGTGTCGGCATCGCGCTGACGCACAGGTTCGGCGACGATGTTGGTTGATAGCGGTTGCGCTTCCGGGCGAGACAAATCGGCGACAATCGCTCCCAGCGGCTGGTCGCGCTCTCTTTCGCTCGAATCAACAGGCAGGCTCACGCCCTGCTGCACCAGAATCACCGGTGCCGCTGTTGCAGTGTTATCAGGATTGACTGGCTCTGTTGGGGTGCCAGGGTCGACTGGCGTTGAAGCGGCATTGATCGTCAGCACCACATTCAACGGCGTCGCGTTACCTGCGCTGTCCGTAGCGGTAATCGTCAGGTTAAACGTTCCCGCCGTTGACGGCGTGCCGCTGAACGTCCGTGTTGCACTATCAAAGCGCACACCTTCTGGCAGTTGAGCGCCATCAACGGTAAACGTCAGCGCATTATTTTCAGGGTCGGTAAATAGCGTACCCGGTAAGGTATAAGACCAGTGGGTGCCCGCCTGTGCCGTTGGCGGCGTGAACTGCTCAGCATGACCAACCGGCGGCAGATTCACCTCTCTCGACAGCGTAACGCCGAGCGCCTGCGCCGCAGAATCAGCTGCGCCGTCATTGAACACCAGCGTCAGCGAGGCCGTATTTCCCGTCAGCGGGGCGCTCGTCGCCCAGCTAATCTGGCGTGCCAGCACTGTCGCATCTGCACGGGAAATGGTGGCAGTGAAGGTCACGGTGAGCTTGCCGTCCGCCTGCGTGAAGGTCGCTACCGCTTGCCCGTCTTTGCTAATGACGCCATTCGCTAAGGTGAAACCGTTGCCCGCAGTAAAATCGAAGCGATCGCCGGCTGATGCCGTTTCACCACGCTGTAACGTGATTGAAGCATTCTGATAATTTCCCGCACCGCCGCTCAATGCATCGAGTTCCGCATCGCTGAGGACGATAGACGGTGCAACGATAATTGCCGGGCCATCGACGCGATAAACCGGCAGACGAGCGACTTCATCCAGCACCGACACACCGTTGCCAAGCGCAATCAGACCACCGTCAACCGGCAGCAGATGAGCGAAGCTCGTACCTGCGTTTTTCAGCGTATCGAGTTTTGTCAGCGTCTGGTCGTTCAACACATAGCGAGCGAGCGCACCGTCGCTTTGCGTGACGTACAGCACCCGCGCATCCGCAGAAAGCGCAATATCACTCACCGTGCCTTCTGCCGCGACGCGAGCCAGATGCGTGAAGGTTCCCGTAGCGGTATCCAGCGAGAAGGCATCAATCTGCCCTGCGTTGGCGACAAAGATGCTACGTCCATCGGCGCTGACCGTTATCTGCTCCAGCCCTGAGAGTTGTACGGTATTACCTGTCGCGTCGGTAAAGTCGCGGACATGTCCCAACGGCGTCAGTTTGCCGCTGTCGTCACGCTGATAAACGATCACCGTCGCACCATTGCTTGGATCGGTGGTGACAAATAACAGATTACCGCGGCTAAGAATACTGGTTGGGGCCCACAGATAAGGCGGATTATTCATATCGCCGCCCAGCGCCTCAACATAGGTTAACGCCCCTGTTGCGGTGTCCCGGCTGAAATAGGCTAACTGGTCGCTGTAGCTATTGATGAGGTAAAGATTCTTCCCATCATCAGACAACGCAATCCCTTTGATATTATTCAGGTTGCCATTATCAATATCATAATCACTTGCTATCGTGGCCTTATGGGTCAACTCACCGTTCGCATCCCGGCTAAACCAGACAATCGCGTTGCCGTCGGCACGCAGCGCATACACGCTGTTACCCTCGGCGGAAACCTGTAGCTGGCTTATTCCGGTCACGCCCTCTGCGGCGGCGAAGGTACGCACATAGGTTAATTCGCCGCTGTTCGCATCACGCTGGAATAAGGCAATCGCGCCTTTATCATCGCTGACATACAGCGCCAGCCCGTCTGTCGTGCGGGCGGCAGCCGTCACCGTGCCCAGCCCGCTAATTGCGGTGTATGTATTCACCAGACGCAGTTCATCGGCAGAGAGCACGGGATCGTTTGCCACGACAGGCGTGTCGTTGATCGCGGTGATTGCCACCGACAAGGCTGTGACCTGAGAATCCAGATAGCGATCGGACAGCATCACCGTCACCGCAACCTGTGCGGCAGGCGTGCGGCTGTCGCTGGCGTAGGTAATCTGGCGCAGCGTATTTTGCACATCTTCCGTGGTCGGGATCGTGCCTGCATTCGCATTGAAGCGAATCGTCAGCACACCATCCTGATTACTGACCTGACCGATGGTGACGCCGTCTTTCTGAAGCGTATCGCCGGATAGCGTCAGGCCGTTTTCGGCACTGAAGCCCAGCTTATCCAACGCTGTTTTGCCGTCGCCCAACGTAATCTTCAGCGTCGCGCCGTCGTAGTTGCCCTTGCCACCGTTGAGTTTATCCATCTGTGCATCGGACACCGTTGCGTCCGGTGCCAGCACGATAGGGTCGGCACGTTCGGTATACGTCGGCGTCGTGCCCGGAATCGTGATAACCGGCGCAGTATTGGCTTCTGCCGCAGGCACCAGCGTCAGCGTAATCGCCTGATCCAGCTTGGTTTCCGGTGCGCTGCCGTTATAATTATTTTCCTTAATCATCAGGGTAACGTGGCGTTCCCCGCTCGGATTGCTGCCCAGATAGTTGTAGCCGATGCTGTCAATAATCGCAGCGGTTCCACTCGCGTCTCTCCCGACATACAGGAGAACCGTCGCTTTACCGTCTTTAACATCAACGGAATATTGTAAACCGCTGGCGGTACGCGGCGTCCCGTTGGATTTTTCGAGCACGATCGTGCTGCCATCGACACTGATCGTCTCATTTGGCCCTGACGCATCAAATGTCAGCACCACCTGCCAAATGGTCTGCCCACTCTCAATGGTGTCGATATCGGTATCTTTAAACAGCTTAACGAACTCGCCGTTGCTCGGAATCTGTGGGTTGAGCACCGTCGTCGTCAACGTTGACGGATCATTCACACCGATGAGATTGACAGTGATATCCATGCTAGTGGTGTTATTGTCACCGTCATTCATGCTGAAGGTGAATGCTGGCGACGAGCCCGCCTGTTCAGGATCCTGACTGGTGTTGTGATAGGTGATCTGGCGCAACACGTTCTGTGCATCAGCTTGGGTTACCGCTGCGATAAATTTAACGGTCAGTTCCCCATCTACCTGGGTAAACGTGGCGATTGCGACGCCACCTTTTAGGATAGCGTCATCATCAAGCGTTAAACCGTTATCCGCCTTTAGGCCAAAGGTATCTTCCTGTTGCCCACCTTCCTGTCGGCCCACCGTGATGGTGGCACCGTTATAGTCGCCCACACCGTTATTTAGCGCATCTAACTGCGGATCGGACAGGCGGCCTGATGGCAGCAGCACCGTAGCATCATTGCCTTCGGTATAGGTTGCGCCAGCCGTACCGACATTCAGCACATGAACCTTATCGCCGCCAACCAGGTACAGTTGCTTGCCATCTGCACTCAACTCTATGTTTTGCAACGACGAGAAACTGATACCGAGTGAGCTATCCCAGCCGCTGCTAATCGTCTGTTTCAGCGTCAGGCTGCCATCTTCAGCGCGGGAGAAAATAGTGATGTTCTTCCCGATCACAAATAGCGCGGTACCATCAGCAGAAACCACCAGGTTGCTTGCCAACGCTTCACCCGAGTCGCCTCCATCATCGGCAAACGGCTCCGTCGATACCAGCGTGAGCGCACCATCGGCCCCCACTGTTATCGTATTGAGCGTATACTGAATTCCATCAGCATTAATCGCATACAGGGTTTTGCCATCAGGTGAAAGGGCAAGTGAATTGATGTAGTACAGGTCATCGCCTTCAGCACGAATCTGGGAAACCTGAGTCAACTTGCCTTCAGCATCAATACGGAACCCAGTGACACCAACTGTATCGCCTAAACCCGACACAAACAGGTAACGCCCATCTGGATCAAGCACAAGACGGCTCGCCCCAATCAGATTATCGGCCTGAGAAACCGATGTCAGTTTGCCGTCCGCTTCGCGCTTAAATACCAGCACGCTGCGGCTTTCATCATCACTGCCAGACTGGGCAACGGTGAGATAGAGGTAATCGCCTTGAGAAACGATGTGGGAACGCACATCCAGCGAACGCCCGCCCAACTCCGCCTGATCCAGAACGCCTGCTTGCGTCAGTTCACCGTCACTGCCAACGCGGAAAAGGGTCACCGCGTTGCCTTCACTACCGACTACATACAGGTATTGTCCATCAGAGGACAGAGTGACGTCTGATGCGCCAGCCAATCCGGCATGGTCCACAACCTCATCGTTTTGTTCCGTCTCTTCGTTATAAACGGATCGATAGTTAAAGAAGGTCTGCGACAGAGTGAAATTGCCTTCCTCATTGCGCACAAAGACGCTCAGCACTGCCGAACCACTCTCTGGTGAACTCACGACATAGAGCGTTTTGCCATCCGCAGAGAGTTCGCTGTCTTTCACCCCGTTAAGCACATCCACATAGCTATTGGAGTCATAACCATCAAGGGTGCCGACATTCTGCAGGGCGCTGGATTCACCGCCGATTGTCGGCATTTGTGCAGGATCGGAAGCAATACTCAGCGTCAGCGTCTGCTCTGCCTGTGCCCCCGATTCATCGCTCACGACGACGGTAATAGCAAAAGATCCTGCACCATTGAGCGCTGACGTACCGGAAATCGTACGTGTTTCAGGATCGAAGGTTAACCCAGCAGGAAGGCCGTTCACCTGCCACGTCAGTACGCCATTTTTAGGATCGCGGAACAGATCGTCAGGGAGAATTTGCTCATAATGCTGCCCGGCCACACCTGACGGCGGGGCGTACTCTACGTTATCCACCACTGGCGGCTTATTCGGCACCAGCGTCAATAGCAGACTGGTATCCTTAGCGCCATCGCTAAAGGTGACTTTCAGCGGGATCGACGAACCCGCCGTGTCGTCGCCGTTGCGGTAAGTCACCTGATGCAGAACCTGATTGGCGACCGCTTTAGTGACACTTTCGGTAAAGACAATCGTCACCGCGCCTTCACTCACGTTGAAGGTGGCAATGGTCGCCCTCTGATACTGAATCTCGCTGCCGGACAGCGTCAGATCGCCCCCATTCTGGAAAGCAAAATGGTCATTTGTCGATGCTTCACCGTTACGGCTAACGGTAATCGTCGCCCCCTTGTAGTCATCGGCAGCATCCAGTTCCGGATCTGACAACGTGACGCTCGTGGCAAACGGCATGTCCGCTGTCTGGCTATAAGGTGCATTTGCCGCCGCAGTGAGCACATTCAGCCCAGCAAAGAACGTGCTCACCCCAGCATAGATATTCTTACCATCCGCACTAACGGCGAGATGGTTGACGGTGTTAACAGAGAGCTCAACGCTATTGCGGTACGTTAACGCACCGGAATCGCTATCGCGACTCAGCACCAGCAGTAACTTACTGCCGAACACCGCAACATACAGCGCCGAACCGTCTTCGGAAATCACCAGTTCACGTAATGCCAGTGCGTTCGCAGGAATATGGCCTGCACTATACAGATTCAACGTCCCAGCGTAGGTCAACTCTCCTGAATCCGTATCACGACTGAAAACCGACACGGTACCCTGCGAGTTTGATGACACGTACACAAATCGGTTATCCGGTGAAATAACGATATCCTGCAACCCGTCAAGATAACGATCATTTTGCGGAATCTCCGCGCTGTTCGCATCAGCTGCGATCGTACTTTTATTAATCGTGGTGACATAGCTCAGGCTACTCGTCTCCACATCGCGTGACAGTACGGTAATGCTGTTATTCCCCAGGTTGGAGATATAAGCCGATTTCCCATCGCTGGACAGCACAATGCCACTTGGACTTTTCAGCGGAATCGTATCGCTGCCAACCAGTGAACCGACAAACGTCAGCGCACCCGAAGTGGTATCACGTGAGAAGAAAACGACGGCGTTTTTAGTCGTCGCGCCATCGACTGGCGTCACGCCGTTAATGGCATACAGCGAGGTGCCGTCGTCGGACAGCACGATCTCAGAAATCGCCGCATCCAGACCACTGACGCCATTCACACCTTGTGTAGCGACAATCCCGACATAGCTCAACTGTCCCGTCGTAGCATCGCGGCTAAACTGCACCAACGAGTAGGCACTTCCGCTTCCTCCCGCAACATACACGCTGGAACCATCTTTTGACTGCACCAGCGTGGTAATCGTGTTCAGACCGTTAACTTCAATCGCAGGAGTGGACGGGTCATCCTGTTCGCCCTGCGTGAAGCTTTGTAATAACGTCAATTCACCGGTTTCTGCATCACGGGCATAAACACGCAGATAGGTCTTACCACCGTTATTGTTCCCTTCACTGCCAGTGACCAGCAGCGTTTTTCCATCCTGAGAGACGCTGATCGCCGAGACGCGTTCGTTATAGCCACTTAGCGTCCCCGCGTTGTAAAACAGTGTGGCATCAGGGGAGTAGGTCACCTCGATCGTCGGCACGTCGTTTAAAGCCAGATTAACGCTGCCAGATACCGTCAGCGTCGCGGTATCACTTCCGCCATTGGCAGTGCCGCCGTTATCCTGCAACTCAGTTAGCGTAATAGTACGCAAGCCGCTGGCGCTGGTGCTCTCTTTGCTGGTTGAGTAGCTCAGGCCATCGACCAACTTCATCATCGCCATGCTGCTGATGCCCTGAGCACGGCTTAGTACCAGAGAAGACTCACCGCTTAGGGCGTTATAGGTGTAGGTATACTGGTAGCCGCTTACCGTCGTGCCCGCGCTGTCCTTACTCAGATCGATAACCGTACCATCCACCGTCAGGTATTCTTGATACGGGTTTTTTAGGCCATCAATACCGATCGACAGTTTGGTCAGCGCCTGCCCGGCTTCTCCGGTGTTAACCACGGTGTCTTTGAACAACGTGACGGACGTACCGCGCGTATCCAGCGTCAGGTTACTTCCGCCCTGACTGACCAGCGTCGGCGCACTATTCACTGTCAGCAATAGCGCGACAGTGGTCACCGTGCTGTTCAGTTCGCCATCGCTCGCCGTCACCGTCAGCACCACCGTTTCGGCAGAGCTCTGGCTGCCAACATTGCGGTAGGTGATCTGTTTCAGGACGGCATTGGCGGTTTCTTTCGTCACATCAGCGGTAAATGTCACGCTGAGCACGCCCTGATTCTGCGTGAACGTCCCAATCTCTGTGCCTAATTGCAGAATTTTTCCATCTTGCAACACCAGGTTGTTATCTGCACTGAAGCCGAATCGATCGTCTGCGGAAGGCGCTTCACGACCGATAGTCACCACAGCGCCGTTATAGTTGCCTGCACCGCCGTTTAACACATCCAGATTGCTGTCGGAAAGTGCGATATGATCGGCAAACAGTAAGTCGCTGCCGTAGAGATAAGTGCGTAATGCGCTAAAGCGCTGGATGGTCTCGCCAGCAATCAGAAGTGATTGTCCATCGGGCGACAACACCATGCCGCGTGTATCACCAATATTCGTAATCTGGCCGCTTTCCTTCAGGCCCCCCGTCGATACATCGACGCTATAGATCTGCAACTCGCCTTCGCCGCTCAGTGCATAAAGCTGGCTACCGTTGGCGTTAAAATAGATCGCATTAACGCCTGCCAGCGTTTTCGTGTCCGTGTGAACCAACGTTTTCCCATCAGTTCCGTCACGCAGTTGATAGACGCTGATTTCGCCGCTGCCAGGATCGGCAATGTAGATGAACTGCTGATCCTTCGAGATCGCCAGTTGATAATCTACCGCGCTATAACCTTTCCCAACCGTTTCCAGCGTGGCGACGGACGTTAATGTTCCGTCCTCACCCCGTTGGAAAATCGATAGCGTATGCTTCGCCCCCATTCCAATCGTGGCAACATAGTTACCGCTGCTCGCTACAATACCGCTGCGCTCGATCCCGCTGTCACTCACGCGCTGAAGAAGCGTCAGACCGCCCGTCGTCGCATCGCGAGTAAAAGTGACCATGCCGTTCCACTGCGTGGCGATATAAACCTGGGCACCATCACTGGAGATGGCCAGTCCGGTAATATTGCCGTTTTGCGAAGCAATAACTTGGGTATACACCGGCGATTCATCGCTGCCACTCAGGCGAACCACTTGTCCATTGCTATCGAGGCTCAGCGCAACGATATTGCTATTACCACTGATAGCGTACAGAGAACGGTTGTCCGCGCTCAGTACGACCTCTTTCACATCCTTGAGCGCGCTGATGCCGCTCAGCGTTTGGTTCAACGTGAGTTTGCCGTACTCGCCTACGGTAAAGACCCCCAGCGTGCCATCACTTCCGATGGCGTAGGCATAATCGCCAGTACTGGAATAGCGCACGTCCTGTGGCGACGCCATACCCGGAACAATAATGAGTTCAGCCAGTTCAGGTGCATCCGATGCGGATACCACGGGTGCCACATTGATCTTGCTGTCGATAGTGACGGTAGCGTGGATATTCAGATCGGCAGTATCGGTATCATCGCCGCCTTCATCACTCAGGCTTTTCAGCGTCACCACAACATCACCGCCAGCCACAGTGTTGTCTAATGGTTTATAGGCAATGCCGTCGATCAGCTTAGCGACGTCAGTCGGTTCAAACGCTTCAGATGAAGCAATGCTAACGGTGACGGTTGTCGTCGCGCCACTGACAGCAACGGTATAGCTATATTGACCAGCACCAACAGTCGTTTTTGCCCCATTACCAGACTCTAATGTAATTTCAGTGCCATCAATGACTAATGCCTGATTCGCGCCCGTACGGTTGACGGTAATCACCAAATCTTTCAGCGTCTGTCCGTCTTTATCTGCCGATACGCGAACGTCGCTGAACAGATCAACCGGTTGGAAGCTGTCGCTGCTGTCGGTGATGCTGACCGTCGCCTTAACCGGCGTGGCATCGACGCCGGGTGCGGTGTCCGTTGCCGCGACGGTCGCCGCCACATCCACTGCCGTGACCACAGCAGCGGCATCAAACATCATGCGCGGTTCCAATACCCACGCCTGACGCGGCGTGCGCGTTAAGCCTGAACCAGATTTTGAGCGGGAAAAAGTCATCGTGTCATGTCCTGTAATGAAAGGGGCAAATCGCGTCATTCCTGGCTACCTTCAGCGGTCATTCAACAAGCCGAACATAGCCGCCCTCGGTTTCGATCTGGCCGGCAATACGATCCAGACGTCGGATCAATTGATCCTCAACACCCTCAGCACCGAAGCCTGCACCATCGATAAAGCTCATCCGTTTCTCACCCTCGGTACAAATCAGCAGACCCGGCGTCGCTTCGGCGTCGAACAGGTTGCGGCCAAAATCCTCTGGGTCGCCGGGACGAATGCCGACAAAATAGAATTTGATGTTGCGCGCACGAAAGCTGGAACACAGATCGCGGAAGCGCTGCGCAGCAAAGGTACGGGCGGGATCCGAGCCGGTTTGACCACTGAATGCATTGCGGTTGAAGTTATAGCTATCGGTATCAAACCAATCACCGACGGTGTTAGCCATCATCACGATCACTTTTTGCCCGTCACCGTTGCCGTCCAGATTGAAATCCAGCGGCAGCGTGGCATCCCCCCAGCCGTCTGAACCGCGCATGTTGGGTGACAGCGCCGCCCCCGCCCATGACATTCCGATGGCGTAGTTCACGTTGAAGCGGGCAGAGAACTGATCGATACGCTGATTCAGCTTGCTTTCTTCATTGGTCAGCGGCATCAGCGCGGCATTCGGGCAGCCTCTGTCCGCCACGATAAAGCGGGTATCGACTGCGTCGGAACCGTTATTCCATGGATAGAGATCGGGATTGGGGCCGCGCCAGGAGATCGGTGGTGCGCCGGGGCTACCGTTTTGCGGCAAGTCGTGGCGGTAATAGATCTGGAATTGGCCGACGGGCGGTTCATCCCAGAAGAAATTTTCTTCCCGCCCCAGCCCGCGATACATGCACAGCAGGTTGGCACGACGGTCTGGGAAGCGGCGGTCAGCCAGACTACTCACCACGCCGCTGGCAAACAGCGAACGCAGCTCTGGCGGGTTCAGTGCACTCGGTGCAGACCAACGCCGAATGCGGTTGGCGTCTTCCGCGTCGTACACGCTCACCGACTGGCTATACGGCACCAGCGATAGCCACAGGTTGTCACGTTTGCCGTCTGCGCTACTCAGCATGCGCTCGACGAAACTGCGGCTAACACTTTTTAGCGAACGGATATCTCCCTCACTCATATCCCCCGTCACTGGCATGACAAAGGCAATTTCGGTCGGCCGATTGATGACTTCGGCGGTCGAGAACACTTCCTGCTTCCTCGCCCCGAGGCTCAGCAAACTGGGCTTGGTTTCGAAGGCGACGGTGACGGTATAGGTTTTACGCGTCTCGCTGTTGCGCCCTTCCGTGACGGCCACATCGCCTACCTCCAGTTTTTCACTCAGGGCCTTATTCATCCCCAGATTATTTTTGACGTAGTCATACGCCAGCTTATTGGTCTCTTCCTGACTGTATTCTTCGCCATTAATGGTCGCCTGATGTCCGACGGCCAGCGCAGCGGCATCCGTCGCGCGCTTGATTTGCGTGGCATCACCGGTTGCCGTGGAGGTATCCACGATAAAAGCCGCCGTCACCAATAACGCCATCGCACCCAGTGCATAGAATCCGGTGCCCGCGCCCTCTTCCTCCTGAATAAAGGCAGACAGGCGTTCACGCCAGAACAGAGTAATTCCGGTAGCGTCTTTTTTTACTCTTCTGTTCTGTAAGGTTTTTTTCATTCCTTCCTATCCTGTATTCCTGGATTCAGCGCGTACTCAACCCGCCCATAAAACGGGAAAATAAAAACGACATTGCTCATATGCTTATAGATTTTTTAAGTGTTTCATTATTCCGGTAACGAGAACCTCGCTGCCGTTTGCGGTCTATTGCCGCTTCTGTGTTTTGTATAAAATGTCCGGTATAAAACCCGTCGCTATTGATCTTTTTCTTCCAGACCGGCCTCTTTTCTGAGTACCTCGTCCAGTTCAACCACGTCGACAGCGACCCGGTTGACCGACGATGCATGCAGCAGACCGCCCAGCGACAGGCCACCCAGCAGGCTCACATCTTTTCCCTGACGGCAGATCTCGACCACAATCATGGAGATATTTTTGCTGCCCTCTTCACGGTCCCTTTCCGGCAGTTCAGGGAGGTATTCTTCTTCCGGCAGGGTTTCACTTTCTGCGCACAATGCCTCTGCCGTACCTCTGCTCAACTGCCAGTGCAGCTCACCCGTCTGGCGCACGTTGCTGATTAACAGCTGGTAATTACCTAAACCTTCCGTTGGCAACACCGTATCGAGCAGCCCCTGTAGTCCACTTTCATCCAGTTCCTGCTGCATCGCTAATATTGACGCGATGGCACCTGCACGCTGTTCCATACGCGTGCGCTCAAGCCCGACGGTATAGATATCCGCACACAGCGACCCTATCGCCAACACAATTGGAAACGCCAGCGCCGTTTCTACCGCGGTAGAAGCACGGCGAGAAAACCAGAAGCGGCGCATCCCGCTCAGGAAACGGCTGGTTTTCAGGAAACGATCAGTCATTGCGCAGTTCCGTCCCAAACACATGTTTGTACTGATAGCGGAAGGTGTCACCCAGCGTTAACACTTCCGGCAGCGGCGTAATAAACGCCTTTTTAATCTGTACCGTCACGGACCACACCGGCAGCGTTGTCGTTTCCTCACCGTTCGGGTTGTCCTGACTGCCATTGCCGTTCGTCAGCCCGCCAAGCTGGCTCAGATTATCGAAGTGCAACACGCTGACGGTTAAATCGTCTTCCTTGAGGTAGCCGTATCCCGCTTCAACCATGCGCGCCTTTAGACGGGTTCCCATCTGTTCCGCGCTGTCCGATGCGAGATTATCGAGGCGGAAAGCCTGCACGGCTTTATCCAGCGCGGCGCTGCCAGCGGCAATGACCAGCCCGATACGCGCCAGTTCAAACAGCATCATCACCCCGACCAGCACCACCGGCACCAGAAACGCCACTTCCGTCGCGATCACACCGCGCGTGCTGCGCCAGTGACGTTCATGGCGCGGCACGATACTTCCATCACCACGCCACGGGCCGAGATTACGAAGCCACGCCATTACTCAGGCGTACTCAATTGCAGGCGTTGACGGCTGGATAACAGCAGCGCTTCACCACGGGATTTATCCTGCTGCATCTGCTGTAAACGCTGATTCAGCTCGTCAATCAGGCCATCAATACGCTGCGGCTGTGCAATGGTCGCCAGCGCCGAACGCGCCTCATCGTCTCTGCCGCCAGAGAGGTAGGCCAGTGCCAGATTCAATCTGCCCGTCGCGTTGCTGTCATCCACCGAACGCAGCAGCGAAATCGCTTTGTCCGCGTTGCCGCTTGCCAGCCATGAGAGCGCCAGATTGTTGAGTGCCGCGACATCTGCCGGGTTTATCTGCAATGCTTTTTCAAACAGCTGACGCGCTTCGGCGTGTTTACCTGAAGCATCCATCACCACGCCCATGCCATTGAGTGCACCAGCGTCGTTCGGCTGTGCTTTCAGCGCACAGGCAAAGTCGGTTTGCGCCATCGCATTACGTCCTAATGCCAGCTGCGCACGACCCATTCCCAGACACACCGCCAACGCTTCTTCCGGCGTCATTTTGTTGGTATCACCGCCCAGCGCCTGACGTGCTCGTCCGTACAGCTCCAGCGTTTGCTGCGGTGAACGCGCCAGAGCCGCCACGCTGGCATACTCCAGCATCTCTGCGCCTTTCAGCGCATCGCGGCTGTCGAGGCGCGCGTACACTTCCGTCGCCGCTTCAACACGCCCCTGATCGCGCAGCAGACGTGCCAAACGCAGGCCTTCATCTTTACTGCCCTTAATCGCCATCGAGCTGCCGCATCCCGCCAGCACGGTACTGACAATCAGCAGTGCCAGCATGGGAGCGCCGCGCTTAAGTTTTGCTACCAGATCGACCATCTTCGATAACTCCATCGGTTGTAACCGTTGCGATTTCCGGCGCATACCGGGAATCGATGCCTGTAAAATCAATACCTTTAAAATCAATATCTTGCAAACAAAATGCTACTGCGCCAGCAGGCGGACCACTCGCACCAGTGCAGGCGACGCCATAATGGCGATAATCGGTGGCAGAATGAGTGCCATCAGCGGCACGCTCAGCTGCGCAGGCAATTTACCCGCCTTCTCTTCCAGACTCAGAATCAGCGTCTTGCGGCTTTCATCCGCAATCGTACGCAGCGCCTGAGACAGCGGCGTACCGTAGCGCTCCGCCTGAATCAGCGTCGCCACCATGCTTTCGATCTCGCTGACGCGGGTACGCTCCGCCAGATGTTTCATCGCCAGCGTACGATCCGACAGGATCTGCAATTCAGCGGCGGTGTAGTGCAGTTCATCCGCCATTTCTGGTGAAGACAGCCCAAGCTCTTTCGATACCACCTGCAATACGCGTCCGATAGGCAGACCGGCTTCGGCGCAGACCACCATCAGATCCAACGCATCCGGCACCGCACGCGCCAGCTTTTCACCCCGGCTTGCCGCACGCCATTTCAACCACCATTCCGGCACCATCGAACCGACAAAGAAGCCGATCAGCCCCGCCGCGACGCCCGTCAGGCCTGCACGGTCAGCAGGTGGCAACCATCCCCACACCAGCGCGATAGCGAGCAGCGCCCCGGCAGCAAATTTTCCCATCACCAGCCAGCCCACCGCTTCGTTGCGGCGGAGCCCGGCGAGATCCAGCAGGCGGCGCAGATTGCGGCGATCGCGATCCGATCCTGAAAGGCGCTCGCCCTGCGTGGCGAGAGGCTGCAACAGCTTTTCCAACAGGGGAGATAATGTGGTTCCCTGGCCTCTCAGGATGTTTTCCTGAGAGGCCGCCTCTATAGAGGCGCTGGGTAAATGCCCGCGCATGCGGACTTCCAGCTGTTTGTATTGCTGGATTTTATGTTGTGTACGGGCCAGATAGATTCCAGCCACCACCAGCACAAGCGCCAGCAGCAGTAAGGGATCGTCAAAAAAAGTCATGAGTGGCTCTCCCTTTACCCTATCCGTTTAACCATCACGTGCGTGATCAACATGCCGACTGAGACGCTGCACAAGGCATAAATCAGCACCGACGTTCCCACCGGATCGGAAAACAAGAAACTGAAATCCTCCGGTGACTTCATGTATAGATAAGCCAGACAGCCGGGGAACAGTGCGGCGACAATCTTGGCGGATGCACGCGCTTCAGACGTTTTGGATTGCACTTTCAGTTGCAGTTCCCGACGTTCACGCAGCGTCGCGGACAGACGCTCCAGCGTTTCCCCCAGTCGCCCACCCGCTTCCTGATTGATGATTAAAATCACCACGAAGAAACGGTATTCGGACATCGGCACCCGTGTAGCAGAGGCCTGGATCACCTGACGCAGCGGAATCCCCAGCCGCAGCCAGTGATCGATCGTCTTGAATTCATTCGCCAGCGGCCCAGTCAGGTGCTCCGCGACAATTGAGAAGGTATTCGCCACCGGTACACCGGCACGGCAGCTGCGGGTAATGGCATCAATGGCTTCCGGCAGGCTCTCGCGCAGCGCTTTCAGGTGTTTTTGCAGCGTCGAACGGAATAGCAGCATGCCGATGCTGATAAACAGCATCAGCGTAAATATCAGCCCCATCGTGAGCGGCAGCAGGGTGCGTTGTCCCAGAATCATGCCGAGAATCAGGCTCACCGCCGCCAGCGAAAGGGAGCGCTGGAGCAGGTTCTTTTTCCAGCCGATGAACGTCATCTGCGCCCAGAGGATCGCCAGCCAGCGCCCAATTACCGGGACACCCATCAGCGGCGTTCTGATCTCGTCACGCAGAATGGAATCAGACGCTACGGCGGCAGCCGACGGGCTGACCTCGTTCAAAATCTGCTGCCAGCGTTGTTCGCGCTGCATACGCTGCTGCCGCGACTTTTTCCAGGCGTTGACCGCCAGAAACAGCATCAGCACGCTGCCAAATACCAGCAGCGTGATCAGATTCAGGCGTAAATCACTCATCGGCATCTCCTCAGCCCGTTATTGCGCATCAAACAGATGCGCTTTATCGCTGTAGAACTGCGGACGCTGAATGTGCTGAACATATTCACCGGTCAACAGACCCTGTCCATCCATCCCCTGAATGTTGAAGCTGAACAGATCCTGAAGCTGAATGACTTCGTTCTCCATGCCACACACTTCGGTGATGGATACCACGCGGCGCATACCGTCGCGCATACGTTCGATCTGCACGATCAGGTGAACCGCACTGGCGATCTGACGGCGGATCGCCATCAGCGGCAGCTGCATGTTCGCCATCATCACCATGTTTTCCAGACGCTGTATCGCATCGCGCGAGGTATTGGCGTGCACCGTACACAGCGAACCGTCGTGACCGGTGTTCATCGCCTGCAACATGTCAAAACTTTCGCCGCCGCGCACCTCACCCAGAATGATGCGGTCAGGGCGCATACGCAGGGCGTTACGCATCAGATCGCGCTGATCGACGCGGCCCGTACCTTCGGCGCTGACAGGACGCGTTTCCAGCCTCACCACGTGCTCCTGCTGCAATTGCAGCTCGGCGGCATCTTCGATGGTGATGATGCGATCGGTACTGCCGATCTTCTGCGACAGCGCATTCAGTAAGGTGGTTTTACCCGCCCCCGTTCCGCCCGAGACAATCACGTTAACGCGCGCCTGCATCGCTTTGTTCAGGACATCCGCCATCGCATAGGACATGCAGCGGCGCTCTGCCAGCATTTCCAGCGACAGGTTGCGACGCATAAATTTACGGATCGAGATCGTGGTGCCGTCGATCGCCAGCGGATAGGTGATGACGTTGACGCGGCTACCGTCCGGCAGACGTGCATCCACCATCGGGCTGGCTTCGTCGATGCGACGACCCACCGCGGCGGCAATACGCTGCGCGGTGTTAAACACATGCTCTTCATCAATGAAGGTAATCGGCGACAGTTCCAGCTTGCCAAAACGCTCGACAAACACCTGACCGGCGCCGTTGACCAGAATATCGTTGACCGTGTCATCCGACAGTAGAGGCTGGATCGGCCCGATCCCGGTCATCTCATCCAGCATTTCGGCGGCGATGGCTTCCTCTTCCTGACGAGAAAGCTGCAAGCGCTGCTCATCACAGATGCGGCGGATCACCGTTTCGATCTGCACCAACAGCTTGTCGCGCCCCATCATCGCCGCTTTACCTGCGTCGATCTGATCGTAGAGCTGTGCGCGGATAATCCGACGCTGGCTGTTTCGGTTGTCCGTCTGGCGGGCAGCCGGTGCCGATCCGGAAGAGGTATTCGCCGCAGGCTGTGTGCGGTTCTCCGCAGCCGGGCGCGTTTTCAGTTCTGCCACATTGGCAGCAGGCGCAGGCTGAGGCGTGCTTTTTCCTGCTTCACTTTTTTGCAGGTTATTCTTGCGAATCAACATAGTCCTGAACCCCAAAAAACAGTCTGTAACCCTTTGAAAAACGGTGAACGCTGAACATCATCAGGCGCGTTTTAACCAACGCGAGAACCAGCGTTTTTCCGCCGGTCTAGCACGTACGCCGCAGGCCAGATCGACCAGTTGACGTAATCCCTGCTGGAAAGCGGGTGCCGCGGCCAGATTCAATGCGCCGAGCGTCAGGCTCTGCGATAACGCGTGGCCTGCATTCGGCAGCACGACATCAATCTTCCGGCCGGTAAATTGCTCGAACTGATCGCGGCTTAACGGCGCGGTCGTAGCAAAACGGCTCTGGTTATGTACCAGCAACAGACGCTGTCCTTCGCTTTCGTCGCCGATCTCATTCAGCACGCGCCGTACATTACGCGCATCCTGAAGCGTCAATTCCGTCACGATGATGCGCAGATCCGCGTAGGTCAGCACGTCGAGCGCACCGGTCGGGTAGCTGCTGGGCAGATCCCAAATCACCTGATTGAACATGCGGCACAGCGCACCGCCAAGATTCAGCACGTTATCGACGTCAACTGGGGCCAATTCTCCCAGCTCTGGCTTCTGTGCCAGCAGGTGCAGACGGGTATCCACGCGCAGCATGGCGCGTTGCAGAAGTCGGGTATCCAGTTCCTGCGTTCCCAACACCGCCGCCAAACCCGCGTCATCGGTTTGCCCCTGCAACAGCAGTTGGTCGCCGTTACGACGGTCAAAATCCACCAGTGCCACAGGCAAATGACGCTCGCCGGACAGCAGGCGGCTCAGCCCCATCGCCACAGTACTGGCACCACTTCCGCCGCTGGCGCTGACGACCGCAATCGTCCTGCCCATGCGGGCATATTCCGGTCCGGCCTGTTGGCCTTCACACTTCGCCAGCGTTGCCGCCAGCAGATCCAGCGTGAACGGCTTCACCAGATAATCCACCACGCCCGCCTGAAGCAGGGCGCGGTACAAGCCGACATCCTGTTCTTTGCCCGTCGCGATCACCTGACTGGTGGGGCCGCAAACGCTCAGCAGCTCTTCGAGTGCCGGAAGCGGCCAGTGCGCCCCTTCCAGATCCACCAGTAAAATGCGCGGCGGGACATTCAGTTCACACCATTGACGCGCCGCAGCGATACCGCCGGACATCACCGGCACATCCGGCTGTTTCAGGCGAGTAAAGAGATCGCCGATATCGGCTACGTCGCGTACGTCATTGGCGAACGCCACCAGCGGCAACGCCAGTTCTTCACCATCGTTAGGGGTAATTTCACTCATGGAATGTCACGCCCTTAATCTTCTTCAAAGTTAATGTCGATGAGCTCTTTCACTTCATCTTTGTGATAGCGTTCGATGCTATTGACCGCCGCCACGCCATCCGCACTATCCAGCACTTTGGCCTGAATCAGATCGCGTGGTTCGGCGACCATCATCGCCAGATTGTTTTGCGTGGCGCAGCCGAGAGAACCCATTGCCTCATAGGGCTTCACCATCAGTTGATTGGGGTCGTTGATCGTGCAGCGGGTGGTTTTGACCACCAGCGCCTCGGAGATCACTTCCAGATCGCCATTCTGTCCACTCGCCGTAGAACGGCGCATCTGCTTCACATTTTGTGGATTAGCACCGGCGTTTTTCAGCACGGTAGCCAGTCGTCCTGCCATCTGCTCACCGCTTGTGCTGTGCGGGATAAGCGTCAGCGTCTGTGCGGATAGCCGTCCCTGATCCTTCAGCATGATATTCAGCTGCTTCAGGGATTCAGGAAGGAACCCGCGCCCGTTCGGTGCAACCAGTAACGGCACTGATACCGATGAAGGCTGGACGGCAATCGGTTGAAGCCCAGGCTGATCGAAGCGCTGCATACGGACGTCGTTAATCGGCTTATTCCATCCGCATCCTGCCAGCAGAACCACGGCGGTAAGCACCGCCACACGCATGTGCAGTGGGCGAAGCAGAGGGTAACTGTTGTTGATCGTTTTCATGTGTTATTTCCCCTCGCGGACTCAGTAGAGATAGCCGATAGATGCAGAGCGCGGCATGGACGAATCCAGCATTTTCACGCCTTGTCCCGGCGTCTGAAGATCGCCCGCGTTAACCGGCTCAACGACATAGGCGGTCGCGATAATCACCAATTCCGTTTCTTCCTGACTGGTGGCTTCGCTTTCAAACAGGCGGCCAAACATCGGAACGCTGCTTAATCCCGGCACGCCGTTGATCGTCTGGCTACCGGCGCTACGCAGCATGCCTGCCAGCGCAAAGCTCTGGCCGCTGGCGAGCTCTACCGTGGTATCCGCACGGCGTACGGTTAAGGCCGGAATGCGCGATCCGCCTTCCAGCTGTACGGAACCGACGTCGGTTAGCTCACTAACTTCCGGTGCAATGTGCAGGCTGATGCGATTGGCAGACAGCAGCGTTGGCGTCATGCGCAGAATCACACCGTAGGATTTGTAATCGATGCTGACGCTGTTGTTGGTGATCAGGACGATTGGCACTTCACCACCCGCGGCAAACGCAGCGGTTTCCCCTGACATCGCCGTCAGGTTGGGTTCAGCCAACACGGTCGCCATGCCCTGCTGGTTCATCGCGGTTAACAATCCGCTCAGTCTGGAACGGCCGAAGTTCAGGAAGCCAGAATCCGTTGGGTTAGAAAATCGTCCGGTTGTAGCGTTGAACAGATTAAGACGCGAGCCGCTGCCTGCACTCATATTCCCGCTGCCGGTGCTCAGTGATGCCGCCCAGTTGAAGCCCAGTTCGCTGGTCAACTTGCGGGACACTTCCACTACGCGCACCTGAATATTGATTTGCGAAGGCGTTTTGATTTTGAGCTGGTTGATCACTTTGCCGGAGGATTCGCTGGAGCCTGGCAGTCTTTCGCCACCGCCTCCACCACCCTGCCCGCCACCGCCGGCGGACGCGCTGATATAAGCCTGTATGCTGTCGATCACACGCTTGGCATCCTGCGGGGTATCGACGCTACCGCGCACAATCACGCCGCTGGGAATCGAGGCTTCCAGTTGGATATCCGCACCGGGGAATTCACGCTTCATGCGTTCACCCAGCGCTTTCAAATCATGCTCGGACACCAGACGAATGGCGTTGATCACATTGCCATTTTCATCCATCGCGTAGAGCGTGGTGGTACCGACGCTTTTGGCGTAGACAAACAGGTTACCCGGTGAAGGCAGTTCGAAACTGGCAATATTCGGATCGGCTACCAGCACGCTGTCCGGCAGCTCGTTGAGTTGCAATAACCGTCCCTGGTGCACGGTCAGGTGCACCTCATCGGTTACCGGCGCTACCGATACCCCAGCCGCCAGCGTGGTTGCAGGCAACATCATCGTCGTTAGCGTGACAGGCAATACCGCATTAAACAGGCCAGCGGCCAGCAATCGTTTGCACGTACCCCGAAAGTCCGATTTCAAAAACAGCGAAAACATCGTCATTTACTTAATTTCCGTAATGGGCTTCATTTTTCCATGAGCAGCTCGCGGCTCCCCGCAGGCTGTCAGATTGCGTACTCGTTCTATCGGGAGGGGAATGTCACCACGTCTTTTTGCTCAGCACGATACGTTTTGACCTTATGACCACCAGCAGATAGCGCACCGTAGATATCCGTCGCCTGTGGCACGGTGGTCACAAGTGGACGCCCCGTCAGGGGATCGGCCGCTTCATCCGGCGTGGCGCTGCGCAGCGCCAAGTGCAGCATGCCCAGCTCTTTGGCAACAGCCAGCACTTCGGCCTGCTGCGGGGTCACTTCCAGCGTGACAGTCTGATTCATGGCCGAGCGTGAGCGGTTTCCTGTGGCGGATTCACGGCTTTTCGCCGTAGCATCAAGCACCGAACCATCTTCCGCACTGACATCCGTACGTGGGTAGATTGGCGCATCGGTTCGTTCGTTCAGCGCCAATACACGTAAGTCGCGCACGATGGTCTGCGAAGCCAGAAGCGGCATAACAAGTGGCTGGAGACGGCTTGCTGGCAACTCTGATTGCTCACCCCTTTTCATACTGAGGATGATGTCGACACGGTCGCCCGCCGCCACTAATCCGGCATTGCTGGCAACCGCGCTGGTTGGAACGGAAATGGCGCGCATGCCTTTACGCAGTACGGCAGCGACAAAACCCGGCTCATTCGGCTTAACCAATACGTTACTGGTCAGCGGCGCACCTTCCGCTATGGTTTCACGCAGCGTTGCGCCCAGCAGCAGAGTCTGGCTGTCTTTACCGCGAATAAAATTGAACGTGCGGGAAACGGGTTCCTCTGTGATCTGCCAACGCAGTGAGGCAGGATCGATAAAATCACCAGGGTGAAGATCTTTCGCCGCGACCAGAACAGCGATCGGTTCCGGCGCTTTAACCACTGCCGGAGGCGGCGCAGGGGGTTCAGAAGAGAGGTGGCTACGCACCATCAGCGCAACAATGCCTGCCAGCACGAGCGCGCCTGACAGTACGTATGTAGAGTTCACTTTCATTTCAACTTGCCTACCCTAGCGTGTGTGTCTTAAAGCTGCGACAGAATTAAAACAAGGGAAAAATCAGGACATACATCGCGCCGAACGCAATGGCGACGCCGTAAGGTATGCCTTGAGAAAGATCGGCGGGCAACGCGGGTGGCATAGGCAACCGACTCTTGAATATCCGGTTGGTGGTTTGAATGCCCATCGCCACCGCTGTGGGTACGGTATTCAGCAGCGGCAAGCTAAGCGCCAGAACACCGCCAGCCAGCGCCGTCACCATGACGAAAACGATCTGGTGCCCTTGCCCAACCCACAGGCACAGCACACTCATCAGCTTGACATCCCCGGCGCCTAATCTGCCGGTGAGGAAAAGCAAAAATCCCACAACCAGTACTGCCGCCGCGCCTGGCAGCGCCCAGAGCGTTTTCTGTAGTGCCAACATATCTAACGCACCGGATTGCAGGACATGTGAAGCGCTGAAAAACAGCCAGCCCAGCAATAAAATCAGTACCGCCTGATTCGTAATTTTGCGTACTAACAGGTCGGTACTGATACACCACAGCAGGCACCCCATCAGCAGTACCGTCTGCGGCCAGTGCGCGTAATCCGCCATCCCGTACTTATTTCGCTGCGCCGGATGTACCGCCGCTGGTGCCCGTACCGGTGATTTGATCGGCGATTTGGCTGAATTTCTCATTCAGCGCTTTCACGAAGATACCGTCACCGCCGAAAATAGCGCCGATAGCTGCCGCCATCGCCGCCGCAAGAATGCCGTATTCGATTGCCGTTACACCGCTCTCGTCACGCAGGAAAGAACGCAGTTTTGCTTTCATATTTTTCATGGGAAGACTCTCTAATCCGCAGGCAAAGAAATCATGGCCTACTCGGAAATTCGGGGGGAGCCATGATGATAATAAGATTAATAATGAGACTTATTATCAAGAGCCGCAAGCAGTAGAACATTAATATTCGTTAATCTTTCCATACAAAAAATTATCAATATAAATCAATAATTAACACACTTTACATTGCAGGAAAAATTAATAAATATTCATGTTTTTTGCAGGGATATTCATAAACAATCAAGAGAAAATCGTCGTGGTAAGCAGAGAAAACCCACTTACCACGCGTCGTATTCATCGAGGAAAAAAGAGGATTAGCAACGATTAAGGCACAGGTAAACGTTCAAGCCCGGTTCTGAAGAATCCAGATAGAGTTTGCCACCGTGCAGGTCGGTAATTGCCTGAACCAGAGATAATCCCAGCCCGTAGCCAGACTGAAACCAGGTATCCAGCCGCTGAAAGCGTTGTAGCGCTTTGGCATGCAGCGCAGGCGGAATCCCCGGACCACGGTCAGCAACGCTCAGGGCGATCCAGCCACGGTACAGCGTCACGCTCAGCGTGATGTATTTTCCCTGCGCCGCGTATTTCAGCGCGTTCTCTACCAGATTGGCCAACGCCTGAAACAGCAGCGCCCGGTCGCCAAAGAGCTGAATTCCGGCTTTGATTTCAATCTTCAGGCGACAGCCGCGCTCTTCCGCCAGCGGCTGATAATATTCGGCAATTTCTTCCAGCAGTTGGCGCGCTTCAATGTTCTCGAACTGGTGCACACAGCGCCCACTTTCGATTTCACCGATGCGCATCACGGTACGGAATAGCCCGAGGATTTTATGCACCTCGTCCACCGCCAGATTCAACTCATCACGAATGTCGTTATCCAGCCCTGCCCGCTCCGTCAGATTGAACAGGCGATTTTGCAGATGCGTCAGCGGCGTACGCAGTTCGTGCGCAACATGGCTGGAGGTGCTGCGCACCTGCTCCATCAGGCGCTCAATGCGTTCCAGATTCTGGTTAATATCGGCACTCAGGCTGTCAAAATCATCGTCGTAAGGCGACAGCGGCATACGTACCTGCTGTTCACCGCTGCTGTAGCGATGCAGCGCCGCACGGATTTTCTCCACGCTGCGCAAACTGCGTAAGCTGAAATGGCGGCTGACAAACAGGCAAAAGAGCAGCACGACAAACAGTCCCGCCCCCGCCACGAGCGGGATGGTTCTCACCCGTTCTAACATGGGCCGAATGTTGTAAGCGGTAAACAGCACGCCCCCGTCATCCAGCATGACGGACAACCCAATCAGATTCGGGTCGTCAGGGCTGGAAATTTCGGCTTTAAGACAGCTGACATCCATCTGGCAATCAGTATGCTGCCGCATTTCCAGAGGGTGTGAGTTTGCAGCATGGGGAGGGAGTAGATGCGTTCTTAATGGATGATTGTGATACAGAATATCACCGTGTTTATCCATCACCAGAAACAGCGGTAATTCATCCCCTTTCGCGCGATTATCCTGCCGTAATTGCATAATCAGGCTATCGGCATTCGTTAAACGCGACTGCATCGAATAGTCGTAAATATTACCCAGAATAACTTCGCGGACATGCGTTCTAATCAGCGTTTCACTTAATGAACTGAAGCCGACAATACACATCAGCATCATCAATAAGAACAGAAAAACAATGGTTATTGCCTGGCGAAAATTAGAGGTGCATAAAAAGCCGGGATATTGACTTGCCCCCAGTAATTGCCAGTGTTTTATTTTTACCTGCCAGCGCTGCCCGAGCTTCTTTATTTTTATTTTATTCAGCGTGGCTGCCAACATCGGTTTTGTCCTTATCTACCGCGCCTAATGCGTAGCCCATCGCTCTTAGCGTTTTAATTAATGGACGCGGGAAGCCTTTATCAATTTTTGCCCGCAGTTTTGACATATGAACGTCGATCAGATTGGTCTGCGGATCAAAATTGTAGCCCCATACGCGCTCTAACAGCATCGTACGCGTAATCGCCTGACCCGGATTTTCCATCAATATAATCAGTAACTTGATCTCTTTATCGGTCAAGTCGATGCGCTTGCCGCCACGCCATGCAACGCGCTGCATACGGTCAAGCTGCAGGTCTTCAAAAGTCAGCATGGAAGGATTATCGACATGGCGTTTACCGCGCCGCGCCATAATATCCAGACGTAATCTAAGCTCATTAAAATTAAAAGGCTTGCCGAGATAATCCTCCGCACCAAGCTCTAACCCCATCACCCGATCGACATCACGATCCAGCGCCGAGAGCAACATAATAGGCGGATGACGTGAGCCTTGTAATTCACGTAATACCGTAAATCCATCCATGATGGGTAACATTCTGTCTAACAGAACGACATCATAAACTTCATCCTTGATCGCTTTTAATGCGTGTGCGCCATCGTGCACCATTCGGCAAGAATGGCCGTGGGAATGTAATTTAGACCCCAGCCAATGGCACAGCACAGAATCATCATCAACCACTAATACACGCATAATATTCCCCTATAAACGTGGCTTATTACCTAATTAATTTAGGGTTAATGTCCGTTTATTTTATCTGGTCCTTCAAACAGCCATTCACCCCACACGATGTTGATACCGTGCGGGCCGTTTTGTGCTTCTGGTTTTTTAGTTTTCTGTTTTTTACTGCTCTACTTTTCACTTATGAGAAAAGCCCTACGGATAATAACAATCATTATCATTTAGTGACAAGCAGTTTACAATCGCCTGACGTCGTTCTTAGGCTGGACGCATAAAAAACATCCCCATCGCTTACGCCATGGGGATGCAGAGGAAGAAAGGAGAAGAGAAAGAAATCAACGCGGTAACGGGGATCGTCTCACCGCGTCTTACTCATTTTCGATCAGAAGCGCTTCCATCAGATCGAGGTCGCGCAGCATTTTTTGCAACGTCTCATTGCTGATTTGCTGCGTGGCACGCAGGTGATACAGCTCCGCACGTTCGGAATTCAGCGCAGTCAGACGAAAACGCCGCTCCAGATTCTCAATCAGCAGACCATTTTCAGGATCGTCTTTATCGATGAGCCGTCGGCGCAGATTACCAATGACACGCGCGCTGACTTCTTTCAGCACCTGCTCATCAATGTTCTCCTCTCGATCGGCGGCCAGACGCTCCTCCATTTTGTGCATACTTTTGATCGCCACTTCTGCCACCGCCATGCGCGCCATGCGGATTTCTTTGGCATGCGCGGCCTTGTCCGCGACCACCACACCACGCAACAGAAACGGCAACGCCAGCACGCCACACAGTAGAGAAAACAAAATGACGCCCGTAGCGATAAGCACCAGTTGATAGCGTGACGGGAATGCGGTGCCGTCCGTCAGCAGCAGCGGAATAGATAGCACACCCGCTAGCGTAATCGCCCCTCGCACGCCAGCAAAGGACGCGATCCACAGCTCCCGCGTGGAAAATTCGGCAAAGATCATCGGGCGCTTTTTCTGGATGTGTGTGCTGTATGTTTTCATCACCCACAGCCAACAGAAACGCAGCAGCAGCAAAGCACCATAGATAATCACGATATCGGTAAACAGCATCCAGGTTTCAATCGTTGGGTCCAACTCCGCCTGCGTCACCGAGGTTTCCAGAATGCCCGGCAATTGCAGGCCCAACATGATGAACACCATGCCGTTAAACACGAACTCCAACATCGACCACACGCCGTTCGCACGCAGCCGCATTGTCAGCGGTGCGCTACGAATGACGCCCGATTGACCCATCGTCATCCCCGCGGCTACCGCGGCCAGAATGCCCGACACACCGATGTGTTCGGCAATCAGATACGAGGCGAAAGGTAGCAGCAACAGCAGCACAATCTGCGTTGCGGCATCATCACCGCTCCAGCGGCTGATAGCGCGCAGCGATTTACCGAATAGCCAGGTCACGCCGACGCCCGCCAGCAGCCCGCCCAGCGCAACCTGCATGAATTCCAGCGTCGCACCGGAAACCGTAAACACCATCGTGCCCATCGCAATCGCGACAGCAAATTTCAGCGACACCAGACCGGACGCATCGTTCATCAGCGCTTCGCCCTGCAAAATGCCCATCAGCTTTTTCGGAATACGATCTTCACCCACGATACCAGACAGCGCGACGGCATCCGTTGGCGACAGCACGGCGGCCAGCGCGAAGGCCGCAATCAGCGGCATGCCCGGCACCATCCAGTAGATGAAATAGCCGATGCCCACCACGGTAATCAGGACCAGAACCAGCGCCAGACCAATAATTTCTCGACCGTGTCTCAGGAACTCACGCGTCGGCGTTTTCCAGCCGTCGGCAAACAGCAGCGGCGGAATGAAGAGCACCATAAACAGCTCGGGATTGAAATCAACGTGCAAACCAAAATGGGGCCAGGCAAGGATGGCACCAAGCGCGATTTGCATTAAAGGCAGAGGGATTTGAAAAGGTAAAATGCGGGTAATCACCCCAGACAGAGATACAACCAGGGTCAAAATAAGAATCGTAAAAAATATTTCCATGCTTTCCTTAGACGTACTCCTAAATCAAAAAATTCTGCCTGCTAGCGAGCAGACTGCTCTTCCATATTTAACGCATTTAGCTCGGTATGAAAATGGATTTCTGGTCGAAATCAAAATTAATAACAATATTGATTATCACACAAGTAACATCAACCCAACGCCAATAAAAAGACACATAAAATCGCATTTAGCGTGGGAAATGATAAGAAGGGAAGGAGGAAGGAAAGACGAGGAATGACAGACCTTCTGGACGGCACCAGAAGGTCTATTGGAAAGAATTACAGCGCCCAGCCGCCAGCGTAGAACACCACCAGCGCGACAGCAATCACCACGGTGCCGATGTTCAGTTTACGCCATTCGCCGGAGAAGATGCGGCCTAATACCAGCGCGCCAAAGCCCAGCATGATACCGGTCACGATGTTACAGGTCAGCACGATGAATACGGCACAGACCAAACCGGACATGGCATCGACGAAGTCATCAAAGTTCAGTTTGGAGACGTTGCCCAGCATCAGCAGGCCGACGTACATCAGCGCGGGTGCGGTGGCATAGCCAGGCACCAGATACGCTAACGGAGACACAAACAGCAGCAGCAGGAACAGGACGCCGACAACGGTTGCCGTTAAGCCTGTTTTACCACCGGCTGCCGTACCCGCTGCGGATTCGATGTAAACCGCTGCCGGAGACGTCCCGACCAGGCTGGAGAAAATGCTGCTCACGGAGTCTGCGGTCAGGGCTTTACCACCGTTGATGATTTGTCCGTCTTTATCCAGCAGATTAGCCTGTCCGGCTACCGCGCGGATCGTACCCGTGGCATCGAACACGGCGGTCATCACCAGCGCCAGCACGCTCGGCAGAACCATCGGCTGCAATGCGCCCATGATATCCAGACTGAAGATCAGCGACGAACCGTCAGCCGCCGTCAGGCTTGGCAGCGCAAAGAAGCCAGCGTATTTTACATTCGGGTCAAAAATCAGCCCCAGAATAGAGATCGCGATGATAACCAGCAGAATACCACCCGGTACGCGACGCTTCTCTAAACCGATAGTCGCTGCCAGCCCCAGCAGGGACATAATGACAGGGAAAGAAGTGAAATCACCCAGCGCGACTGGCAGGCCGTCAATCGGGTTTTTTACCACCAGACCGACACCGTTGGCGGCAATAATCAGCAGGAACAGACCGATACCAATCCCCGTACCATGCGCCACACCTATCGGCAGGTTACGCAAGATCCAGGAGCGGATGCCTGTGACGGAAATGATGGTGAACAGCACACCCATCAGGAAGATCGCTCCCAGCGCCACAGGAATGCTGATTTGTTGCCCCAGCACCAGACTGAACGCGGTGAATGCCGTCAGCGAAATCGCACAGCCAATCGCCATTGGCAGATTGGCCCACAATCCCATCAGCAGCGATCCCAGCCCGGCAACCAGACAGGTTGCAACGAACACGGCTGCCGGCGGGAAGCCGGCCTTGCCCAGCATACTCGGCACCACAATCACGGAGTAAACCATCGCCAGGAACGTCGTCAGGCCAGCTAACACTTCCTGACGCACGTTACTGCCGCGCTGTGTAATTTTGAAAAAAGCATCAAGCGAGCCTTGTGAGCCTGCCTGACGGGTGGTGTTTGACATGGTGGTATCCCCTGAAATGCCATTATTATTTAAGATCGATTCTGACGGTTCCCGCGGCCTTGCTCCGCGAATGCACCAGCATCGCTGGCGCATCATGAACCGTATATACCCGTCATTCTTCAAGCTGCACGTGTGTTGGCTGCGTTCAGTCACCCGAATCACTTACTCAAGTAAGCTCATCGGGATTAAATGAGAGACATCCTGTCTCTCACCGAAGGCCAGCCTTTGGCTGGTCAAATTCGTTCCCGACGAATTTGTCCCTCGCTTGCCGCCTTCCTGCAACTCGAATTATTTAGGCTATAGCCCCGCACGCAAACGATTAACTCGCTGGATGCAAAGCTGGAAAACGTTGCTATATCAAGACACTGCTGTATCAAAAACAGGCTGAGCTAAAACAAGCTGGATAAGACGGTGTCAGGCAATGTGAAGCGCGTGATTATCCCGCTTCACCCGCGCTTATTTCAACTGCTAATCGAGACAATTTACCTATCTCACGTCATCTGTCCGATAACGAAGCGCACAGCCAGTACAGGTAATGCTCAATCAGGCCACTCGCTGAAAATGGGTCAGTATGAAGAAAAAGCAGAAAGGGTTCTTAGACGGAAATCAAAACAGCGGTTTACTCCTCACAAACTGATCGTTCATTTTTTTGTGATTCGCATCACAAAAAAGTTGACCACCCGTATCAGTGCGAGTATTCTTAAAAACGTGAACAGCATCACAGAAAACAAATCAACTAACAACGAGGAAATGACCATGAAACTGCTGAACAAAATCATCGCTATGTTTGAAAACATCAACATCAACTTTGGTACTTTCAACCAATAATTATTTAAGAATCGTGGGGATAAAAAAGATGCGCGTTGTCCGCAAAATCAATCAAATATTAAAAGCGTTGGGCAAAACCTATCGCGGTGTTAACCCCCACGCTATCTTCCGTTAATCGTACTCAAGTACGTTAACCACCCTAAAATGGCTGCCATCCGGTAGCCATTTTTGTTTCCGGTATTCTCTGAGTTTCACGGCGCGACATACGGATGATGCTGACGCCAATGCTCGGCGATATCCTGACGGCGGCAAATCCATACTCGCTCATGCTGTTGAACGTAATCCAGAAAACGCTGTAACGCCCGAAAACGGCCTGGCCGCCCTAGCAAACGACAGTGCATCCCGATGGATAGCATTTTAGGTGCAGTTTCACCTTCCTCGTAGAGCACATCAAAGCTGTCTTTCAGATAGGTGAAAAACTGATCTCCGCTGTTAAACCCCTGTGGTGAGGCAAAACGCATATCATTAGTCTCCAGCGTATATGGCACGATCAGATGCGGCTGCACCTCACCATTGCTTTTTTTGACCGGCATCCAGAATGGTAGATCGTCACCGTAGTAGTCGCTGTCGTACCAAAAGTTCCCACTATCGACGACCAACTGGCGGGTATTGGGACTGTCGCGGCCGGTATACCAGCCAAGCGGAGCCTGACCAAATAACGTCGTCAGCACAGTAATGGCTTTATGCATGTGCTCGCGTTCAGCGTCGATATCCATATGCTGGTAATGAATCCAGCGCCAACCGTGGCTCACCACATCATAGTTAGCCGATTTGATCGCCTCGACCACCGCGGGGTTGCGCGCCAATGCCATTGCCACACCGAATACCGTCAACGGCAACCCGCGACGCTGAAACTCATTATGGATACGCCAAAAACCGGCACGTGATCCATATTCATACAGCGAATCCATCGACATATGACGATCGGTATAACTCGCCGCACCAATAATATCGGACAGAAATTGCTCGGATCCGGCGTCACCATGTAAGACGTTATTTTCCGCACCTTCCTCGTAGTTCAATACAAACTGCACGGCAATGCGTGCATTTTCAGGCCAGTTAGCATGCGGGGGCTGTCCCGCATATCCAATCAGGTCACGCGGATAATCGCTCTCAATGCCGTACATCGTTGCAGCAGGTGCTGTGATCATGTCCTTCCCTTCTTTCAACGCAGCGTACTAAACATGCCGCTCAGCGGCTTGGCAATCGGGTAATCCAGATCACCCTGTTTACTGGTCGTCAATCCCAGTGCCGACAATGACTCAATCAGCTTGACGGCAGCACTGACGCCGTCGATCACAGGAATCGACAGTTCTTGCGTCAGTTCCTGCGCCAGATCGGCCATTCCACCACACCCAAGTACAATCGCTCCCACGCCATCCTGACGCAGAGACTGTATACAATATTCACGCACCTTGTTCTGTGCGATCCCGCTATCCTGTTCCAGCGCAAGCACCGGCAGATCGATCGCGTGCAGTGCAGCACAGTGATGTTCAAAGCCATAACGCTGTAGTAAATGGCGGGCGATGATGACGGTGCGCGGTAATGTGGTAACAATCGAGAAACGCGTTGCCACCAGCGTCGCCATATGCATGGCAGCTTCGGCGATGCCGATGACCGGCTTGCTGGCCACTTCACGGGCCGCGAGCAGGCCTGGGTCGCCAAAGCAGGCAATAATGTGCCCGTCAACGCCCTGCGCTTTCCCCAGCTTCACCTGTTCCAACACGCCAATCGCGGCTATCGCTTCGTCAAAATGCCCCTCAATAGACGGCGCCCCCTGCGAAGGACACACCGCGACAATCTCAGTTCCTGCCGATGCCACAGCGCGAGCCGCGGCACCGATCGTTTCGGTCATGGCAAGGCTGGTGTTGGGGTTAATCACCTGAATTACGCAAGGTTTCACGCGAGCTTCTCCCTGATATGGCCGAACAGTCGGCGGAAATCCGGCTCCACGTTGTCATCCCGGTCGAAACGCAGGCTGGCAACAATGTCATCAAAATGCTGCGTCATCACTTCAGCTAACCCCGAGACATTTTTATCCCGTAGTAACGCCAGCAGATCGTGGTGATCGTGGCATCGGCACCCCTGCTGCCACGGCGTGCCATAGGCTGCGATAACCAGTGATGAGCGCAACGTCAGCTGCGACACGATTCCTGTTAGCACGGTATTGCCAGAGATCGCCTGGAGTTGAATATGGAATGCGGCAGACAGGCGGATCGCTTCTGCGCCGTTTTGGTCTGCGTGTGCCTGCTGCTCTGCTGCGATCAGCCGCTCTAACGCCGTCAAGTGAGGAGACTGGCAGTGCAGCACCACTTCAGACAGATTGGCACACTCAATAAAGCGGCGAGTCTGGAAAATTTCCTGCGCTTCTTCAACGGAGGGGGTCGACACCTGCGCACCACGTTTGGGCGTTAACGTCACCATCTGCACCATAGCAAGACGTTGTAAGACTTTTCTAATTCCCGTTCGACTCACATCAAACACCTCTGCCAGCGCTTCCTCCGGCAATTTGGTGCCCGGCAGTAATTGGTGTTCGACGATAGCGTTGAGCAGAGCCTGATAGATAACATCATCTTTTTGCTGCAAAAACTGCTCATTTCCCAGTCCGTAAGTGTAGTTCATTCGCTCTTCTCGTTGTCACATTCTCATCAAATCGTACACAGAAAATATAAAATATGTATACAAGAAATTAATTTTGGCCTGATTAATGCAACTCCTTTTTTACATACATAACGTCATTCATTTCACGACTAGGGTAAAAGGAGCAGATTCCATGCCAGAAAAAATGATTACAGGTAATGGTAGCAACGCGTACAGTCCAAAACTCTGCAATGAGGATCTGGCACCGACACGTACTCAAACCTGGTCTTGGTACAACATCTTTTCATTCTGGATGTCAGATGTGCACAGCATGGGCGGATACGTGGTTGCAGCCAGCTTTTTTGCACTGGGGCTGGCAAGCTGGCAGGTGTTGCTGTGCCTGCTTGTGGGCATCTGTATTGTGCAGGTCTGTGCAAATTTGGTCGCGAAACCCAGCCAGATGAGCGGCGTTCCTTATGCAGTGATTTGCCGTCAGGCATTCGGTGTCTTTGGCGCAAATATTCCCGCCGTCATCCGTGGCCTCATCGCTTTTGCCTGGTACGGCATTCAGACATATCTGGCCGCGCATGCACTCATGCTGGTTCTGCTGAAGTTTTATCCTGCGCTCTCCCCACTGACACAGAGTCACTGGCTCGGCCTGTCAGCGCTGGGATGGATCTGCTTTGGCATCATGTGGTTCCTGCAGGCTCTCGTGTTCTGGCATGGCATGAACGCGATTAAACGCTTTATCGATTTTGCAGGCCCGGCGGTTTATGTGGTGATGACGGCGCTTGCGATCTGGATTGTTTATCAGACAGGATGGGAGAATATTTCTTTTACGCTGACCAGCAAAACACTTACAACCAGCGAACAACTTTGGCAAATGCTCACCGCCACTGCGTTGGTCGTTTCCTACTTTTCCGGCCCGCTGCTGAACTTCGGTGACTTTTCCCGCTACGGTAAAAGCATGCAGGAAATCCGTCGTGGCAACCGCTGGGGTCTGCCGTTCAATTTTCTGCTGTTCTCTATTATCACCGTGGTGATCGTTTCGGGCACACAGTCATTATTCGGCCGCATGATTACCGATCCGATTGAAACCGTCTCGCATATTGACAGCGGCTTTGCCGTCGCGCTTGGCGTGCTGACTATGATTATCGCCACCATCGGGATCAATATTGTTGCTAACTTCGTCTCATCAGCGTTTGATTTTTCCAACTGTTCACCGCAGCGTATCAGCTTCCGCACGGGCGGGATGATCGCCGCAGTCGGATCCGTACTGCTCACGCCGTGGAACCTCTTCAACTCACCAGAGCTGATTCACTACACGCTCGACGTACTCGGTGCCTTTATCGGCCCGCTGTTCGGCATTCTGCTGATGGATTTCTATGTCATCAAAGGAGGGAAAGTCTATGTGGACGATCTGTTCGACGCGACGCCAAAAGGGAAGTACTGGTATCGAAACGGCTTTAATCCGAATGCGATAATGGCGTTAATTCCCGCGGTGACCATTGGGCTGATTATCACCTTCACGCCACAGTGGCGCGATGCGGCCAACTTCAGCTGGTTTATCGGCGCATTCCTTGCTGCTGGCTGTTACCGCTATCTGGCACGCCGCGAATGCGTTGGCGCAATGAAAAAATCCTTCGCTCCACGCGGGCTACTGTTAGAAAAAGAATAAAACACCATCAGCAACGCCGCACCGCATGAAAACCGGTGCGGCATTTCGCATCAGGCGCAGTTCTCATCAGGCATAGAGAGATACTTCCCCTGCCGGACGGGTTTTAAAGCGACGGTGCAGCCAGAGGTACTGTTCGGGTGCACGCATGATTTCTTTCTCAATCACCTTATTCATGTAACACGCCGCAGCCTGTTCATCGTGATAAGGATAATCCTGTAATTCAGGCTGAATCACCAGTTGATAACCCAAGGCATTGGGCTTGCGAATCAGCACTGTCGTCATCATCGCCGGTTTTGCGAGACGGCTAATCGTGTACGTGCCGCTCGTGGTTGCCGCATTTTTCACCGCAAAGAACGGGGCAAAAACGCTGCCTTTAGGGCCGTAGTCCTGATCGGGAGCGAACCATACCGCCTCACCCCGTTTTAGTGCTTGCACCATGCCACGCAGATCTTTACGGTCGATCATCGCTTTGTTGGAACGAGAACGTCCCCAGGTTTGTACCATTTCCATCGCTTTATTATTGTGCGGACGGTACATCGCCATCATCGGTCGACACAGCCCCATCGCCCTACCGCCCAGCTCCAGCGACATAAAGTGAATACCAATCACCATTACGCCCTGACCTTTTGCGGTCGCGTGCTGTAAATGCTCCAGCCCTGAAACATCAAACCACTGGCGCACGCGGCGATCGGACCAGAACCAGGCCATACCGGTTTCAACCAATGCCATTCCGAGCGAAGCAAAATTGCTGTCGATCATCGCTTCTCTTTCGTCGTTGGAGATTGTAGGGAAGCACAATTCAAGATTGCGTCGGGCAATCGACACCCGGCGTTTAAGAAAGATACGAGATAGACGACCTGCACTGCTCCCGAGTTTCATCAGCAGCGGATAAGGGAGTTGAACTAATAAAAACAGCACGCCAAGACCAAACCAAGTCGTCCAATAGCGCGGGTGGAGTAATGCCCTGGTAAATGTTTGCTTAATCTTCATGATACTCGTCTTTAAGTGATTAACAGCGTACCGCATAAAGAGTCGTTCTCATCGCGCTACATCTATCATGACACTTTTTTATAGGGATCGTTTCAACTGTGTGGAAAACTGTTTCTGGCCGTTATCACGCGTGAGGTTAAAAAGCAGAATAAACATGCTGATAACACAGAGGGGATTTTGAGCAGCCGATGAACGGTTAACGGCAGCGGCATCATACCCGATTCACGCTGAATAAAGGAGTGGTCGGACAAGAAATATTCGCAATATCACGCCGTCTAACGCTAACATCTTGGTATATGTCAAAAAAGTGACGGGCTTTGTTGCAGCCAAAATAGGCCGGCGGCAAGCCACAACATAATCAAGGACTTGATGGAAAATGACTTTTTCTCTCCCTTCCCGCCTCTCTATGCTAACCGCACTGATCACGGGGATTCCTGTTCTGGCGTTTGCCACAACCTTCGCTGATAGCACTTTCTTTCATAAAGACTGGGAAGTGGTCTGTGATAACACGCTAACGTGTCGGGCTGCCGGCTACTCGCCAGAAGAGCAGTACACGGGCGAAGAGGAAGATATTCCCAGTGTCTCACTGCTTCTCACGCGTCATGCCGGGCAAAATACGCCAATAACGGCTGAGGTTACACTCGCTGAGGTAGAAAAGGAAATTCCTAAAGGCACCAAGCTCACGCTAACCGTTGACGGTGTCGATAAAGGCCTACTCACCTCAACCGGAGACAATCTCTGGCAGCTAAATGAGAAGCAAATTCTTGTCGTCCTACAGGCTCTAAAAGGAAGCGGGAAAGTAGCTTTTCATCACAATGGTGTCGTTTCCGAACTGTCCGGGGCGGGTGCCTACGCGGTACTGCTAAAGATGGATGAGAAACAAGGTCGCATCGGGACAACGGATGCCATCACCAAAAAAGGAAATAAAAGCAGTGAATTACCTGCTGTAGTTGCCCCCGTTATCTATGCAGCAATCACTAAGCAGGAGGCATCGCGGACTCTGACGGACGCGGAACAGTCGGCTATCCAGAAAAAACTGCTTAAGACGTTAAAAGCAGATGACTGCGACAGTTTCCCACCGCAAGATTATCAAGAAGCAGAACCGATTGAACGCATTCCATTGAATGACAGTATGTCCCTACTCAGCACGCTTTGCTGGCGCGCCGCTTACAACGAAGGCTATGCTTACTGGGTTATCGACAACGCCATGCAAACCCAGCCGCAGCTTGTGACCACAATCGGAGTAGGCTACGAAAACGGTGAAATTACCTCTGCGCATAAAGGACGCGGACTCGCGGATTGCATGAGCTATAATGCATGGATATGGGATGGCAAAGCATTCCAGCAGAGCAGTGCATCGTTCACAGGTTCATGCCGTATGATCCGCCTGGGCGGCACCTGGGATTTACCCTACTGGACGACGACGGTGGTGAAACCGGGCAAATGATAGTGAACAAAAGTGATCTCTTCCCTTTGTTCAGTTCCAGTGCAAGTGAAATTAAGAGTGGAGTATTTTAAATAAAATACAGTCCAACATCAGGGCAAGCATGAGCCCGTAGTTTAATTGCTACGAGCTTTCGTCACATTCGACAACCACTAAATTTTATTTATATAAGGATATATTGTCGTCTTTTCTAAAAAAACAATACTTTCACTCTATAATTAGTAGGATGCAAATTACCAGCCCAGCAAATACATTGAAGTCATGCCTGTTATTCGGGTAAACTATCTGCACAAAAGGAGAGGACAGGCCTAATAAAAGGGACATAATATGCAACTATCAGAATATTTAAAATATAAAATGGAATCTGAAAGAGTTCTCGCCACTCACCTGGACAGTATGGCAGATAAAATTAAAGATAATACAATAAAACTTAGTGATGATTTATATAGTGGTATAGAAAGAGCAACATGGTATTCATCCTGCTTTATAGAAAAATATAACTCTGACTGCCAGCAACTAAAATCTGAGAATGAAAGAATGTATCTTGCTATAAAACAAATATATAAAAGAAGAGATGTGATTTTTGACATTTTAGTTGAATACATAAAAATTCTATTAAAAGATACCGAAGAAAGAGAGCAGAAATTAATAGCTAAAGCGATATTAGGTGTATCAATTGCATCAGACATGACTACAGATCGGACAATAAAAATGTCAGTCGCTTATCTGCTTGCAAAGCATATTGCAACCTCGTTGAATTTTTCACTATCAATTCGCAGGTCGATTAATAAATACTCACTGATAGGGCTGAGTGCTCTCGCATTTCATGGAAAAGTCCAAAAGGCTGCAATGTCTGCACGACACCTGCATGACGTATGTCCGGAGCTATACTGGTCTCTCTATGCTATGCAAGTTGAGATGTTATACTTCGTATTTGAAGAGCGCCTGTCTCCTTACGTGCCTAAAAGCTCCTATGACAAAATCGATATCACAGAAGCAATAAACGGAATGCTAAAAAAATGAACTTAAAAAAAATAATTTCTTATGCCGTTAAAGAATTTATTAATACCTATACCACAATGGCATTAATGATTGTTTTGGGCATTTTATTCTACGAATTCATCCCTGAACATTGGGGGAAGCTGACTATTCTCTCGATTGTCATTATTGTTTATGTAGACGTAAAATTCCTTTCAAAAAGATCAGGCCTAAAGTAAATCGGCCTTTAATATAATCTCAATAGGCTACATTCTGCTAAAGCATGTAAGCACTTGTTCTTGCAATAACATGATCCCATTCAATAGAAGCAAATTTGAATGATACACTTTCCTGTAGTTTAACTTCGTTATGTGTCAGTGAATTAGGGTAGAAAAATCGTATATATGAATTTAAAAAAGATGCTAAAATTTATGATAAAAAATTTTATAATCACTGAGGTTTTAGTTCTTATAACCATAGCATTATGGTTTTTTTATGTTTCGTTTATTCCAGAACACTGGATGAAACTGATGTTGCTTTCAATTGTAATAATCATATTTATCAACATAAAATATGGATCAAAAAAATCAGGCCGAAAGTAAATCGGCCTTTAGTATAATATCAATAGGCTACATTTTGCCAAAGCATGTAAGCGCTTGTTCTTGCAATAACATGCTCCCATTCAATAGAAGCAAATTTGAATGATACACTTTCCTGTGGCTGAACTTCATTGTGTGTCAGTGAGTTAGGATAGAAAAAACGGATATTGCTGATAAGTGCATCCCGAAGTTTCATCTTAAAATAAAGTTCATTTCCACCAGACTGAGCCGTTCGATAGAAAGAAAGAACACACTCCAGTTTTTCCTTATCATTGATTGCCTGAGCGAACAATGGCGTAGCTTTATCAATTGGCTTTCTGATTTCTACAGGAAGCATTGAAATATGCTCTTCCCGACTAATGTTATTCACCAACTCATAAACAAAAATTTCATTCTCATGGGCCGATTGATACTTGTTGCCAATAGAGTCCAGAGATGAACATCCTGCTGATATCAGTCCCTGTTTTTCCCCGGTAACGCTAAGATAAATAAGATTGGACATTATGCCTCCATACAAAGAAATCCCATTCTACGGTTTGGAACCGTAGTCTCTGTTGCATGGATATAATACTCTCTCATGTGAAATTTTAAAACCACACAAAACCGTTATTTATATATAAACGTTTTATTTACATGGGAATGGCCTGAGCACTTTCACGGTCATAGTAACATATAATGAAATGTATCATCTAAAGGATAACCGTTACATGAATATATTAGAACATACACCCACTCTTCCTAACCCTCGTTGAATATTTTATCTACCTAATTACGTTATACTTAATTTTCCATTAAAAAACCGCCATTCCCTGACATCATTATTCAGAATAAACCTGACGATGGAGAGAAATATTTTACCCAGACGAACCTTACCAATTAATTCATAACTAATTTATTATATAACAACAAGATAAAAAATAGAGCCATTTTTTAAATAACATAATTTTATTTTCCAATGAAACTTAATGTAAAATCCATAAATATACATGACCATTAGATTACGCCTGTATTTGAAAAACCGCTTTAGTTATTTTTATACCCCTCACGTGATAGCGAATACCTCTCTATGAAAACCTTGTATTTAAGAAATACATATTTCTTTATGAAAATAGGGGGATTAATTATCAAATTAAAAGAATAAATTTTAAAAAACTTAAACTGTATCATGACGTTTACACAAAACACATTAATTTAGTAAAGATGAATTAAAGTTATGATAATTTTATTTCATTGTTCCCAATATTTAAAATGATATAAGAGCAATAATCGCTGTACAATAAATGGGAAAATATTTTCCTCAAAAGTATCACTGTCCCTACTTAACCAGTTTTGGCTCTTTGCACACTGCACTATGGTTGATGCCAGAGGCATGGGTATAGTTTCCTACTGTATTGAGGCGAATGTGTATAGGATTTCGAGTGTCATCATACGTGAGATCGCGATTTAGATAGGCGATTAATTTATATAACCCACTGAAAAATTAGTGATAAACCCAGCTATTACTAGATTTGGCGGACTTGTTGGGTAAACGATGAGAGAAGTGTAATTGGAGCGAGTGAAGGGAATCGAACCCTCGTATGCAGCTTGGGAAGCTGCCGTTCTACCATTGAACTACACTCGCACACAGAAGCGACTGGCATTATAGCGCTATGCCGTTGCCGAGCAAGTAAAAAACCCGGCAAAGTGCTGATGTTTTAGCCGGTTATGCGGCTGTGGAGAGCGGTAGAAACAGCGTCTCATAGCCATTGGAAATGACGTGCCAGGCAAAGTAGGCAAATAGCAGCGCAGAAATCAGGCTGCAATAGAATGAGATCCGTTCTTTCAGCAGGCGCTGACCGTACTTCACCAGCGCCGCAAGGAAGAATGTCCACAGCACGCCGCCGACGAAAAAGCCCAGCAGAAACAGGCCGATCATGAAAGCAGAGCCATCGGTAGACTGCGCGATAATCGTGCCGCCAATCGCAGCAAACCACAGTAACGCCGTCGGTGACGCCAGCGCCATGCCGACGCCGCTGAAAAACTCGGTATAGCGGGCTGGGGGCGCAGTAAAATCCGCCGTATTCGCTGTCGCAGACAGGTCGGCGAAGCGTTTAACCTGATAGTCACGCCAGGCCGCGCGCGCCATGCTGAACGTCATCCAGACCAGAATCAGCCCGCCGCCAATCCATAACACCCAGCGGACGGGCGTCAGGTTAAAGACCACCGCCAGACCCAGCACTGACAGCGTGGCATAAAACAGATCGCCGAAACAGGAACCCAGCCCGATATAAAACGCCGAGCGCGCCCCGTGCCGCAGCCCACGGTTAATAATCGCGGTATTGACCATTCCCAGATCGAGACAGAGTGACAGGGATAGCAGCATCCCCGTGAAGACAACTAACAGCATGGTATTCCCTTCGAGCATTAAGCAATAAGCAATAAGCAATAAGCAATAAGCAATAAGCAATAAGCAATAAGCAATAAGCAATAAGCAATAAGCAATAAGGCGAGTGTAGAGCCGAAGGGAAAGGCTGTATTGTCAAAAATTGATACGGCGGAATTGCCCCGGCGTCATGGCGTTATAACGGTTGAAAGCCTTCGTGAAATGCGCCTGATCGGCAAATCCGACATCACCCGCAACCTGACTAATCGCAGCGCCCTGCCGCAGCAGCTCCCGCGCTTTACACATGCGTCGCTGCATCAACCACGCCAGCGGCGGTAGCCCAACTGCCTGATTAAACGAGCGCACCAGATGTGCGACCGACAGATTTTCCTGCTGTGCGAGCTGGTCGAGCGTGGGGACATCGCTGAGATCGTTCAGCAACCCATCTTTGATCCGCGTGATCCGCTCTGTTTCTTTGACCTGACCCTGAGACGGCATAGGATGCTGGTTTTCCATCAACCCCGCCAGCAACAGGATAATACGCTCCTGACGCGTGCTGTCGTCCAAATCAGAGGTGACGAGCTGTTTTAACTCAGACGCCAACTGCGCCGACGGATTCCAGCCCCGTGAGAACCGAAAGGTTTGGTGGAAATAATGTTCAAATGCCTGCGGGTGAACGTACAAGGATGCGCACTGCCAGCGGTCAAATTCATTATCGCTGCCTTGTAGCTGATTGGGATTGTAGGTCGTCACCATATCGTTGGTGGCAACAAAGGTCTCTCCATCCAGCCAGACCGTTTCCAATCCGCTGAGATTGGCGCTGATGACAAACTCGTCGTGCGTATGCCGTGGAAAACTGCGGCCATTAGTTAACAGCGCCAGCTCGAACCAGGCATCGCGGTACGTCATCATGAGGGTGTTCCGGCAGTGAATGAATGCCTGAAAATAGCATCTTCCCCCGCTGGGCGACAATCACAGAATGACGGCAAGAATGCGGAGATAAAACGAGATGATAATACTATCGAGGTGAGATCGAGATACGCGGGGCTACCACGGTGCGAGGTGTCCCTACGGGAATCTCATCCTCGTGTTTCCCCTAAAATTTGCATTGTCGATAATAAAAAAACCGGTGCAATTGCACCGGTTCAATAAAGTATGACGACAACGTCAGGGTTATTTTTTACGCCCTGCGTCTTATTTCTGCGGACGCATCGCCGGGAACAGGATCACGTCGCGGATGGTGTGGCTGTTAGTGAACAACATCACCATACGGTCGATACCGATACCCAGACCCGCTGTTGGCGGCAGACCGTGCTCCAGTGCAGTCACGTAGTCTTCGTCGTAGAACATCGCTTCGTCATCGCCTGCATCTTTAGCGTTCACCTGCTGAGCAAAACGCTCTGCCTGATCTTCGGCGTCATTCAGCTCGGAGAAGCCGTTACCAATTTCACGGCCGCCGATGAAGAACTCAAAGCGATCGGTGATTTCTGGATTCTGATCGTTACGACGCGCCAGCGGTGACACTTCAGCCGGATATTCGGTGATGAAGGTCGGTTGAATCAGGCTGCTTTCTGCCGTTTCTTCGAAGATCTCGGTCACGATGCGGCCCAGACCCCAGCTTTTCTCGATCTTGATCCCCAGAGACTGGGCGATAGCAGTCGCTTTCTCCAGATCGTCCAGATCGGCAACGTTGGTTTCAGGACTGTATTTGCAGATCGCTTCGCGCATCGTCAGCTTCTCGAACGGCTTACCGAAGTCGAATGTCTGGTCGCCGTATTGCACCGTCGTCGAGCCCAGTACGTCCTGCGTCAGCGTACGGAACAGGTTCTCCGTCAACACAATCAGGTCTTTATAATCGGCATACGCCATATAAAGTTCCATCATGGTGAATTCAGGGTTGTGACGCGGGGAAACGCCTTCGTTACGGAAGTTACGGTTGATCTCGAACACACGCTCGAAACCACCCACAACCAGACGCTTCAGATACAGTTCCGGCGCGATGCGCAGGTACATGTCGATGTCCAGCGCGTTATGGTGCGTGATAAACGGACGCGCAGACGCACCGCCGGGGATCACCTGCATCATCGGCGTTTCGACTTCCATGAAGCCGTGATCGACCATGAAGCTACGGATCGCCGCCATCACTTTGGAACGAATACGGAAGGTATTGCGAGATTCGTCGTTAGCGATCAGATCCAGATAACGTTGACGATAACGCGTTTCCTGATCGGCCAGACCGTGGAATTTATCTGGCAGCGGACGCAGCGCTTTGGTCAGCAGACGCAGTTCGGTACAGTGGATGGACAGCTCGCCCGTCTTGGTTTTGAACAGCTTGCCGCGTGCGCCCAAGATATCGCCCAGATCCCACTTCTTGAACTGCTCGTTATAGATGCCTTCCGCCAGATCGTCGCGGGAAACATACAGCTGAATACGGCCACCGACGTCCTGCAAGGTCACGAAAGAAGCTTTACCCATGATGCGACGGGTCATCATACGGCCCGCGACAGTCACTTCAACGCCCAGTTCTTCCAGCTCTTCGTTCTCTTTGGCATCGAACTCAGCGTGCAGACGATCGGACGTGCTGTCACGGCGGAAATCATTCGGGAATGCGATCCCGGTTTCACGCAGCGCCACCAGCTTTTCACGGCGCGTTTTTAATTCGTTATTCAGATCTTGCGCCTGATCGGCACCCTGTGATTGTGATTCAGCCATGTGAATTCTTATAACCCCGCTTTTAAACTTGCTTCAATAAATTTGTCCAGATCGCCATCCAGTACCGCCTGAGTGTTACGTGTTTCCACTCCGGTACGTAAATCTTTGATGCGCGAATCATCCAGAACATAGGAACGAATCTGGCTGCCCCAGCCGATATCAGATTTGTTGTCTTCCATCGCCTGTTTCTCAGCATTTTTCTTTTGCATCTCAAATTCGTACAGCTTCGCTTTCAGCTGTTTCATCGCCTGATCTTTGTTTTTATGCTGGGAACGGTCATTCTGACACTGCGTGACAATGTTGGTCGGAATGTGGGTAATACGCACCGCGGACTCTGTCCGGTTAACGTGCTGACCACCCGCACCAGAGGCACGGTAAACGTCAATACGCAGGTCGGCCGGATTGATTTCGATATCAATATCGTCATCCACTTCCGGGTAAACAAACGCGGAGCTGAATGAGGTGTGACGGCGGCCGCCGGAATCGAACGGGCTCTTACGCACCAGACGGTGTACGCCCGTTTCAGTACGCAGCCAGCCAAACGCATAGTCACCGATGATCTTGATGGTGGCGGATTTCGTACCGGCCACGTCACCGTCTGACTCTTCAATAATTTCGGTTTTAAACCCTTTGGCTTCCGCCCAACGCAGGTACATACGCACCAGCATGCTGGCCCAGTCCTGCGCTTCCGTCCCGCCAGAACCCGCCTGAATATCCAGGTAGCAATCCGCACTGTCGTACTGGCCGGAGAACATGCGACGGAACTCGAGCTGGCCTAATTTATTTTCCAGCGCGTCCAGTTCTACCGTGGTGTCATTGAACGTCTCTTCGTCGTCTTCTTCCACCGCGAGCTCAAGCAGGCCGTTCACATCTTCCAGACCCTGAGTCAATTGATCGATGGTATCGACGATAGCTTCCAGCGAGGAACGTTCTTTTCCCAATGCCTGAGCGCGTTCAGGCTCATTCCAGACATCAGGCTGTTCCAGCTCGGCGTTTACTTCTTCGAGGCGTTCTTTCTTGGCATCATAGTCAAAGATACCCCCTAAGAACGGCACTACGTTCAGACAGATCCTGAATGCGGTTTTTTACCGGATTAATTTCAAACATGATTTTTTATATTCTTACGTTAAGTCGTTGACAACGGAATGGTGTAACCCGCCATTCTAGCGGATAAAAGGCCCATTTTATAGACTTTCTGCCCGCCGTATTCGGTTAGCGCGGCCAGAGATGTTGGATCATCAATTGCACCGAGCGTTTACCGCGAAACTCGTTAATATCCAGCCGGTACACCATTTCCACTTCTTTAATACTGGGATCTGGCCAGATGGTGGTATCGATATTGAACGCGATACCGTCTAGCAACGGCACCTGCCCTATTGCACCGATCGGCTCAAACATCGCTTTCAAATGGCGCTCTTTGAGTAGGCGGGGTTGCAGAATGCGGAAGCAGCCATCGAACGTCGGTTCGGGGAACGCCTGTCCCCATGGCCCCGCGTAGCGCAGCATTTCTGCCGTTGAGAGCAGATCCAGTTCCGGCAGCATCAGTTCGCCATCAGACCAAACGACGCCTTCAAGCTGAGACGGATCGAGCCATTCGCCAACCAGTTCGCCGAAGCGCTGACGAAAATCCTCAAAACGGTCTTCATGCAGCGATAGCCCTGCCGCCATCGCATGTCCGCCGAACTTATCCATCATGCCGGGATACAGCGTATCCAGCCGCTCCAGTGCATCGCGCAGATGCAGGCCGGAAATGGAACGCCCCGACCCTTTCAGCATACCGTCGCCCGCAGGTGCAAAGGCAATCACCGGACGATGAAAACGCTCTTTAATACGCGATGCCAAAATGCCGACAACGCCCTGATGCCACTCTGGATGATACATTGCCAGACCGTAAGGTAATTCGGTGCGGGTACGTTCCAGCGATTCGCACAGGCGCAGCGCTTCGACCTGCATCCCCTGTTCGATCTCCCGACGATCCTGATTCAACGCATCTAAATCATTAGCCAGCATGCGCGCCTGAGTAATATCGTCACTCAATAACAGCTCAACGCCGACCGTCATATCATCCAGCCGTCCGGCAGCGTTCAGCCGTGGGCCTAACGCAAAGCCTAAATCGCTGGCGACCAGTTGGCTGGCATCGCGGTTCGCCACTTCCAACAGCGCCCGAATGCCCGGACGACACTCGCCCGCACGAATGCGGTTCAGCCCCTGTGCCACCAGAATGCGGTTGTTGGCATCCAGCGGCACCACGTCAGCCACCGTGCCCAATGCGACCAGATCCAGTAATTCGGTGAGATTCGGCTTCGCCAGCCCCTGTTGCGTAAACACGGGTTGCGTAAACCAATTGCTATCACGCAGGCGCACGAACAGTGCCATCATCAGGTAAAACGCGACGCCTACGCCAGCCAGCGCCTTGGAGGGAAACTGGCAGTCAGGCAAATTGGGATTAATCATCGCGTCAGCGTCAGGCAAGATTTCGCCCGGCAGGTGGTGATCGGTCACCAGCACCGTGATACCGCGCCGGTGCGCATCCTCGACACCCGCGTGAGAAGAGATCCCGTTATCCACGGTCACAATCACTTCAGCACCCAGCGCGGCAGCCTGCGCCACTACTTCCGGGCTTAGCCCGTAGCCGTTTTCAAAACGGTTCGGCACCAGATATTTCACGTTCACGCCGCCCATACTGCGCAGCGCTAATACGGTGAGCGCCGTGCTGGTAGCACCATCGGCATCAAAGTCACCAACGATGACGATGCAGCGCTTTTCAGCTAGCGCCTGTTGCAGCAGATCAATCGCTTTATCAATGCCGCTGAGCAAACGGTAATTGAGTAAACCACTCAGGCTACGTTCCAGCTCTTGCGCACCTTTCACGCCGCGCTGCGCATAAAGGCGACGCAGCAAAGGCGGAACGGTGTCAGGTAAATCAATGTCCTCCACCAGCGGACGCCGGCGGAGTTGGGTAATCATATCCACGTAGCATTAACCGCCGGTTTTCTTCGAGGCTTTATGTGCTTCCAGCATCGCCAGCATTTCTTTCGGCCCTTGATATCCCGGTACGACCATACCGTCTTGCAGCACGATGGCAGGGGTGCCCTGCACGCCAAACTGGATACCCAGTTGGTAATGCGCGGCGATATCGGTTTTACACGTTGCTGCCGAGATCGCGTCGCCCTTCATCGCGCTATCAAACGCTTTATTGCGATCGGCCACGCACCAGATGGACTGCATATCTTTTGCTGCCGGCGATTTCATACCCTGACGCGGGAAGGCCAGATAGCGCACGGTAATACCTAGCGCGTTGTAGTCTTTCATCTGTTCATGCAGTTTGTGGCAATAGCCGCAGGTGATGTCGGTAAACACGGTGATAACGTGTTTTTCCTGCGCGGCTTTATACACAATCATCTGTTCCTGTAGCGCATCCAGCTTGCCGATCAGGATCTTATTGGTCGTGTTAACCGGCATGGTACCGCTCACGTCATAAAGCGGGCCTTGCAGTAAATGCTTGCCGTCTTCGCTGATGTACAGCACGCCGCTATCGGTAATGACGGTTTTCATGCCCGCCATCGGCGAAGGCAGGATTTCCGCCCCCTGCATGTCCAGACGCGTTAACGTCTGCTTGATCGCGGCATCATCGGCGTGCGCAAAATTGGTCGCCGTCGCCACCAGCAAAGAAAGCAGTAATAACCCTTTTTTCATTTCATCAATCCTGTTTTTCGCAGCATGGTCCGTAGCGAAATAGCATTGTACCCATGCGCTGTGATAGTGAACGGGGTGTCCCGTCAGCCAGATAACGTCCTGTTACTCTGATAGTGACTCGATTGGTTATGTTATCCCTATGCGCGCGGATGGTGCTGCTGATGCAGCTGTTTCAGCCGCTCCGTCGCAACATGGGTGTAAATCTGCGTCGTGGAAAGATCGCTGTGCCCCAAGAGCATCTGTACGACCCGTAAATCCGCGCCGTGGTTCAATAAATGGGTTGCAAACGCGTGACGCAAGACGTGCGGCGAGAGCTTTTCGCTGTCGATGGACGCCAGTACCGCATAATGCTTGATGCGGTGCCAGAACGTCTGGCGCGTCATTTGCCGTGCGCGATTGCTGGGAAACAGCACATCCAGCGTCTGCCCATTCAGCAGCCACGGGCGACCATGTTCCAGATAATACTCGATCCAGTACACCGCTTCTTCACCCAGCGGCACCAGCCGTTCTTTATTGCCTTTCCCCAGCACGCGTACCACGCCCTGCCGCAGGCTGACATCGCTCATCGTCAAACTGACCAGCTCGGAAACACGCAGCCCCGTCGCATACAATACCTCAAGCATGGCCTTATCGCGTAATTCCAGCGGTTGTTCAATACTTGGGGCGTTGAGCAACGTATCAACCTGCGCCTCGCTCAAATCTTTGGGTAGACGCTGCGGCAGTTTTGGCGATGACAGCACCGCACTCGGATCGTCGCTGCGACGCTTTTCCCGATAAAGGTACTGAAAGAAGCGGCGCATCGCGCTCAACAAACGAGCCGAGCTGGTGGCCTTGTAGCCCCCTTCAACTCTGTCAGCGAGAAATGCCTGAAGATCGAGCGACTGTGCCTGCAACAAATCGTTGTCATGATGCGCAAGCCACTCTGCCAGCGTTCGCAGATCCAGCCGATAAGAGGCCAGCGTATTCTCTGCCAGATTTCTTTCCAGCCACAGCGCATCGAGAAACTGTTCGATAAGCGCCTGATCGTGTTCTTGCATCGCTGTGTCCTTCTTCACTGATTGACAATATTATGCCGATGAAGCGGCGACTTTACACCTTCATCAAGTCCGCATTCTCTCGCAAACAGAATTGTGTGCGATCTCACATATTCCGTGAACATCAACATCGCCATAACATTCTCCGGCAAAAATAAGGCCGTGGCACATTATATTTTATGTATCGTCAATATAGCGGAACAGGCTCCTTGAAACCGCATGTCTACTGGCATTGACCTTACTTAATCAACGTTGAAAAGCCGATTTTTCTGTGCGTAGAATGGCCGTTCGTGTTGTTAAAATAAAGAAACATTATGCAAGCCACCACCATCACTCCCACTCTCGATGCCGAAGCGGAAGCGCCACCCGTAAACTCACGCAATAAAGTGATTGTTGCGTCATTAATTGGCACCGCTATCGAATTTTTCGATTTTTATATCTACGCCACCGCCGCGGTGCTGATTTTCCCGCACATTTTCTTCCCACAGGGCGATCCGACTGCCGCAACGCTACAGTCGCTGGCAACCTTTGCGATTGCCTTTGTGGCTCGCCCGATTGGTTCGGCAGTCTTCGGTCACTTTGGCGACCGCGTCGGACGTAAAGTCACACTGGTCGCTTCTCTGCTGACCATGGGGATTTCAACCGTTCTGATTGGGCTGCTACCGACCTACGAAACCATTGGTATTTTTGCCCCGATTCTGCTGGCACTGGCACGCTTTGGCCAGGGGCTGGGTCTGGGCGGTGAATGGGGCGGAGCGGCGCTGCTGGCGACCGAAAATGCCCCGTCCCATAAACGTGCGCTGTATGGGTCGTTCCCCCAGCTTGGCGCACCGATTGGCTTCTTCTTCGCTAACGGCACCTTCCTGCTGTTGTCCTGGCTGCTGACGGAAGAGCAGTTCATGACCTGGGGCTGGCGCGTACCGTTCGTCGCGTCTGCCGCGCTGGTGCTGGTTGGCCTGTATGTCCGTATCTCTCTGCATGAAGCTCCCGTCTTTACCAAAGCGGTCAAAGCCGGCAAGCAGGTACGTATGCCGCTGGGCACGCTGCTTAGCAAGCATATGAAAGTCACGATCCTCGGCACCTTCATCATGCTGGCGACCTACACGCTGTTCTACATCATGACCGTGTACTCCATGACGTACGGTACGGCGCCAGAACCTAAAGGGCTTGGCTTCTCGCGTAACAGTTTCCTGTTGATGCTGATGATCGCGGTGATCGGCTTTGGTCTGATGGTGCCGGTTGCTGGCTATCTGGCGGATGCTTTTGGCCGCCGTAAGACCATGATTACTATTACCTGTCTCATGATCGTCTTCGCCATGCTGTTCCCTTATATGCTCGGTTCAGGTAATCAGGCGCTGGTAATGGGCTTCCTGGTGCTGGGTCTGAGCATCATGGGACTGACATTCGGCCCGATGGGTGCGCTGCTGCCGGAGCTGTTCCCGACGGAAGTGCGCTACACCGGCGCGTCATTCTCGTATAACGTTTCGTCGATTCTGGGTGCATCGGTCGCACCGTATATCGCGGCGTGGCTGACGGCCAACTATGGCCTGTTCTATGTCGGCGTTTATCTGGCAGCCATGGCGTCGCTGACGCTGATCGCGCTGCTGGCGACCAAAGAAACGCGTCACCAGTCTCTGGGATAATGTCCCTTCAGTGAGGGCTACGGCCCTCACTGCGCCTTTCCTTACTTCCGTTCTCCTTTTAGAATACTGGCATCCGGCGGCATCATTCGCCTGTCACGTCCTCTCTGTGACCTGAAGCGAACGCGCTATTCTCGATAGATATCGTTTATAAAGAACTGAATATGAAAATCGGTCTGTTTTACGGCTCAAGCACCTGCTACACCGAAATGGCGGCGGAAAAAATTCGCGACATTCTGGGCGAAGAACTGGTGGATCTGCACAACCTTAAGGATGTCGACCCTCAACGTATGGAAGATTACAGTACGCTGATTCTCGGCATCCCCACCTGGGATTTCGGTGAGATTCAGGAAGACTGGGAGAACATCTGGGGTCAATTAGCGACGCTAAACCTCAAAGGCAAAGTCGTCGCGCTCTACGGTATGGGCGACCAGCTTGGCTATAGCGAATGGTTCCTTGATGCGCTTGGCATGCTGCATGACCAACTGCTGCCGCTGGGTGTCACATTCGTTGGATACTGGCCGATAGAAGGCTACGAATTCACCAGCCCGAAACCGCTAACCGTCGACGGCAAACACTTTGTCGGACTGGCGCTGGACGAAGTGAACCAATACGATCTCAGCGATGAACGGCTGGAACAGTGGTGCGAACAGATTCTGCAAGAAATGGCGTCATTACTGTAAACAGTACGACTCAACAGAGGTAAGCACGATGAAAATGTTACTCATAGCGGTTACAGGATTATTGCTTGCCGGTTGTGCTCAAACAGGCACAGAGGAATACGCCAGAAACCTGGGCGGGAAATGCGATGTGCCGCAGCATTACGCGATCGATTTCTCAAGGTTTGACGAGACAGCGCAACAAATCGCGCACGCAACAGGCTGTGGCATCATCACCGATACCACGTTGACCGGCGCGATTAAACCCCATCCCGTCACAGGCTATCTGACCCGACGGGAAGCGGTGTTTATGGCGATTCAGGGAACGTCGTTAAAGGTGACCCAACAGGAACCGGATACGATTACCGTCGAGTAACACGTTCACGGATACCGTTGTGACCGGTATCCGCGAAGATTGATATTCGTAGACGTTGGGGTGGCTTAGCGCTTTTGTAACCAGCGGGTACGCGCAGCGGTATCAAGGAAACTCCACGCGACAAAACGGCTTTGCTTCTGGCCTTGCGCCATATCTATCGTTCTGACCTTCTCCGCATCAACCGCTTCCAGCGCACGATAAATCTCCGGCAGGTTCTCTTTGCGCGACACCAGCGACGTAAACCACAGGCACTGACGGGCAAAACCGGCGCTCTCTTTGATCATCTGACCAATGAAAGCGGACTCGCCGCCTGCACACCACAGCTCATCCTGCTGCCCGCCAAAATTCAGCGGTGAGCGCTTATCCAGCCCCAGATTATGCAGTTTGCGCTGCGATCCCTGACGCGCATCCTCCGCAGACGCATGGAACGGCGGATTACACATGACGGCATCAAACGTGTCGTTCTTGTGAATAATCCCTGCCAGTATCGCTTTGCTGTTCTTCTGACGACGCAGGCGAATCGACCGATTCAAGCCGGGGTTCGCCTCAATCGTCTCATTGGCGGCTTTCATCGCTTGCGGATTGATCTCGCTGCCAGTAAAACGCCAGCCGTACTCACGATGTCCAATCAGCGGATAGATACAGTTGGCACCACAGCCGACATCCAGCACGGACGCATCGCGCGGCACCACCGAACGGTTATCTTCCGCCAGCAAGTCGGCCAGGTGGTGGATATAATCGGCGCGACCAGGAATTGGCGGGCACAGAAAGCCCTCTGGAATCGTCCAGTGCTCAATCTGATAAAAATGCTGCAACAGCGCCTGATTCAGCGTTTTCACCGCCTCAGGATTGGCAAAGTCCACGGACTCATCACCGTAGGCATTCACCTTTACAAACGGGATCAGCGCAGGATAACTCTGTTTGAGCGCGGGAAAATCATAACGGTCGCGATGGCGATTACGAGGGTGCAGACCATTTTTTTGCACTGCGGGCTTAGTCATCAGTTATATCCAATCAATTTCAAAGCACGGCCAAACGATGACCGAATAAAAACATGTCCAACGCGCTGCTATCTTGCCCAGTGTTTCTGCTGCAAAAGAATTTGGCGCAAGTGGCGCCATTCGTCATCGCCCATGCTGTCCGATGCCAGCCACAGCTGTTGCTTGTCTTTACCGTTAACCGCTTGCAATGACAGTAATACGCCATTCTTCAGCAGCCACGGTCGTTTAACGATCTGCCATTCCTGCTGCCGCCAGTTCAGGGTCGTTTCGCTGAGCAGAACGATTTCCCCCTGTCGGGATTTAATATTCCGTTGGCTACGGATAAAACCGAACATCACCATCGTGACCAGGCATAGCCATAGCCACGCATAGCCGTCCGGCCACGGTGCCAGCAGAATGAGCAATACTAATAGGCCATGCACAACCAATGATAACAGTTGCATGCGCCAGGAAACGCGAAGGTCACATCGCCACTGGGCCACGATCTTTATTTCGCGTCTGAATAAGGGAAATCATGCGTTTCAGCTCTCCGTCCTCCGGTTCACCGTGGTTCATCAGCCAGTTGAATAAATCGGGATCGTCGCTTTGTAACAAGCGTACAAACGTGCGCTTATCAGTGTCATTAAGTGTGTCATAGTCATGCTCAAAAAACGGCATGATCGCGATATCCAATTCGCGCATACCACGGCGGCATGCCCAATGAATGCGTGATTTATTATCGATTTCCATATTTCATGTCCACCTTGTTATCGCTGCTTGCCGCTAGTGTACTCTGATTCCGGTAGCGGGTATCAACTAATAGTAACATTTTGACATAGTTTACTGGTGTGCGCCGCGCCGAGTGCGCTCATCAGCATCAGGATGTGCTCTGCAATAACGCAGCGTGAATAACCACTTGCAAACCCTGAGCGCTCTTTTACCATTAGGTCATTCGGGTATCGCCCTTAGCGCAGGATTGTACTATATGGTTAATCAACATACGGCTCATCAACGCCCTTTTGCATCACAACCCCCATTTGCTTCCGCTCAACTGGCCGCTACGCTCATCTCTCTGGATGACTGGGCGCTGGTCACGATGGTCGGGCCGGATACCGTCAAATATCTTCAGGGGCAGGTCACCGCGGATGTCGGAGCGCTGCCTGACGATGGGCACATCCTTTGCGCCCACTGCGACGCAAAAGGAAAAATGTGGAGCAACCTGCGTCTGTTCCATCACGGCGAAGGCTTTGCTTTTATTGAGCGTCGTAATCTACGCGACGCCCAACTTAACGAACTGAAAAAATACGCCGTTTTCTCGAAAACGACCATCGCGCCAGACGACAACGCCATCCTGCTGGGCGCGGCGGGTGCCGGTATCCGCGAACTGCTGGCCTCTGTATTTAGCCAGCTTCCAGACGCTGAACACCCTGCTGTGCAGCACGAAGGGGCTACCTTACTGCATTTCGCCCATCCTGCAGAACGCTTCCTGCTGGTACTGTCTCCTGAGTACAGTGCATCGCTGCTTGAACAGCTCGGCGATAAAGTCAGCCTGAATGACAGCCGTCAATGGCTGACGCTGGATATTGAAGCAGGTCAGCCCATCATTGACAGCGCAAACAGTGCGCAGTTCATCCCGCAAGCGACTAATTTACAGGCATTAAATGGGATTAGTTTCAGCAAAGGGTGCTATACCGGTCAGGAAATGGTCGCTCGGGCAAAATATCGCGGGGCCAACAAGCGTGCGCTTTATTGGCTGGCGGGTAAGGCGAATAAGGCACCGCAGGCGGGGGACGATCTCGAATTGCAGCTCGGTGAGAACTGGCGTCGTACCGGTACGGTGTTGGCAGCCAGCCAATTGCAAAACGGTGACGTGTGGGTACAGGCGGTGCTGAATAACGATCTCACCGCAGAGAACGTTTTGCGCGTCCGTGACGATGCTGAAAGCCAGCTCACGGTTCAGCCCCTGCCGTATGAAATAACGGATTAATTCGACACGTTAAGCCACATCATAAAGATGGCAAATTTCTTCTCAGAACGATAACAGTGATAATGGGATAGAAGAGTAAAGCGTCCGCGACAGGGATGTCGCGGCTCGAGCGTACAGGGAGGTATTCACAGCGTCTTTACGATCTACCCATTATCACTGCAAGCCGTACGTTGCTGGCAATCATGTAAGGTTAAATATAGAGATAAATCGCCAGAAAATGGCAAACGCTGCCGCCTAAAACAAATCCATGCCAAATCGCGTGATTATAGGGAATGCGTTTGCAGACGTAGAAAATCACCCCCAGCGTGTACACCACGCCGCCCACCGCCAGCAGCGTCACGCTCCCCGCCGCCAGCTTCATCACCATCTGGTAAATCACCACCAGCGATAGCCAGCCCATCACCAGATAGGTAATTAACGACAGCACTTCAAAACGGTGAGCAAACGCCAGTTTGAAGATCACGCCCAGCAGCGCCATGCTCCAGATGACGACCATCAGGCCGTGCGCCAGCGGTGAATTCAGCCCTACCAGCAAAAACGGCGTATAGGTTCCGGCAATCAACAGATAGATGGCGCAGTGGTCAAATTTCTTCAGCCACGGCTTAATACGCTGAGACGGAATCGCGTGATACAACGTCGATGCCAAAAATAGCAGAATAATGCTGCCGCCATAGAGGCTGTAGCTGGTAATCGCCACGCTGCCAGCATCATTGTTGACCGCCTGCACCAGCAATAAAACCAACCCCACAATCCCGAAAATCACACCGATTCCATGGCTTATGCTGTTCGCAATTTCCTCTGCCAGAGAGTAATCCGGCATTTGTTCATTTTTTGACATCAATCGATTCCACAGTATTCAACAGTACACGTCGTGTGCTGACGTTATCCACCTTGCCTTTCCCCTTTTCACGCAGGGATGCAGACGCAGGTGTTTAACCTTTGAGCAGATTAACTGAGAATAGTTTCAGTGTACACGTGTAAGCTAAAATATTTACACTCACCTGACTTTCGGCTTTCTCTCTCACTTAGCGTGTAATCATTCATGTCAATCTCGGGCGACATCCCCTACAATGATCGACGTTGATATCTCCCTGTTTTTTTGAAGGGCTCTGCCGTTTTTACCGGCTATTCGCATTAACGGTCATCCGGTTCTGACGCTCACAGCGCCTTCCTGTAGTTTTCACTACATGTCGTTTTGGTTTTCACTACATATCGTTTCACTGCATGATTTTTACTGCATCGTGTTCACTGCAAGAGGTAAGTTTTTCATGTCATCTGCCCCATCTACTCTGAATTTCGGCTCCATGACCGATGTCTTCGGCTTTCTGATAGAAATCGATAAATTAAAAAGCGTGCAGCGCCGTAACAAAATTATCGGCAGCGAACGTCACGAAGATTCTGCCGAACACAGCTGGCACTTTGCCGTCGCGGCCATGGCGCTGGCGCCTTATGCCGGTGAAGGCGTGGATATCCAGCGCGTGATCCAAATGGCGCTGATTCACGACATCGTCGAAATCGATGCAGGCGATGTGCTCGTTTACGATCTTTCCGCTCGTCTGGCGATTCACGATCAGGAAGTCGCCGCCGCCGCCCGTATTTTCGGCCTGCTGCCCGAGCCACAGCGTCAGCAATTCCACGATCTGTGGGAAGAATACGAAGCGAATGAAACCCCCAGCGCCCAGTTCGCTCTGGTGCTTGACCGCGTCATGCCGATGCTGATGAACCTGTCTAACGGCGGCCAAAGCTGGGTAGAAAACGGTATCCGTCTGGAACAGGTTCTTGACCGCGCCGAGTTCATCGCCACGATCAACCCGGAACTGTGGCAATACCTCCAGCAACATCTGGAAGACGCCAAAGCCAAGGGCTGGTTGCTATAATTCGGTTTTCTCGCTAGACGCCCCGTCGCCGGGCATGCACGTCAGGAGAGGGTGATGTCTTTAAAAACAATCGCAAATAACCTGGGTTTGTCGGTGGCGGCGGTGAGTCGTGCGCTGAACGGCCATCGGGATATCTCCGACGCCACGCGCCAGCGTATTCAGGAAGAAGCGGCGCGTATTGGCTATCGCCCCAATACGCACGCACGCCGCCTCAAAATGGGCAAAAGCAACGCCGTCGGGCTGGTCTATCCCTACGCCTCTTCCCTGAGTAACGATATCTTTTTCGAGATGATTGGCGCGATCAACCGCAAACTGGCACAGCATGAGGTCGATTTTCTCCTGCTTGCTGACGAGCAAGACGCCTGTCAGGGTGCCGCCCGGTTGATCGCCAGCCGCCGTATCGACGCGCTGATCGTGGCGCATACATGCGAGCAGGATGCACGACTGACCTTACTGCAACATAACAACGTCCCGTTTCTGGCGCTGGGGCGCAGCCAGCTCCCCCACCCTTACGCCTGGTTCGACTTTGACAACCGCGCAGGCATGGCGTTGGCAACCGAACACCTGATCGCGCTCGGGCATCGCCGTATCGCCATGTTAAGCGAAGATCACCCGCAGGCGTTTATCATGCAGCGTCGTCAGGGCTATCGCGATGCCCTGCAACGCCACGGTCTGCCGTTTCAAGACGCCTATCTGCGCTGTGTGAATCCCTCGCGCCGCGCGGGCTATCAGGCCATGCTCGACCTTCTGGCGCTGTCTGAGCCGCCCACCGCGATGGTGATGGATGGCAACGTCCACGGCGACGGTGCCGTTGCGGCATTGCAGCAGGCGGGGCGGCTTTCCGGTTCACACCCCATCGCATTAGTGATGTATGACGGCCTGCCGCAAGACAGCCTGACCGACATCACCGTGACCGCCATCGAACAGGCAACTCGCGAGCAGGTTGGCGAACAGATTGCCAGCATGATGCAGGCGCTGATCGCGGGCGAAGCCGTAGAAAACTTGCAGGTGTTATGGCAGCCAACGTTACGCCTCGGTAACACGAGCTTTCCCGCCTAATCTATTCCGTTATCGACCACGTTTAATAAAGTCATCGGTTGGTTTGCTACACCAACCGTCAGCAAGATGATCTTCACCTCCTCATCGCAACCTTTTTCCATTTTCTAACGATTATTTTAACAACATCACATTTCTTAAACGTTTAAGTTGATGACTTAAACGTTTAAGTTTTCACTGAGATCCACTATTCGTAATTTGGAATCCTCCTCATGATGCGTGATATTGTTCAATTAACCAGCGCACAGTGCGATGTCATCGTACGCTGCGCCCCAGCGGCAGAAATTCTTTACTGGGGGCCACGGCTGCGCGGTTTTTCACCAGAAGATATCGTTTCTCTGCAACGCCCCGTCGCTAATGGTCGTCTGGATGTGGATCTTCCTCTGACGCTGGCGATGGAATACGGGCGTGGTCAGTTCGGTTCGCCGGGTATTGAGGGGCACCGTTCAGGCTATGACGCTGCGCCGATCTTCACGACGACGCAGGCTGAGGTTCAGGACAATACGCTCACCATCACGGCGGAAGATGCACAGGCCGGGCTTCGCCTGATCAGCGAACTGCGTCTGGATCCGCAGACCGACGTCCTGCAACTGCGCCACACGCTAGAGAATCTGCGTGCGGATGCCTGGCAAGTACAGCGCCTCGCCGTCACGCTGCCCGTCCCGGAACGGGCGAACGACGTCATGGCGTTCCACGGCCGCTGGCTGCGTGAGTTTCAGGCTCACCGCCTCACGTTGCAGCACGGCGGTTTTATTCAGGAAAGCCGTCGGGGAAGAAGCTCCCATGAATATTTCCCCGCCTTTATCCTCGGCGAGTCCGCGTTCAGCGAACAGCATGGTGCCGTATGGGGCGTGCATTTAGGCTGGAGCGGCAATCACCGCCTGCGTGCCGATATCAAAACGGATGGCCGTCGCGTCGTCCAGGCGGAAGCCCTGTATCTGCCGGGTGAAATCACGCTGGCGCAGTCGGAATCCCTCACGACGCCGTGGGTCTACGCCGCCTTCTCCGATGCCGGTTTAAACGGCATGAGTCAGCGCTATCACACCTTCTTACGTCAGTCCCTGATCCAATTCAGCGACGATAAACCACGCCCGGTACACCTCAATACGTGGGAAGGGATCTATTTCGATCACTCCCCCGAGTACATCATGCAGATGGCGAGCAAGGCCGCCGACGTCGGCGTGGAGCGCTTCATTATCGATGACGGCTGGTTCCGTGGGCGTCACCACGACCAAGCCGCGCTCGGCGATTGGTATCTGGACGAGGAAAAATACCCTAACGGACTGATGCCGGTGATTGAGCATGTCAAAGCCCTGGGGATGGAGTTCGGCATTTGGGTCGAACCGGAGATGATCAACCCCGATTCCGACCTGTTCCGTGCACACCCTGACTGGGTGCTGCAATTGCCCGGCTACACACAGCCAACAGGCCGCTATCAGTACGTGCTGAATTTAAACCAGCCCGAGGCCTTCGCGTATCTGCTGGAGCGGCTGAGCTGGCTACTGGATGAGCACCCGGTCGATTATGTGAAGTGGGATATGAACCGCGAACTGGTACAACCCGGCCATGAAGGGCGTCTGGCCGCCGATGCGCAAACCCGACAGTTCTATCGTCTGCTCGATACCCTGCGCCAGCGTTTTCCCCATATCGAATTTGAATCCTGCGCCTCCGGCGGCGGCCGCATCGACTACGGCGTGCTAGAGCGTACCCAGCGCTTCTGGGTGTCAGATAACAACGACGCGCTGGAGCGCCAGACTATCCAACGCGGCATGAGCTACTTCTTTCCACCAGAAGTCATGGGGCAACACATCGGGCATGCTCGCTGCCACGCTACCTATCGGCGTCATAACATCGCCTTTCGCGGCCTGACCGCCCTGTTCGGCCATATGGGCATCGAGCTGGATCCGGTGAAGGCCGATGACGACGAGCTGGAAGGCTATCGCCATTACATCCAGCTACATAAAACGCTGCGCCCGCTGCTGCACAGCGGCACCACCTGGCGGGTCGAGATGCCGGACGATACGGTGCAGGTCACCGGTGTGGTGAGCAACGATCGGCAGCATGCCGTTTTCCAGGTAGCTCAGCTACGCATGCCGGCTTATTCGCTGGCGGGTACGCTCCGCTTCCCCGGTCTACAGCCCGACACTCGCTATGAAGTCACGCTGCTGGATGGTCCGGAAATCAAAACGGTGCGTGAAGGCGGCGGCACTATGCGTGAGCTTCCACCGTGGTTACGTCAGCCAATCGTGGTTTCCGGCGACTGGCTGATGCAGGCCGGTCTTGCCCTCCCCGTTCTGACGCCGGAGACCGCCATTCTGATCGGGCTTTCCGCGGTGCCGGATACCGTCAGTAAATAACCTTTTCTTTGCCTTACCAATACACAACACGACCGCGCGGGACAGCATTGTCCCGCGTCATGATAACGTCTACCCCTTGGGGGGAAATACAGATGCCTACTACCTCGTGCTACTACAAAAACAATCGTAACTTCTGGATTTTCGGCGCGTTCTTCTTTCTTTATTTTTTTATCATGGCCACGTGCTTTCCGTTTTTACCGATCTGGCTGGCCGACGTTATCGGGCTTAACAAGACCGATACTGGCATCGTTTTTTCCTTCCTGTCGTTGTTCGCGATTCTGTTTCAGCCTTTCCTCGGCATTCTGTCCGACAAGCTAGGGATGAAGAAACACCTGCTCTGGGTGATCTCGGTGCTGTTGCTCTTTTTTGCCCCTTTCTTTCTGTATGTCTTCGCTCCGCTATTAAGAATCAACGTGATACTAGGTGCGTTAGTCGGCGGCCTGTATATCGGGTTCTCTTTCAGTGCGGGAGCCGGAGCCATTGAAGCCTACATCGAACGCATCAGCCGACAGCACCACTTTGAGTACGGTAAGGCGCGCATGTTTGGCTGCTTTGGCTGGGGAATTTGTGCTTCAACGGCAGGTATGCTGTTTAATATCAATCCCGATATCGTGTTCTGGATGGGATCCGGCTCGGCGATTATCTTGATCGTGTTGCTGTGTCTGGCGAAGACGGAAAGCAACCCGACCGCTGCCGTTATGGACTCGCTCGGGGCCAACGCCTCGCCTTTTAGTGTGAAGCTGGCGTTAGGTTTGCTGGCCAACCGTCAGTTCTGGCTGCTGGTGCTGTACGTGGTCGGCGTCGCCTGCATTTATGACGTCTACGATCAGCAATTCGCTAACTTCTTTAAATCGTTCTTTAGCTCGCAGGAACAGGGCAACCAGATCTTTGGTTTTGTCACCACCGCGGGGGAAGCCGCAAATGCGCTGGTGATGTTCTGTACGCCGTGGCTTATTAACCGGATCGGCGCTAAAAATGCGCTGCTGGTGGCGGGAACGATTATGTCGATCAGGATTTTGGGATCGGCCTGTGCCACGTCCGTCACGGAGGTGATCATACTGAAAATGCTGCACGCCTTCGAAGTGCCGCTGCTGCTTATCGGAATTTTCAAATACATTGCCAATACGTTTGATTCACGCCTGTCGGCCACGATTTATCTGGTGGGCTTCCAGTTCGCCAAGCAGTTCATGGCGATATTCCTCTCCTCCGCGGCGGGCAACCTGTACGATCGTATTGGCTTCAACCAGACTTACCTTATTCTGGGCGGCATCGCGCTTACCTTCACTGCAATTTCCGCCTTTACGCTGTCATCGTCACGCAACACGGCGAATATGCGTTCTCAGGCTGCGCATTAATATTATCGCGCCCCGCTGGCGGTTAAGCCGTGGGGCGCGATGTGACTATTTCACGTCCCGCAACGCCGTTTTATCCACATAAGGCTTCATGATGCCGTCCGCCTCTTTTTGTGCAGCGGCAGCGGCGTCATCGACCTTTTTCGCCGGATCGTTTAGCAGCGCCGCCAGCTGATTTTCCATCGCTTTACGCACCGCAACCGTTTCATAGGTGGCGTACCACGGATGCGCATATTGCAGCTGTGACAGCGCAATGGCCGCACGCGGATCTTTCGCCAGATAGTCCTTCATTTCCAGCAGATCGTAGGCCGCCATGCGCGGGGCGAAGTAGCCAGTAAAACGACTCCAGTTTCCGCTCACTTCCGGGCTGACCAGATAGTTCATAAACTGCCAGGCCGCTTTCTTCTGATCTTCGGAAATCCCTTTGAAGCTCACCAGACTTGCTCCGCCGATGGTCACGCCACGACGCTCTTTTTCCGGCATCATCGCCACGCCAAGCTGGAAATCTTTGGTATTTTCACGCATAAAGCCCAGCGCGCCGGTACTCAGCATTGTCATACCCAGCTTGCCGGAGAAAAATGCGGCGCTGATCTGCTTGGAATTCAGCACGCCAGCGGGCATCACTTTGTCGCGATACACTAAGTCGCGCCAGAACTGGAGCGCGCCTTTGGTTGATGCGGTGTTGTAATACACTTCGCCCGGATAGTCGGCATTGTAATACGCCCCGCCGTTGGCACGCGTCAGCGCAGACAGCATCCAGCCGCCGTAGTCATCGTTCGTGGACGGAATCATGATGCCCCACTGCCCTTTCGCCGGATCGGTCAGCTTCTTCGCTACCGCAATCACTTCATCCCAGTTCTTCGGCGGTTCGTTGAATCCCGCTTTCTTCAGCATGTCTTCGTTGTAATAAAGGATCGGCGTCGAGTTGTGGAACGGGATCGCGTAAGTCACACCCATCACCTGCGCGTTCTGATGCAGCGCAGGCCAGAAGTTTTTAGTCAGGAAAGGCGTGGCCTTTTCGTTGCCGTATTTGAATAGCTCGTCCATCGGCAGAATTTCATCTTTGATGACCAAATCGGCGGTAAAGTTGGCCGACATAATCACCAGCGCCGGCGGATCGCCCGCTTTGGCGGCCGCTTCCGCTTTCACCTTGGTTGTGTCGTAATTGCCGGTGAAGATCCCACGCACTTCAACCTGATCCTGCGATTGGTTGTACTCCTTGATGATGCGCGTCATTTCCATCGTCAGCTTGCCATCAACCGGCGCGGGGAACATGAAATCGATACTCTCTTTCGCCAGCGCAGGGCCAGACATCAGCAAGGCAATTGCCAGCGCCATCATACGGGGCTTACGCATTTCTTTTCTCCTGGGATAAATTACGGGCGGTTTGCCCGGAAAACCAATGACAATCCTGCGGTGAAAAATGAAGCACAATGGAGGCACCGACATCCGGCACGCCATCGCGATTTGGCCGACGGTAGCGAATATTCCCCAACGGCGTATCCACATGAATCAGATACTCCGCGCCAAATAGCTCCCGTTGCTTCACCGTTCCCGACAATGACAAGTCGCCGTCTGACGCGGCGTGTTCGGTAATATGCTCAGGGCGGATCCCGAGCAGCACACTGTTTAATGAACGCGTTTCTTCACTGGCGGGCAGCGCCACGGGCAGCGTCTGTAAAATCGCGTGGCCGTCGGTGCAGGGCAGCGTCACGAGATTCATCGCGGGCGTACCGATAAACCCGGCGACAAAGACATTAGCCGGGTGCGAATACAACTGCGCCGGTGTGCCGACCTGTTGCAAGATTCCGCGATCGAGCACGGCGATCCTGTCCGCCATCGTCATCGCCTCAATCTGATCGTGCGTGACGTAAACGGTGGTCGTTTTCAACTGCCGGTGCAGATCCATAATGCCGTCCCGCACATCGCTGCGCAGACGGGCATCGAGATTCGACAGCGGCTCATCCATCAGAAATAAATGCGGATCGCGCACGATCGCCCGTGCCATTGCCACACGCTGGCGCTGACCGCCGGACAGTTTCCCCGGCTTGCGTTTCAGTAGCGGCTCAAGCTGGAGCAGGCTGGCAACGCGCTGCACGCGCTGTGGATACTCAGCTTTCGGCTCACCGCGCATCCGCATCCCGAACGTGATGTTCTGCTCAACTGTCAGGTGCGGAAACAGCGCATAGTTCTGGAAAATCATCGAGAAATTACGCTGCTTCGGGCTCCACGTCGTAATGTCGTCATCACCCAGCAGGATTTGTCCGTCGCTTACGTCTTCCAGTCCGGCCAGCATACGCAGCAGCGTACTTTTGCCACAGCCGGACGGCCCGACCAGCACCAGAAATTCGCCGTCAGCAATATCCAGCGATAACGATGCCAGCGCCTGCGTATGCTCAAAGCGTTTGCTGATATTACGTAACTGAATCACGGCCATTACGCATCCACCGGACAACTGATACGCGGATCGTAGAGGTAAGGCCCGGAGTTCGAGGCGATCGACTGGCTGTAGCTCACCAGCCCGGTGACCGGCACATAGCGGTGCATGACCACGCTGGCAGGCTCCAGGTTGTAGTACGAGGTATCGTCATAGTAGAAATACGGCACTTGATGGACGGTGCCCGGCACGGTGGCAATAATCGCCTGCCGATGCTGCGTCATAATCAGGCGGTGCGTATGTCCACAGAAGATCCGTGTCAGCTGCGGGAAACGCTCGATCAGCGTCAGCAGTTCACTCCCGTTTTCGCAGGCGATCCGATCCATGTGCGCCGATCCCAGCGGGAGCGGTGGATGGTGCATGAAGATCGCCGTTTCACGCGTTGAGTGATCCTGTAATTGCTGCTCCAGCCAGCCCAGCGTGGACGGCGTCAGCCAGCCTTTCGCCTGCCCAGCCAGACTGGTGTCGATGAACAGCAGGCGCATCGGGAAGTCATCCACCGCATAGCGGATGTTCTCAGGATCATCGCCTAACTGCGGGCAAAGCGGGCGCATCGCGTTGAGGAAATGCTGCTTGTCATCATGATTGCCCGGAATCACATACATCGGGTAATCCAGCATCTGCAACACGCGCTGTGCAACCTGATACTCCTGCGGGCTTCCGCAGTTGACGATGTCGCCGCTAATCACCACTGCGTCCGGCCGCTCGCTCAGCGCGTTTAGCTGGTTAATGACCTTGGCGTTTTCTCCGTTAATATCAATAAATTCATAGAGCTTGCGCCCCTCACTGCGAAAATGCAGATCGGAAATCTGTGCCAGCAACATAACCACCACCTCTATCGTTATTTCGCCCGTTGGCGAACGCCGATCGTTTAAGGATCGAGATACACGGAGCGACCACGGGGCGAGGCATCCCTACGGGAACCTCATCCCCGCGTTTCTCCTAAAAACCAGGCTTAATTAACCCGCATTAACCCATTCGCGATTCACTTAATGCCCGAGAAGCCGAAGCTGCTCAGGAACTGCTTCTGGAACACCACAAAAGCCACCATCAGCGGCAAGCACACCAGCAGCGTGCCCGCGCAGATCAATCCCCACTGCCCGCCGGACTCTGCGCCCATGGCGAACGAGACCAGCCCGATGGTCAGCACCTGTTTATCGGGGTCATTGAGCACCATCAGCGGCCAGAGATATTCGTTCCAGTGGTAGGTAATGCTGACCGTAGCGAAAGCCAGAATTGACGGCCAGGTCATCGGAATCAGGACGTGAAACACCACCTGCCACCAGCGACAGCCCTCCATCAACGCAGCCTCTTCGATCTCTTTGGCGATATTGAGAAACGCCTGACGCATCAAAAACACGCCAAACGCCGAGGCGAAATACGGCATCATCACGCCAGTCAGAGTGTTAAGCAGGCCGAGCTGTTTGAGTGTCATCATGTTCGGCACCATCATGACGACGGGCATGATCATCATCTGAATCAGCAGGAGGTAGAACAGCAGCGTTTTGCCGCGAAATTCGTGATAGGCAAAGATGTAGCCCGCCGTGGTGATCGTCACCAGCTGTACCAGAAACGTGCCGACCGCAAAGATCAGCGTGTTGGTGTAAAGCCGTAACCAGTCGGCGCTATCCCACGCATCGCGGAAGTTATCGAGCGTCAGCGGGAGACGCGGCAACAGCGAGGCCATGTCCACGCCAAAGCTGCTGGTGCTGACGGAAGCAGACAGCATCCAGATAAACGGGCTGACCCACAGTAACGCGGCGCACATCAGCAACAGCGGCAGCGTGAACCGCGTCGTGATGCGAAGCGGATGGCGATTAGCAACGCTGCGGTTTGCAACATGCCGAGCGTTAACGCTTAGGCTCTCAACATTCGGGTGATCAACGCTCATAATGCGCCCCTTTCTCCAGCACTTTCAGATTCATAATGGAAAAGGCGAACAGCATCGCCAGCGTCAGGAAGGTAGCCGCAGAGGCTTTACCCAGATCGTGCGTGTCATTCGCCAGATCCTGGATGTAATAGAGCAGCACGGTCGTCGCATTATTCGGCCCGCCGCGCGTCATCACGGCGACATGGTCGATCTGGGTAATGGCGTAGATAAAGGCGATGGTGACCACAAAGGCGATGGTTGGCCGCAGCAGCGGCAGCGTGACGTAGAAAAACACCTGACGCCGTGAAGCCCCTTCCATCAGCGCCGCCTCGCGTGCGGAAGCCGAAACGGCTTGCAGACCAGCGAGAAAAAACAGCATGTAGTAACCGGCGAATTTCCAGATACCAATGACGCTCACCGCCACCAGCGCGCTGTCACTCATGCCGAGATAGTTGTTGTTCATCGGGCCGAACACTTTCGCCAGAGAGTAATCCAGCAACCCCAGCCCCGGCATAAAAATGAACAGCCACAGCGTCGCGGCGCTCACCAGCGGAATAATCATCGGAAAGAAGAAAGCGGTACGCAGCCAGCGGTTAACCCGCGTGTTTTCCCACAGCAGCACTGCCAGCAGCAACGCCAGTAGCACACCGGGCACCACCGTCATCAGGATATACAGCACGTTGTTCAGCAGGGCCTGCCAGAACACCGCGTCCTGCACCAGACGCACAAAATTATCCATCCCGACAAACAGCGGCGTATCGGCATTCAGCCGGGTGTCATACAGGCTGTCGATGACCGAGCGCAACAGAGGGAAATAGGTGAAGGCAAGCAAAAAAACCAGCGTCGGCAACAGCACAAGATAGGGAAAGCATTTTGCACGCATAACTCAAAGGCCGTTCAGTGTGAAACACAGAGGCCTTACCCTAGAACGCTAGCGTGTCAGTGGGGCGTCAGTTTAATGACAGTTTGTTTTCGAAAGTAAATAATTCGCTGGCTAAGTTGGAGAGACGGCCAGTTAGGAAAATTGAATTACCCTTGATTCTCTATATTATTTTTCAAATCAATCAATGAATGAATGAAAGCTGAAAACCCGTTTGGCGTATTCCCCAGATATTTGATATCAAAGGATTTATACCCGCTATACTTCAATTTTCATGAACGTTGGCAATACTCAAATTATTTATAATATAGCTAATAAATATGGCATTTAATTATACCAACAAGCCTTACAGTCACCATTAGTAAACATTTAATACTGAATTATCATACTTCGATGAATTGTGAGATGGCAAATGTAACTGAGCAGGAAGAACCTCATGACAATATAAGGATGAATTTTTTTCACTTGCCATATAAATTACAGTAATGTAATAGTATATAAATTCATATCGATTACACGGAAGTTATATATGGATGATTTTATCAAATCCTGTAAAAAAGCGCCTCGTATTAACGCAATGGCTAACTTCTTTTCCAACACAGCTTCAGGTGAAAACAACCGACCCTATAAGGATGTAAAACCAGACACGAGACTATTTTGTAATAAAGAAATAGAACATTTTAGCCAACAACTGATTAATAACAGTGGGTCATTCGTAAAACATTACTTCGCAAGTATTCCTTACAGTCTTGAAGAAGAGTGCCGACTGGGGAATGCAATTATTAATTTTGCGAGAAAAAATTCAAAAAAAATTAATGTTTACTGTCTTGGAATGGCTGAAGGAGCAATGGCGAGAACGATCAGCCAGGAATCTAAAGAAATGATAACCACATTAACAACCAGCCCTACAGCCGCCAATGAATCATCTTTCTATAAAAATCACACGCCTAAAAATGCATATTTTATCTGCACCCCGTTTTTTATGGTAGATAAAAAACTAACCGAAGATAAAAAATATACAGTATTCAATGACGGATTTGATATTATCATAGAAGACACTACTTTCCAGATGTATTCCCCAGATAGAGATGCTCAGATAAAATTCACTATTAAATTATTAAAGAAAGATGGCCTTTTTATTTTTACGGAAAAATTTAAGTGCGATGAAGATGAGTATAATGCGAGGGAAATACAGAAAGACATGTCATTTAAACGAATATTTTTCACAGAAACGCAACTCGACAGTAAGCGTAATGATGTTCTTCGTGTTATGTCGACTAATGAAGTAACTATTGAAGAAATGAAGGAAACATTAGATAAATACTTTAAATATAAAGCCATATATTGGAATTCCGGCAATTTCTATTCTATTGTAGCTTCGTCATCAGAAAGTAAAATAAAACAATTCCTATCCTTATTTTCTACACCATGCATACCATCAGAATATGTATATTGTGATTTACCAAAGTATCTTTGATGGTATATAGATGATGAATCACCATACCTTATTCATTTTTTGCATTATTACATTAACTCAAACTTTTTCGATTGGCCCTGCTGTAGCACTTTTACTCACTAATTACTTTAACAATGGTCTTAAGTCATCTTTATCACTAAGCATTGCATTTAGGTGCGGAGAAGTCGTCACATTACTTACCGCATTTTTAATTACATCATTAATTCACTCATCTGTGATTTTTTTTAATTTTATGAAAGTAGCCGGGGGAGCATACCTTATATTTCTTGGCGTCAAAGGACTCATAAAACTGATAAAAAAAAGTAATAACACCAAAGAAACCCACATCACAGATACTAAAATTGGATTCTTATCAGCATTTCTAGTTCCACTAACAAACCCAAAGGCATTAGTGTTTTTCACCAGTTTTATCCCCTCTTTCATTTCTATAAATGCTGAATTTAGCTATGGCAGCCAGTTTTTCATTCTCAGCACTATCTTTGTCTTTCTCTCTTTTATCTCTGACATAATGTTTTTATCAATCGCTTCAATCGCTAAAAGAATATCTGGAAGCAAACTCCCTTACATCATCAATTTAATTAGCTCTATTTTCCTTGTGGGGACAGGTTTATTTTTTGTTTTAGATACCATATCAATTTAAGTAAAAAATAATTATAGAGAAGGATTTACAACCTCATGAAATATAGCGAAGGAATATATTTAAAACACTCCACCTCAACGTAAAACATTAAAATATCGACATATTTCCTAGTAATAAATCCTGATATCACACATATTAAATATCGTGCAATATCAGGATAAACATTATCTAATTAATAATCGCTCATCGGCACACACGAGCAGAACAGGTTACGGTCGCCGTACACATCGTCCAGACGCTTCACGCTCGGCCAGTATTTGTGTTCGCTGCCTGCCGGGAAGACCGCCAGCTCACGGCTGTACGGGTGCGTCCAGTCGGCCACCAGCTCCGCCTGCGTGTGCGGTGCGTTGACCAGCGGATTGTCATCCAGCGGCCATTCGCCCTGCGCGACGCGGTTGATTTCGGCGCGGATCGCCAGCATCGCATCAATAAAGCGATCGATCTCTACCTGACTTTCCGATTCCGTTGGCTCTACCATCAGCGTGCCCGCGACCGGGAATGACATGGTCGGCGCATGGAAACCGTAGTCGATCAGACGCTTGGCGATATCCATCTCGCTGATACCCGTGCTCTCTTTGAGCGGACGAATATCCAGAATGCATTCGTGCGCCACGCGACCGTCACGGCCGGTGTAGAGCACCGGATACGCCTGCTGCAAGCGCGTCGCGATATAGTTGGCGTTCAGGATCGCCATCTGACTAGCCTGTTTCAGCCCTTCCGCGCCCATCATGCGAATGTACATCCAGCTAATCGGCAGAATAGAAGCACTGCCGAACGGTGCCGCCGAGACCGCGCCCTGTTCCGTCAGCACACCCTCGATTTTTATCACCTGATGACCCGGTACAAACGGTGCCAGATGCGCTTTCACGCCAATCGGCCCCATGCCCGGCCCGCCACCGCCGTGCGGAATACAGAACGTTTTATGCAGGTTCAGGTGCGAGACGTCTGCGCCAATGTAGCCCGGCGTCGTGATACCGACCTGCGCATTCATGTTCGCGCCGTCCAGATACACCTGACCGCCATATTGATGCACGATCTGGCACACTTCGCGGATCGTCTCTTCATAGACGCCGTGAGTGGATGGATAGGTCACCATGATGCAGGAAAGCTGTTCGCCCGCCGCCTGCGCTTTCTCACGCAGATCGTGCAGATCGATATTGCCCTGCTTGTCACAGGCGACCACCACCACGTCCATCCCCGCCATCTGCGCCGATGCTGGGTTCGTACCGTGGGCAGAGCTAGGAATCAGACAGAGATTTCGACCAGCTTCATTGCGGCTTTCATGATAGCGACGGATCGCCAGCAGCCCCGCGTATTCCCCCTGCGCCCCTGAGTTGGGCTGCATGCAAATCGCGTCATAGCCCGTCAGCTGCATCAACCAACCCGATAGCTGTTCGATCATCTGGCGATAGCCCAGCGCCTGTTCCGTCGGGCAGAATGGATGCAGCTCGGCAAATTCCGGCCAGGTAATCGGCAGCATTTCCGCCGCCGCGTTGAGCTTCATGGTGCAGGAACCGAGCGGGATCATCGCCTGATTCAGCGCCAGATCCTTACGCGCCAGACGGTGCAGGTAGCGCATCATCTCGGTTTCGCTGTGATAGCGGTTGAACACCGGATGCGACAGGATCGCGTCGTGGCGCACCAGCCCGGCGGGGATCGTTGCCGCTTTCTGGCCGATGGCCGCATCAAGCGCGTCGATATCCAACCCGTGATCGTCGCCTAACAGCACCGCAAATAGCGCCAGCACATCTTCACGCGTGGTCGCTTCATCCAGCGTGATGCCCACGGCGCTTGCCAAATCGCCGCGCAAGTTAATACCAAAACTTAATGCCCGACTCAGCACCGCGTCTTTGTCCGCGACTTCGATAGTCAGCGTGTCGAACCAGCTGCGATGGCGCAGCAGCAGCCCGCCCTGCGTTAATCCCGCCGCCAGAATATCGGTCAGACGGTGGATGCGCCCGGCAATACGTTTGAGTCCTTCCGGCCCGTGGAATACCGCATACATCCCCGCAATGTTGGCCAGCAGCACCTGCGAGGTACAAATATTGGAGTTCGCCTTCTCGCGGCGAATGTGCTGCTCACGCGTCTGCATCGCCATGCGCAGCGCGGTGTTGCCTGCTGCATCGCGCGACACGCCGATGATACGTCCAGGCATAGCACGTTTATGTTCATCACGGCAGGCGAAGAACGCCGCGTGTGGCCCACCGTAGCCCATCGGCACGCCAAAACGCTGTGCGGAACCGAAGACGATATCCGCGCCCTGCTTGCCCGGCGCGCTCAGCAATACCAGCGCCATGATGTCCGACGCCACACAGCTGACGACCTTGCGCGCTTTCAGTGCCGCCATCAGGTCGCTGTAATCGTGCAGTTCGCCCGTTGTCCCCGCCTGTTGCAGCAGAACACCGAATACTGCATCGTCTTTCAACGCGTCTTCAGCCTTACCGACAACAATTTCAAAACCGAAAGTTTCCGCACGAGTACGCACCACGTCCAGCGTTTGCGGATGCACGTCGTCGGCGACGAAGAAACGTTCGGCCTGTTTGAGTTTGCTGATGCGCTTCGCCATTGCCATCGCTTCCGCCGCTGCGGTTGCTTCATCCAGCAGCGAGGCAGAGGCCAAATCCAGACCGGTTAAATCCTGTGTGACCTGCTGGAAATTCAGCAGCGCTTCAAGACGCCCCTGAGAGACCTCCGGCTGATACGGCGTATAGGCGGTGTACCAGCCTGGGTTTTCCAGCAGGTTGCGTAAAATCACCGGCGGCATCAGCACCGCGCTGTAGCCCATGCCGATGTAGCTTTTATAACGTTGATTGCGTCCTGCAATGGCCTTCAGCTCAGCTAACGCCTCATGTTCCGTCACCGCCTCTCCCACCGCTGGCGGGCTAGGCAATTGAATGTCCACCGGGACAATCTGGCGGATCAGCGCATCCAGCGACGTCGCGCCGACCACCGACAGCATATGCTGCTGTTGGCTGACGGAAGGACCGATATGGCGCTCGATAAACGCGCCGTCATGTTCGAGTTGACTGAGTGTCTGGGTCATTACAGTAATTTCCTGGATCAATCGTGCCTGCATCAATCGTGATCGCTACCGCGCTGAAAGACGACGCGGGCGAATAAAACAAAACGCCCCCGGTTCAGCAAAACCGGGGGCGTGATAACTACTCGTCTTCTTCTAACGACGCCTGATAGCCTTCGGCATCAAGCAATTCGTCCAAATCAGACTCATCAGAAATTCTGATGCGAAACAGCCAACCATCAGTATAAGGCGCGCTGTTGACCAGCTCAGGGGCGGATTCCAGATCTTCGTTAACTTCCACGATCTCACCGCTGATGGGCGCATAAATATCCGACGCCGCTTTTACCGATTCCGCCACCGCGCAGTCATCACCTGCGGCGACGACCGTGCCCACTTCCGGTAAATCGATAAAGACCATGTCACCCAGAAGCTCCTGCGCGTGTTCGGTAATGCCCACGCTGTAGATACCGCCGCCCTCGTGCAGTACCCATTCGTGCGACGTGGTGTATTTTAATTCTACTGGTACGTTGCTCATTGCATCCCCTTTCCTAAAGTCGTTAATCCCGTGCGCTACCCGTCATACTTCAAGCTGCATGTGTGTTGGCAATACTCGGCTCATCTCTGAGCCTCGCCCTGAAGGGCCGCCGCAAGCGGCGTTCAAATCGGCTAAGCCGATTTGTCCTCGCTCACCCCAGTCACTTACTTGTGTAAGCTCCTGGGGATTCACTGTGTCGCCGCCTTCCTGCAACCTGAATTATTTAGGGTATGACATAAGAAGTTATTCAATACTGAACGATGGCTTTTCCGGCGCGGACAAAGCCGGGTTTGGTCACGTGGACAGGCAGTTCGCGGTTACGAATCTGCACAATCGCCTGCTCACCAATCCCCACCGGAACACGCGCCAGCGCGATGCTCACGCCAAGCGTCGGTGAGAACGATCCGCTGGTGATGACCCCTTCTCGCACCACGCCATCACTATCAGTAAAGCGCACAGGTAAATCATTGCGCAATACGCCTTTTTCCGTCAGCACTAAGCCAACCAGTTGATCGGTCCCTTTTTCACGCTGATGCGTTAATGCTTCACGCCCGATAAACTCGCGATCCTCCGGCTGCCAGGCGATTGTCCAGCCCATATTGGCGGCCAGCGGCGAAATGCCCTCATCCATATCCTGACCGTACAGGTTCATCCCCGCTTCAAGCCGCAGCGTATCGCGTGCGCCCAGCCCGCATGGCTTCACGCCAGCTGCCAGCAGCTGTTGCCAGAAGTCGACCACCTGCTCATTCGGCAGCGCAATTTCATAACCGGCTTCGCCCGTATAACCTGTTGTGGCAACAAAGAAATCGCCCGCCTGCTTACCAAAAAACGGCTTCATGCTGGCGACAGCAGCCACGTCTGCATCACTCAGGCCTTTTGCCTTCAGGATTTCTTGTACTTTTTCCTGCGCCTGCGGACCTTGCACCGCGACCAGCGCCAGATCGTCGCGCTCACGGATTTCAATCCCGAACGGTGCAGCGTGCTGCCCGATCCAGGCGAGATCTTTCTCGCGAGTCGCGGAGTTCACGACCAGCCGGAAATGGTCTTCCGTGAGAAAATAAACGATCAGATCGTCGATGACGCCGCCGGAGGCATTCAGCATGCCGGTATAAAGCGCTTTGCCCGGCTGTGTGAGTTTGGCGACATCATTCGCCAGCAGATAGCGCAGGAATTCACGCGTTCTCACGCCGTGCAAATCGACGATGGTCATGTGGGAGACATCAAAAATGCCGGCTTCCCGACGCACAATGTGGTGCTCATCCAGTTGGGAACCGTAATGCAGCGGCATCATCCAGCCGTGAAAATCCACCATTTTGGCGCCATCGGCCAGATGTTGTTGGTACAACGGGGTCTGCTTTGCCATTCTTCATCCCTCTTAAGCGCATGGCGTTCAGGCGATAAAACACACTGCGCAAACGATATCTTATGACTGAACTTACCACCGACGCGCAGGTTAAACCACTCTCTCAGACATAAGATAAATTATATATAAGACAAAGAAAGTCGAGCCGCCCACAAAAAACAAAGCAGCGTAATATTCTTAATAATTAACAAAAATAAGCACGTAAATTATTTAAATCAGCATAAACCACAAATTAATGACATTAAAACTGGCTAATGCAGGCATTGACACCCAACTGAAAACACCATTCGGATTAGATAATATAATGATAAAAACAAACCTAAATTAGATTTTCTCAATCAAAAACCAACAACGAATCCCAACCTGACTCCCTACCTTCCACCATCATCATCATCACGATTCTGTGAACCGTTTCTCAGGCGTCTTTACTTCAGTGCCAGCAAACAAGATGACATGGCACCTGACGGAAGGCGCTGAGAACCGACTTATCCCACACTAATAGCAAGGAATTGCGCGACATGCATTTTTCGCTTTATCAAAATCAAACGTGATTAGGAGATAGATGATGGCTAACAGAATGATCCTTAACGAAACGTCCTACTTTGGCGCGGGCGCGATTGCCCACATTGTCGATGAAGTGAAGCGGCGAGGGTTCAAAAAAGCGCTATTGGTGACGGACAAGGATTTGGTTAAATTTGGCGTCGTGACCAACGTCACGGCGAAGCTGGATGCGGCAGACTTACCCTACGATATCTACGATGAGGTGATGCCCAACCCAACCATCGCCGTGGTGGAAAGGGGCGTCGAGCGCTTCAAGGCATCACAGGCCGATTATCTGATCGCGGTTGGCGGCGGTTCACCGCAGGATACCTGTAAGGCTATCGGGATCATTATCAATAACCCTGAGTTCGCCGATGTCCGCAGTCTGGAAGGCGTTGCTGCCACCCGACGCGCTGCCGTTCCGATTATCGCGATCCCGACCACCTCCGGCACGGCCGCAGAAGTCACCATCAACTACGTCATCACCGATGAAGAAAAACGCCGCAAATTCGTGTGCGTCGATCCGCACGACATCCCGATTGTCGCCATCGTCGATCCCGACATGATGATGAGCATGCCTGCCTCGCTGAAAGCCGCTACGGGGATTGACGCCCTGACGCACGCCATTGAAGGCTTCACCACCAAAGCCGCCTGGGAACTGACCGATACGCTGCACCTGAAAGCGATTGAAATTATCAGCCGTTCACTGCGCGATTCCGTCGCCGGGAAGCCGAAAGGCGTGGAAGAGATGGCGCTGGGACAATACATCGCTGGCATGGGGTTCTCGAACGTCGGACTTGGGCTGGTACACGGCATGGCGCATCCGCTCGGCGCGTTTTACAACACCCCGCACGGCGTTGCTAACGCGATCCTGCTGCCGCATATCATGGCCTACAACGCGGATTATACGGGTGAAAAATTCCGAGACATCGCCGTGGCAATGGGGGTAAAAGGCGCGGCTGAGATGCCGATAGCCCACGTGCGGGAAGCCGCGATTAACGCCGTGCGGCAGCTTTCCCACGATGTGGATATTCCACCGAGACTGCGTGATGTCGGAGTAAGAGAAGAGGATATTCCCGCACTGGCACAGGCCGCCTTTGACGATGTCTGCACCGGCGGCAACCCGCGCGATACGAATATCGATGAGATTAAAGCGCTGTATCAGTCGATTTATTGAAGTACGCTTAGCACCACCCGCAACGCACTGCGGGTGGTATTCGCTATCGTGGGATCTTCTCTTCAACACGCTGAATCAGGTAGGGATAAAACGGGTTCGAAGACAGACGCAGCAGCGTATCCAGATCGACCACCAGCGCGGAACGCTCTCCTCTGGGGGTAATTTTTCCCAGCGGTAGTCCAAACTCGGTGGGATTCTGTGAGAAACGGCCATACAGCGAATCCGAATCTGGGAACGGCAGCGATACGTGCGATAACGAATACACATCCGATGGATAGTCCATCCCCAGCTCGCGAGTCTGTTCCTGCATCGTCCCCGCTGCAACATCAAACGCCACGGCATGAGAACTGTTCGGCGCAGCGTTAGAAATCACCGTTGTATCATAATGGCGTGGTGTGGCGGGCAACAGCTGGCTGACAGCACCATTCGTCGATTCACGCAGAAGCGGGCCAAAATTGACGGTACGATTGACATCAAAGAGAACCAACTGACTCCCGTTCGCTGGCAGCAAGTTATAGAACGCCGTAATGACCGCACGCGTGCTAACGGTGAAATCCATCACCGATTGGAACGTCAGCACTGGCGGTAAATCAACCAAGGTATTCGCTTGCGCTTTCCGGCTTAACTGACTCTGAAGCTCATGGGTTAACAACCAAGATTGCCGCGCACCATTTACCGGAAATGAGTTGTACTTGAAGGGATTAAATTCCGGCAAGATGCCCAACCAGGCAGACTTGGCAAAGGCCGGAAAGATAGCCGGTAGCCCTGCCAGCCCCGCAAAGCGTGCATAGCTGGTGATGCCGATCATAGGGGAAATAAGGATAAGCCGATCGGGACGCGCCAGCGCAGGATTATCCAACGTATCCAGCGTGTACTTCAGCGCCAGCGCCCCGCCGTTGGAAAAACCGACGATATGTAGCGGCAGCCTTTGGCCCTGTTGTACCGTCAGGTGCGATGTCGCCTCACGTACGGCCAGACGCGTGGCGGCCAGCCAATCTTCCCATTGCACATCGGTCAGCGCCCCCGGCACCGTCCCGTGCGCAGGCAGACGAATTCCAACAACGAAAAAACCACGCTGACGATAGCGTTCCGCGATATGTCTCAAACTGTAGGGGGAATCGGTCAGGCCGTGCAACATCACCACCGCGCCTTTCAGTTCCCCTTCTGGCGATAGTTCATAGGATCGGTTCCAGTCATGCTGGAATTTCCCAGGATAAACTGGGCTACCCGAAAAATAGCGGTTAACCGGGCGCTGTTCATCCTCATCCAGTTCCTGCGTGACATGCTGATTGACCTGCTGAAAGATGAGCGCTTCCTGCTTTAAATACGCAGACCAGTCGCTTTTATCCAGCTCATCAGCCGACAATTCATCCGGCACATAAGTGTGCCAAGGCGCAAGCGGCGGCCCGCTTTGCGTATCATAAACACGAATAGCCAATAGCGTCATCGCGATAACGCCGCTGACGATAAGGCCGCGTCTGATGAGTCGCCGTACAGATTTCAGCATGGCGTTTCCCTTCCCGTTACCGTGTGACCATGCCGGTGATTCTAAATAAAACCATACGGCTACACACTGTATTATTCAGAGAAACACTACACAAAACCGCCCGATATCGCACGGGCGGGTAACCCATTTAACGGTTAGATCAACACGCTAATATTCAGATTCTCCATCAGCCAGTGGTTGTCGGAATAATCAACCGGGATCGCAATGACGGCGGTGCCGTCAACGTCCATCGCCTGACGGAGTTTGCTGACCAGTTCATCCGCAGATTCAACCGCAAACCCTTTTGCACCGAATGCTTCCGCATACGCCTTGAAGTCAATCGGCCCAAACGACACGCCCGCCGGACGGTGGTATTTGTGCAGTTGCTGGATTTCTACCATGTTGTAGCCGTTATCCACCCAGATGATATGCAGGAGATTGCTTTTCAGTCTCACCGCCGTTTCCAGCTCCATACTGGACTGCATAAACCCGCCGTCACCGGAGACGGACACCACTTTTTTGCCGGGCTGCACCAGCGATGCGGCGATCGCCCACGGTAGCGCCACGCCCATCGTCTGCTGGCCGTTGGTCATCAGAATCTGTCGCGCCCGGAAGCTATACAAGTAACGCGCCAGCCAGATATGGAAACTCCCCATATCCACACACAGCGTGACATCCTCATTCACGATATCCTGCATCGCCCGCACCAGACGCAGAGGGTGGATCGCAAACCCCGCCATGTCGATCGCGCGCGTACTAAGATCGTGACGCTGGCGTTGACGATCCTGCAATACGAGCCGTGTATCAGCAGACAAGATAAACGGCTCGCTGACGCAGGCATTCAGCGTGTCCACCGTCATCGCGATATTCCCCAACAGCTCGATATCGGGACGATACGCACTGTCGATCTCCGCCCGCAGCACATCGATGTGGATCAGCGTCGCCTTACCGCTATTCCACAAAACCGGATCGTACTCAATCGGGCTGTAACCCACGGTCACGACCACGTCCGCCTGTTGCAGTAGCTTATCGCCGGCCTGATTGTTGAATAATCCGACACGTCCGGCAAAGTGATCGAACTGCTGCTGATCGATCACGCCAGCAGCCTGATACGTGCTGGTAACGGGGAGTTTGCTATGGTGAAGGAAACGACGCAGCGCCTGTGCATTTTCCTGCTGGCTAGCCATTAATCCGAGCAGCAGCACCGGATTTTTAGCCTGCCGCAGCCGCTTAGCGGCTTCGGCAACGTCACTATGTGGCGCGCCATTTAGCAGCGGCAAATTCGGACACGCCAGCACTGGACTAATAACCGGTTCATTGACGATATCCTGCGGCAGGCTGACAAACGCCGCCCCCGGACGCCCGCTTTCCGCCGCCCGAAACGCATTCGCCAGCACTTCCGATATGGCAGAAGAAGCCGTGATTTCCGCACTGAATTTACTGACTGGCTGAAACAGGCTAACGGTGTCCAGACTCTGGTGCGTCAGCTTAAGTTTATCCGCTCGCTTAACTGCACCGCCCAGCGCCACAACGGCATCTCCCTCTGCGGTCGCCGTTGCCAGCCCGGTCACTAAATTTGAACAACCGGGACCGGATGTCACCAGCGTCACCCCCGCTTTCCCCGTAAGACGCCCTATCGCCGCCGCCATAAACGCGCCGTTCGCCTCATGCCGTACAGGGATCGTTTGGATCGTCGAGTCTTCCAGCTCATCAAACACGCGATCGATTTTTGCGCCGGGAATACCAAAAATATGCTTCACGCCCTGCGCTTCCAGGTGTTTTACAATCAGCTCGGCTCCGCTACTCCAGCTTTGCTGTTCGGTGGACTTTTCCATGACATGACTCCGATGAAATGACTAGCTCTCTACTGACTTGATAACGCTGTTGAGGTTTTCTGAGGACAGGTCGGCATTGAGAAATTCCCGATCCTGAGGCAGATCGATGATCAGTTTGGCAATCACACCAAACGTCAGCGTGCCGTGGTCGACGTCATAATTCAGAATATGGCCGCCGCCCTGGCGATCGTCAGTAATGAAATGTTCGTGGTAACCCGCGACATTTATTCCCTGAGTGTAAGCTGGACTACGAAAACCAATAACGCTGCCGCTACGGTGTTCAAAATGAAATGTTGGTTGCCCTTCAACCGCTTCCTGCATCGGTTTATAAGGTCGGCACTGCCGGGGGACGGTACGGGTTTCAACACAGCGAAAATTCCCGTCAATGCGCAAGGCGCAGAACAGGTTATCCGTTCCCACAATCTCATCGATCTGGCGATGCACGTCTTCACGCGAAGTCCAGCGATCAAAACGGATCGTTTCTGTCGGACGAAAGAACGTCATGACCGCAAACGGCGTTTTCTGCTCCGGCTTCGCCGCCCGTGCGCTGCCGTCGGATAACAGCTGGAAAATCTGGCTATTCAAGGCAACCAGTTCCCCATCCAAACTATTAAATGTTCCTAATCCAAAGTCACCATGCTCCAATAATTCAGCCATCGTTCGGCCACCTTCGTATACGCCATTTATTAGTCCACTCATTAATGAGGTTTGATAAATAACGCTGTCTGCATGCTGTCGCCGAAAGTCATAGGCGTAGCTAGCAAAGGCTTCTTCACAGGATTGATCAACGATATTCGTTTTCATACCTTCCTTCTCACCGCACCACTTACTTAAACATTATTAATATTTAGATAAAGATTGACGCGGAAGAGGACAAAATTCCAATATGCAATGAAGGTCATTTCAAGATCGGAAACATATGGAGTTACGTAAATGGAGCTACGTTATCTGCGCTATTTTGTCGCCGTTGCACAAGCTAAGCATTTCACGCGTGCGGCGGAAAATCTGGGGATGTCACAACCGCCCCTCAGCCAGCAGATCAAGAAATTCGAGCAGGAGATCGGTACACCGCTGTTCAAGCGACTGACGCGCGGCGTAGAAATGACGGAAGCGGGACAAGCGCTGTATGAGGATGCTCGTCAGATTTTGCAGTTGACCGATTCGGCCATCGCACGGACAAGAAGCATTGCGCGGGGTGAGAAAGGTAGCATGAACGTGGGGTTTTCGCCGTCGGCCATGTTCCACCCAACCGTGCTGGCGCTGCTGCATCGTTACTGTCAGCAGCATCCACACGTTCAGCCGCTGCCAAAGGAGGAAAATCCGGCTGCGCTCATCACTGCGCTGCAAGAACGTAATATCGACATCGCATTTCTGCGCTTACCCTGCGATCTCAGTGATGAGATTAACGGGGAAATTTTGGCCGAAGAGCCGATGAAACTGGTGTTACCCGCAGGACACGTGCTTAGCCATAAAGCGCAGGTTTCACTCAGCGAACTGCGTCAGGAGCCGCTGATTATTTTCCCGCGCGAGGTGTGTCCAGGGCTGCACGATATGATTATCCGCACCTGCTATCTGTCAGGCTATGGCCCCAGACCTAGCCCCTTTGCTCCGCAGTTAACGGCCACTATCGGGATGGTCGCCGCAGGCTTCGGTATCACGCTTGTGCCGGAATCTCTCGCCTGTATTAAGGCGGATAATGTGACCTATCATGATATCGGTATGCCCGAAATCCATACACAAATTGCGGCTATCTGGCGCAAACATGAGCGATCGCCCGCTATCGTGAATATGATCCACCTGATCCGCCAGTATTTGAGCACTCAACATCCCGATTAACGCGCCTAGGCAGAAAATTCCAACCATCTGCTCGTCAAAAAGCTAGTAATTGATATAAATTCTTATATGATATTAGTTATCATTATCACTTTGACGGGTGGAAAAATGCTGACAGCAATGATCACAGCCTGCGGGCTATGGAGTGTGAGCTGGTGTATGGGGAAGCATCTGTCCAGTGCCTGGGGCGTGCTGCTGCCTTGTGCCATAATGCCGCTATTGGCGCTGCTCAACCTAAACCTGACGCATCTGAAAGTGATTATCGCCATCGCCCTGCTGGCGACGCTTGTCATGCTGTTCCATCAACGCTTACGCCACTATTTACTGCTGCCATCCTGCATTGCACTGGCTGGCGGTTTAGCGGCGCTGTCCGTCACGTTTAATCTCACGACGCTGTAAGTGCTCGTGGATAAAGAAAAGAGAAAGGGTACACAAAGCCAAATAGGTAAATGAACGCGGAAAAGCGCTGTAGCCAGAAACGGGATAAAAGAGAATAAATAGGGAAGAAAATCAGGAGAGTACAGAATAAATCTGTGGTGCGAAGAGAGGGACTTGAACCCTCACGTCCGTAAGGACACTAACACCTGAAGCTAGCGCGTCTACCAATTCCGCCACCTTCGCACTGAGAACGTTGTTTGTCTTATGCAGTAAACCTATCTTACACGCTAGATCTATCACGACATGGTGCGAAGAGAGGGACTTGAACCCTCACGTCCGTAAGAACACTAACACCTGAAGCTAGCGCGTCTACCAATTCCGCCACCTTCGCAATTCTGTCATGCAATCTATCATGTAACACTGATTACTGCTTCGGTTCGACAAACCAGAACCGCTGTAGTGATGTTGGTGCGAAGAGAGGGACTTGAACCCTCACGTCCGTAAGAACACTAACACCTGAAGCTAGCGCGTCTACCAATTCCGCCACCTTCGCAACACTGCTTTACGCAATATCACTACGGGGGCGAATTCTAGAGGTTTTCGCGTTCACGTCAATGATTATTTCCTCTGGAATGCGGGGTTTGCTGCAAAAATCATCATCTCGCTGCGGCGTTGCGCGTAAAGAGCTCATCGAGCCATTCGATAAACACCCGAATCCGTGGCGCGAGAAAGCGACCGGGCGCATACATCACGTAAAGTGGCATCGCAGGCGGCGGCATTTCCGGCAGGATCTCTACCAGTTCTCCGCTTTCCAGAAACGGGCGCAGGCCGCGACGCGGTGCCTGAATAATCCCCAGTCCGGCACGCGCGCTGGCGATGTAGGCATCGGTGCCGTTAACCTGCAACGCACCGGGCAGCATACGCGTAATGCACTCATCACCCGACATGAATTCCAGCGGATAACGGTGTTCGGTACGCAAAGAGAAATAGCCGACCATCTGATGCCCCGACAGCTCATCGAGCGAACGTGGCACGCCGTATCGCGCCAAATAGTCGGCCGACGCACAGGTAATCTGCGGCATTGACGGCAAATGGCGGGTCGCCAGCGTTTCATCGTCCGTCTGCCAGGCGCGCAGCACACAGTCAACGCCTTCACGCAGCACATTAATCGCCGCATCGTTGGCGCTCAGCATCAGCGTCACCTGCGGATAACGCGCGTAGAACTCGCCCAGCGCCGGAACGACGATCTCACGCGCCAGCGAGTGCGGCATATCCACCCGCACTTTACCCACCGGCTGCTGCTTTTGCTGCGTGAACAGCGTGTCGATCTCTTCAATCTCCGCGAGCAATTGCAGACAGCGTTCATAATAAACGCTCCCTTCATCGGTGATCTGCACCTGACGGGTCGTGCGTTGCAGCAAACGTACCCCCAGCCGTGCTTCAAGCTGTTTGATGGTGTTGCTCACCGTCGCGCGTGGCAGCGTCAGTCGCTCCGCCGCGCGGCTGAAGCTGCCCAGTTCGACAATACGCACAAAAACTCGCATCGCCTGAATGTGATCCATCGCCGCCACCATTGTTAGTTATTTTTGAATAGTGTTGCATAAAAAGCGGTATTTATCTTTGTTAGATAAACAACCAGACTGCTTTCACTGCCAACGAGATGAGGAAGATGACAATGCAACAACGCAAATTAGGCGCGAACGGCCCGCAGGTGTCGGCGATTGGGCTAGGCTGCATGGGAATGAGTGATTTCTACTCCACTGCGCAGGATGAAAAAGAATCCATTGCCACGTTGCATCGCGCACTGGAGCTGGGTGTCACGCTGCTGGATACCGCCGATATGTATGGCCCCCATACCAACGAGCTGCTGCTCGGCAAAGCGATAAAAGGCAAGCGTGAGCAGGTCTTCCTGGCGACCAAGTTCGGTATCATCCGCGATCCGGCAAACCCTAACGCACGCGGCGTCTGCGGTAAACCGGACTACATCCGCCGCGCGGTGGAAGGCAGCCTGACGCGACTCGGCACCGACGTTATCGATCTTTACTATCAGCACCGCATTGATCCAACCGTTCCCATTGAAGAGACGGTCGGCACGCTGGCCGAGCTGGTTCAGGAAGGCAAGATTCGTTACATCGGCCTAAGTGAAGCCTCCGCCACCACGCTGGAACGCGCGCATCGCGTGCACCCTATTACGGCGTTACAGAGTGAATACTCACTGTGGACCCGCGATATGGAAGCCGAGATTCTGCCCACCTGTGAGCGTCTGGGTATCGGGTTTGTGCCTTACAGCCCGCTGGGGCGTGGTTTCCTAACCGGTGCGATTCGCAGCCCGGACGATCTGGCTGCAGACGATTTCCGTCGTACCAATCCACGTTTCTCGGGGGAAAATTTCGGCAAAAATCTGCAGTTGGTAGAGAAAATTAACCAACTGGCACAGGAAAAGCAGGTTACGCCCTCACAGCTGGCACTGGCGTGGGTATTGGCACAGGGTGAACATATCGTGCCGATTCCGGGCACTAAACGCCGCCGCTATCTGGAAGAAAACGTCGCGGCGCTGGATGTCACGCTGACGAAAGAGGAACTGGCCGCCATTGATGCCATCTTCCCGCCCGATGCCGCAGCAGGTGAACGCTACGGCAAGGAGAGCATGGCGGCACTTAATCAGTAAAAGGAAGTATCAGTAGGATTATCGACGACCTTTACCTGTGCGCGGCGGACGACCCACGGTGGCCTGATACACCTTAAAACGTCCGGTCTGCGCCAGCACTTCATGGCTACCAAAGGCGGCATCTAACAGCGCCGGATACGGTAGGAAAGCATTAGCGACGATACGCAACTGTCCGCCAATCGGTAAATGAGTCACCGCACCACGAATCAGCATTTCCGCGGCTTGCAGGCTAGTCTGCAAGCCGTCATGGAATGGCGGATTAGACACGATCATATCGAAGCGGCCATTAATGTCGGAATAGACGTTACTCGCAATCACCTCGCCTTCCAACGCATTCGCCGCCAGCGTTGCCTTGCTGGATTCGACGGCGGCTGCGCTGACATCACTCAACGTCAGGCGGATTTTCGGTGACTGTTTCGCCAGTACCGATGCCAGCACGCCTGCGCCACAGGCGATATCCAGCACTTTGCCTTTCATATGCGGCTCAAACGTAGACAGCAGCAGTCGGCTACCCGGATCCAAGTCATCACGACTGAAGACGCCCGGAAGCGTTTTGACGGTCACACCGTCCGTCACATACTCGTCCCACCAGTCATCCAGCGTGAAGCTGGCCTGCTTGTCAATCCGACCGTGGTAAAGCCCACAGCGGCGCGCGCTGTCGATTTTTGCCAACTCAACAAAGTCAGACAGCACGGGTTCCGCGCTGCGCACGCCGCTGCGGTTTTCACCAACAACGAAGATTTCCGCACCGATCGGCATCAGGGACAGCAGGTTACGCAGTTGGAATTCCGCTTCCTGTTTGCTCTTCGGCCAGTAATAAATCAGCGTGTCGCTATCCGCCACCAGCGCCGCATCCGCAACCAGACCATATTGAGCATTATCCCCAAGTGGCTTTGCCATCTGTTGCCAGTGGTGATATTGGTTGCAATGGACACGCACCGACGCCGCCTCAAATTGTGCGGGCAGAGTATCCTGCAAATCACCGGCAAACAGAACTCGGCGTGAAAGAAATTCGTCACTATGGCGCAGTATGACTTCACTGGCGGGGGTTAATGCGGACATCGGGCTACGGCTCCTTAATCATTGAGCGGGGGATTATATACGCTTCGTCCCCGAAGTTGCAGAGCGGAGAGGAAATAACCGCACCGACGTTGGCGCAGTCTGACGGGGTTTGTTAGCATAGGCACGAATCATTTTCTCGCACGCCAGACAGGATAACGCATGGAATCAAGACGTGACAGGCTGCTACAGCAACTGGGGATTACGCAGTGGACATTGCGTCGCCCGACGGTGCTGCAAGGCGAAATCGCCGTCAGTCTGCCCGAGCAGGTGCGTCTGGTGATCGTCTCCGCCGAGCCGCTGGCAGATGATGAACCGCTGCTAACTGACGTGCTGCACAGTCTGGCTCTCACGCCTGCGCAAGCCTATCGCCTGACGCCACAGCAGATCGACATGCTGCCCGCCGATGCACGCTGCCATAGCTGGCGGTTGGGCATCGCGGAACCTATTGCTCTACAGGGCATTCAGCTTTCCAGCCCTCTGCTTTCCGAACTTTATCAAAATGCCGACGCCAAACGGGCGCTGTGGCAACAGATCTGTGAACATGAACACGATATCTTCCCTGACGCCAGCTGACCTGGCACAAGCCTTTAAAATTGAACAAGTCAGCCACGCCTTTCCCTGGTCGGAAAAGACGTTTATCAGCAATCAGGGTGAGCGCTATTTCAACCTGAAACTGGAACATGATGGGCAGCTTGCCGCTTACGCCATCACGCAGGTCGTGCTGGATGAAGCGACGTTGTTCAATATCGCGGTGCATCCCGATCATCAGCGTCAGGGGTTGGGTCGCCAACTCTTAGAACACCTGATCGACGAAATGGAGCGACGCGGCATTCTGACGCTGTGGCTGGAAGTCCGCGAGTCAAACGCACGAGCCATCGCGCTGTATGAGAGTCTGGGATTTAACGAAGTCTCCGTGCGCCGCGATTACTACCCCACGGCACAAGGTCGGGAAGACGCCATTCTCATGGCGCTGCCGCTCGGCTAACCTCTTTATCTATACTCCTCGTGGCAAGACGGGTGCCATAATGTGCGCCCCGTCCCGCTCTGCCTTTTTTCCTGACAGAAAAATCCCCGCAACGTGATCGCCATAAATAAAACCTCGTTTCTTTTTTATCACAATAAGGTTCCATTTCATGTTTCTGGTTTGCAGGCATGCCATGGTTTATCCGTTATCTACGAGGAATAATATGAAAAAATACACTCTGGCTACGACGCTTCTGTGCGGCTTATTCTCTCTTTCCGCTTACGCGGTACAAGTAACGGCGGTGACAGCTTCCGCTTATGATTCAGACAAGGGCCACAAACCTGCCAACATTGCCGATGGCGACGTAAAAACCCGCTGGGCGGCAAATGGTGAGAGCTGGGTTCAGTTAGAACTGGATAAAGAACAATCGGTTGAGAACTTTGTCCTGGTTCCTTTCAAAGCGGACGAGCGCAAACTGAAGTTCTCCGTGTCCTACTCCACCGACGGGAAAACCTGGCAAAAACTGGCTGAGAATCTGGTCACCTCCAACAACGCCAAAGACGGTGAAAAATTCACCTTCCCTGCGGTGAAAGCGAAATTCTTCAAGCTGGATACGTTTGGTACCGATGTGAACAAATGGAGCGCCATCAACGAGATCAACTTTAACAGCGCTGCACAGGTTCCGGCTCAGGCCATTAAGTAACGTGTCGGGATGACCTGGCATTCAGACCAGCCTCTCTCCGTGTTGCTGAACACACCACGTCCAATGCTACGCTAGGGCACTACCAGTCTGTTCGGTGCCGTGCTGACCTGTTTCAGGCAGTAGGCCGATTACGGAAAGATGTGAAGGTAAAAACAGGAAAAACCAGCCCGGAGCGAACGTCCGGGCTGATGTGATATTACTCGTTATCGCCCAGCAGAACGGATTCCAGCGCGATTTCGATCATTTCGTTGAAGGTGTTTTGACGCTCTTCTGACGTGGTCTGCGCACCGGTACGAATGTGGTCAGAAACGGTACAGATGGCCAGCGCTTTCGCACCGAACTCAGCCGCTACGCCGTAGATACCGGCCGCTTCCATTTCTACACCCAGAATGCCGTATTTTTCCATCACGTCGAACATCTGCGGATCCGGCGTGTAGAACAGATCGGCGGAGAAGATGTTACCGACGCGGACAGAAACATCGCGTGCTTTGGCAGCATCAACGGCATTACGCACCATGTCGAAATCGGCAATCGCCGCGTAGTCGTGATCTTTGAAACGCATACGGTTCACTTTGGAATCCGTACAGGCACCCATGCCGATCACCACGTCGCGCAGTTTGACATCTTCACGTACCGCGCCGCAGGAACCCACGCGGATGATCTTCTTCACGCCGAATTCGGTGATCAGTTCTTTTGCATAGATTGAGCAGGATGGGATGCCCATACCGTGACCCATGACCGAAATTTTACGGCCTTTGTAAGTCCCCGTGAACCCTAACATGCCACGCACGTTGTTCACTTCGCGGGCATCATCCAGAAAGGTTTCTGCAATGTACTTAGCGCGCAGCGGGTCGCCTGGCATCAGTACAACGTCCGCGAAGTCACCCATTTCTGCATTAATATGTGGCGTAGCCATGCGTTTATTCCTTAATTAATCAAGTTTCACGTAAAAAACGGTGTGTTTTACAGTATCGATTTGCCGTAGTCCATAGGCGACAGGCCAAAGTAGGCCGCGACCGTTTGCCCGATATCGGCGAAGGTTTCACGGTGGCCGTATGACCCCGGCTTCACGTTCGGCCCATAGATCAACACCGGGACGTTCTCGCGGGTGTGATCGGTGCCGTGCCAGCTCGGGTCACAGCCGTGGTCAGCCGTCAGAATCAGGATGTCGTCACCCTTCACACGGGACAGCATTTCCGGCAGGCGGCGGTCAAACAGCTCGAGCGCGGCAGCGTAGCCCGGAATATCGCGGCGGTGGCCGTAGGCGGAATCGAAATCAACAAAGTTGGTAAACACGATGGTGTTGTCGCCCGCGCTATCCATTTCTTTCAGCGTGGCATCAAACAGCGCATCGATGCCGGTAGCCTTCACTTTCTTCGTGATACCGACCTGCGCGTAGATATCCGCAATCTTACCGACGGAAACCACTTCACCACCTTTTTCATCCACCATTTTTTTCAGGATGGTCGGCGCAGGTGGTTCAACGGCCAGATCGTGACGGTTTCCGGTACGCTCGAAGTTGCCGGGTTTGTCGCCGATAAACGGACGTGCGATCACGCGCCCGATGTTGTAGCCGCCTTCGGTCAGCTCTTCGCGGGCAATCTCACACAGCTCGTACAGCTTATCCAGACCGAACGTTTCTTCATGGCAGGCAATCTGGAATACGGAATCCGCAGAGGTGTAGAAAATCGGCTTGCCGGTTTTCATGTGCTCTTCAGCCAACTGATCCAGAATCACCGTACCGGAAGAGTGACAGTTGCCCAGATAGCCCGGCAGATTGGCGCGTTTCACCAGTTTTTCCAGCAGTTCCTGCGGAAAACTGTTTTCTTCATCTTTAAAATAGCCCCAGTCGAACAGGACAGGCACACCGGCAATTTCCCAGTGACCAGACGGCGTATCTTTGCCCGAGGAGATTTCGCTGGCGTGCGCGTAAGCACCGATGATGTCCGCGTTTTCATCCAGCCCAGGCGGGAACGTTCCCGTTGAGGCCTCGGCGGCTTTACCCAGCCCCAGACGGCTCAGGTTCGGCAAATGCAGCTTGCCACTGCGTCCTTTATCCGCCGTCCCCGCGGCACAGGCCTGAGCGATATGGCCCAGCGTATCCGAACCGACATCGCCAAAACGTTCTGCATCAGCACTGCTGCCGATCCCAAACGAGTCGAGAACCATAATATATGCACGTTTCATTCTTTTTCTCCTGCGCAGCTATGCGCTAACACCCTGCCGATAGGCAGGGGAAAATCAATTCAAGACGACCACTAAGCAGCCCTGTGCGATCACGCTTCTACGCTCACCCGACGATAAACCATCGGGGTCTTTTCTGGCGCGGAGTCGCCCAGTTGGATCGCAGCACGGACTTCATTCGCCGCCTGTTGCCACTGCGCTTCCGTATTTGCGTGGATCACCGCCAGCGGGCGCTGCGCATCAACGCGCTCATCCAGACTGATCATGCTATCCAGACCGACGCTGTAATCGATCGTATCCGTGGCCTGACGGCGTCCGCCGCCCAGCGAGACGACAGCCATGCCCAGCGCGCGGGTATCCATCGCGGTCACGATGCCCTCACGCGTCGCGAACACCGGCTTACTTAATGTCGCGACCGGCAGGTACCGATCGTAGTGTTCGACAAAATCGCCCGGACCACGCTGTGCGGCGACCATGCGCCCAAAGACTTCAGCAGCTTTGCCGTTATCCAACACGGCTTGCAGACGTGAATGTGCGTCGTCCGCCGAACTTGCCAGTCCGCCCGCCAACAGCATCTCACCACATAGCGCCATAGTAACATCATACAGGCGCGGATTGCGGCTCTCTCCCGTCAGGAAACGCACGGCTTCCCGCACTTCCAGCGCGTTACCTGCGCTAGAGGCCAGCACCTGATTCATGTCCGTCAGCAATGCGCTGGTGCGGCATCCCGCGTTGTTCGCTACGCCGACAATCGCCTGCGCCAACTGCTCGGACAGTTCATAGGTCGGCATAAACGCCCCCGATCCCACTTTGACGTCCATCACCAGCGCATCCAGCCCTTCAGCCAGTTTCTTCGCCAGAATTGACGCGGTGATTAGCGGGATGGAATCGACCGTGGCGGTAATGTCACGCGTGGCGTAAAAGCGTTTATCCGCCGGAGCCAGCGAGGAGGTCTGCCCAATAATTGCGACGCCAACCTGCTGGATGATACGGCGAAAATCTTCATCGTTCGGGAAAATATCCAGCCCCGGAATCGCTTCGAGCTTATCCAACGTGCCGCCGGTATGCCCTAAGCCACGCCCGGAGATCATCGGGACGTAACCCCCGCAGGCGGCGACCATCGGCCCCAGCATCAGCGAAGTCACATCCCCGACGCCGCCGGTAGAATGTTTATCCACCAGCGGACCGTTCAGGTTCAGACTCTTCCAGTCCAGCACCGTGCCAGAGTCACGCATTGCCAGCGTCAGCGCCACGCGCTCGTCCATCGACATGTCGTGAAAATAGATGGTCATCGCCAGCGCCGCAATCTGGCCTTCGGAGACAGTATTGTCACGAATACCGTTGATAAAGAAGCGGATCTCTTCTTCGCTCAGAGCTTTTCCGTCACGCTTCTTACGAATAATTTCTTGAATCAGAAACAAGGTCTGTACTCCTGATGAATTCTGATGTGGTTCCGCAGCCTGTTGCTGCGATCACATTTGCTGTGGTGATCCAACGCAGTCATGAATACAAATGCTTTATAAACAATATGTTGTCACGAATAGCGTTGTCACAAATAAAATAGTGCACCTGTACGCGTGCTTAGTAGCCGCCCTGTGGAGCCGCGGTTCCGTGGCCAAGCGTGGTCAGCAGGCTCGCCAGCAGACTGGACGCACCAAAGCGAAAATGCTGTGCAGTCGCCCATTCCGCGCCCATGATATCGTCCGCCAGTTGCAGGTAGATGGCGGCATCTTCCGCGTTACGCACACCGCCGGCCGCTTTAAAGCCAACGCGCTCGCCCACACCTTTATCGCGGATCGCCTTCAGCATGATCGCCGCACTTTCTGGCGTCGCGTTCACCGGCACTTTACCGGTCGAGGTTTTAATGAAATCGGCACCCGCATCAATGGCAATCTCGCTCGCCTGACGGATCAGCGCTTCCTGTTTCAGCTCGCCCGTCTCGATGATCACCTTCAGCAGCACGTGAGCATCCTGACACACGGCTTTACATGCCTGCACCAGCTCAAAACCAATTTGCGTGTTGCCTGCGATCAGTGCGCAGTAAGGGAATACGACATCAACTTCATCAGCGCCGTAGGCGATTGCAGCCTTGGTTTCCGCAACCGCAATTGCCACATCATCATTGCCATGAGGGAAGTTGGTCACCGTTGCGATGCGGATATCCGGCGTACCCTGCTCACGCAGGATCTTTTTCGCCAGAGGGATAAAACGTGGATATATACAGATAGCAGCCGTTTTTCCGGCCGGGCTGTTTGCCTGACGGCAGAGTGCCGTCACTTTTTCATCCGTATCATCCCCATTCAGCGTGGTTAAATCCATCAGCGCCAGCGCGCGTTGCGCGGCCGTGGTCAGCTTGGTCATACAACACTCCAACTCGTCAGCCGGTCTAACCGGCCCTGAACATTAACTGGTGCAAAACCAGCACGTTTGGCGAGCGGACTTGGTTCCTTGAAGATAGCGCCCAGGCGAAACAACCTGTAGCGGCACCGAGATCCTTCTCACCGCAATCAGCCTTTCTCTACCCTTCATTCTGTGATTATTTCAACACCGAAAGAATGACATCGAAAGAAACCTATTCATCAGACATTGGAACACGCCATGCCGGACTATTTTGTGCATTCATTCACACTTGATGTAAGAGAAATGCAATAGATAGTAATTATATGTGATTTTTATCACACATACTGCCCTGAATAAGGTCCACCCGATGAATTAACCGTGACAGCCTTGTCGGTCAGACGATCTGTTTATATCGGGAAAAAGAGAGCACCAACCACGAGCAACGAGTGGGATAGAAACCGCCTGCTGCAGGTTTATGCCATAGAGTAAGCATAGCGGTTTCTCTCTAACCACAGGGAGAAACCGCTGGCAGTGCAGGAAAATTATTTCCCTGCGGAAGGTTTACGGTAATCCAGCGCGGGTTTCCGATCGCCCAGCAGCGGCTTATAGTGGAAGTTCTCGCCACGACTCTTGTCGAACTCCGCTTTCGCCTGTTGAATTAATGCAGGATCGCTCAGTAGTTTCGCTCCTGTGACGGCCAGCGTTTTGGCTGCAACGTCCATGCCTTTATAGCCAATCGCCATGCCGCCGGATGCCACCGCTTGCCAGCTGTGCGCAGGTACACCCGGCACCCAAGTCGCGGTTCCCAGCCCGACCGTCGGCACCACCCAACTGACATCGCCCACATCGGTCGACGCATAGCCCGTTTCACCAAAATGGTACGGTGCGACCTGACCGGCACTGGAAAGCGGCGGCAGTTTGGCTTGATCCAACGTTTTCTGTAGCGCGGTAGCAAAATCCGTATCCGCCTTATCCCACTGCGGTGCCCCAACGCTTCTGAGGCTGTCATCCATCACTTTTCCCAACACGTTATTCGGCAACAGGCTGTACACGCCGCCAAGAATTTCAAATTCATAACGCGTTTCGGTTCCCAGCGCCGCGCCTTCCGCCGCTTTACGGATGCGATCGGTCACGCTGGCGACCACGGCCGGATCGGGATGACGCACGTAGTAATACACTTCGGCGAAGTCCGGCACCACGTTCGGCGCTTTACCACCATCGGTAATCACATAGTGAATGCGCGTTTCCTGCGGCACATGCTCTCGCATCGCGTTCACCATAAAATTCAGCGCCTCCACGCCGTCCAGCGCGGAACGCCCTTTCTCTGGTGCCATCGCGGCATGTGCAGAACGGCCATAGAAACGGAACTTACCGTTCACGTTCGCCAGCGAATAATCTTGCGAAGCGGAATTCTCGTCGCCGGGATGCCAGTGCAGCATCACATCCACATCCTTAAACAGCCCCTCACGCGTCATATAGACTTTACCGGAACCGCCTTCCTCCGCTGGCGTGCCGTATACCCGGATTTGGCCCGGTTTACCCGTCGCTTCCAGCCACTGTTTCAGCGCAATCGCCGCGCCCACCGATCCCGCGCCAAACAGGTGATGCCCACAGGCATGACCGGCCTCAATACCCGCAACCGGCGAACGCTCCGGCGTTGCAGCCTGAGAGAAGCCCGGCAGCGCGTCCATCTCGGCCAGAATACCGATAACCGGCCCGCCGGGTTTCCCCGCCGTCGCCACAAACGCGGTTGGGATGCCCGCGACACCCGCTTCAACGCTGAACCCAGCGGCTTTCAACTCATTCTGTAGCAGTTGGGAGGTGTTGGTTTCCAAATAGCCCAATTCAGGCTTTGACCATATCTGTTGAGCAACGGTCGTCATCTGGCCCGAGTAATTCGCGACGGCGTTCACTATCGTTTCCCGATCTTTCTCTGCCAGTTCAGCGGCATAGCCCAGTGGGAGGAAACAAGAAGAGAACGCCACGGCCAGCGCGGGCGGTATATATCGTTTCAGTGTCATACGTTTTTCCCTATCCGTAAAAGAAATGCACGTCGGTGAATAACGGCTATTGATGTAATGCCGTGCCCGTTCTTTGAAAGGCAAGAGCTTTGAAATGCTAATTGTTTGAAATACCATTGGTATGAGGTGCTATTTATGTTTAGCTGTGCAGAGCGGCTTTTTCAAAAAATAATTCACAGACAACACCATGACCGAACATGCCGAAGACTCCCACTGGTATCTGTACATACTGCGCACGGTCGCTGGGGCGCTGTACACGGGTATCACAACGGATGTCAGCCGCCGCCTGAATCAGCATCAAACGGGAAAAGGGGCAAAGGCGCTGCGGGGAAAAGGCGAGTTAACGCTGGTGTTTCACTGTCGGGTGGGCAATCGCTCAGACGCACTCAAACTGGAATATCGCATTAAACAGTTGAGCAAAAACCAAAAAGAAAGGCTGGTACAAGACCAGCCCAGGACGCTATGCATTTCAGACACGATGTATTGATGCGCTATCGGTTAGCAAGTCGCGTTAGAGAAAGCGGTTAAACGGTTCGGCGTACTCCACCAGCCCGCTCGCGCTTTCAAGCCCGCTTTCTCCCTCAGGACTTCCCTCACCGACAACATGATTATCTGCCAGCGGATAGACCTGAAAAACCGATTCACTGTCTGGCCAGCGACAATGTAGCTGCTGTTCTACCGCCGGAACAAAGCCAAAACGGGAGTAATACGCAGGGTTACCCAAGACCACAACAGCGGTGTAGCCAAACTCATTCAGCGCATCCAGCCCTTCGTAGACCAGCTTCTCCCCTACGCCCTGTCGGCGCAGGCTGTCATCTACCGCCAACGGCGCAAGCGCCACCCACTGGCGATCCTCACCGTCGATCAGCACTGGGCTGAATGCCGCGTAGCCCACCACGCCACCTTCATCGTCAGTCGCCACAACGCCGAGCGTCAATAGGCCATCTTCACGCAGTTGATGAACCAGATCCGCTTCCGCGCCCGTTGGAAAAGCACGGCGCAATAAGTTGTCGATCCCTGCGGCATCAACGGGAATTTCCACCCGAACTAGCATGATACTGGCGCGTGATTCGTTGGTTGCACTGCGCCCTCCTGTAAGCCGGCTTCAACAAAGTTCGCCAGTTGCAGCAGGCCAATGCGCAGCGGCGCAGGCATGGCTTCCAGCTCAATGGCGTCCATCAGGTTCTTCACATACAACCCTAATTCGGTATCACCCTCAATGCGCAGACGACGCTGGAAAAAGAGCGTATCGGGATCTTCTTTACGCGCCGCAATCAAAATCAGATCGTTCGCATCTGCGCTGAAACTGACATCCGGCGTCTCAGCGTCGCTCACCACCAGACGACCATCACGCAGCGTCATAAACCACTGCAAGCCGACATCACGCACCTCAATTTTCAGCCAGCGGCTTTCGAGAAATGCCAGATCGCCCTCTTCCAGCGCCTGACGGAACTGCCAGCCCAACATCTGTTCCAAAACCTGACGCTGTAGCGCAAAGGGAGTGAACTTGAGTGGCTTACCTAATAAGCTCGGCCCTTGACGCACAATCTGCGCTCGTAGTTTTTCCAACACTGGCGTACTCCTCTTAAAGCAATCTGACTGTTCAGATAATCTGCAAGCATTTTGCCACATCCACCGCACGCGGCAGAGGTCTATGTCAATAATTTAGTCGGTTATCCGATTATGCCCAACAGATTTTGTCCTTGCGCGACGATTAGCACCATAAACTGCCTTAAATCAAAGTCCTTACCGATTTGGTTAATTAAGATTCCCAATCGTTAACAACATTCATCGACTGATAAAAAATCGCTTACGACAACCCGCAAGGGTGAGAGGCAGAATGCCCGTCATAAACGCGAGCGTCAGTCTGAACATCATTGATCGTACCGAGCAGCTACGGCCCCGAAGGGATTAATGAAGGATTGTGTATGGAACTGCTTTGCCCCGCTGGCAACCTGCCGGCACTGAAAGCTGCCATCGATAATGGCGCAGATGCGGTCTATATCGGCCTGAAAGATGACACCAACGCACGTCATTTTGCCGGGCTTAACTTTACCGACAAGAAGCTACAGGAAGCGCGCGAGTACGTGCATCGTCATCGGCGTAAGCTGCATATCGCCATCAATACGTTTGCGCATCCGGACGGTTATCAGCGCTGGCAACGCGCTGTGGATATGGCTGCGCAGATCGGGGCCGACGTGCTGATCCTCGCCGATCTCGCCATGCTGGAATATGCTACCGAACGCTATCCTCACATTGAGCGTCACGTGTCGGTTCAGGCTTCCGCGACAAACACCGAAGCGATCCGTTTCTATCATCGCCATTTCGATGTCTCACGCATCGTACTGCCGCGCGTATTGTCCATCCATCAGGTGAAGCAAATCGCCCGCACCAGCCCCGTGCCGCTCGAAGTGTTCGCGTTCGGCAGCCTGTGCATCATGGCGGAAGGCCGCTGCTATCTCTCTTCTTATCTGACCGGTGAATCACCGAATACCGTAGGTGCCTGCTCACCGGCGCGATTTGTACGCTGGCAGCAGACGGAAAACGGCATGGAATCACGCCTGAACAATATCCTGATCGACCGCTATCAGGACGATGAAAACGCCGGTTATCCCACGTTGTGCAAAGGGCGTTATTTAGTCGATGGGCAGCGCTACCACGCGCTGGAAGAGCCAACCAGCCTGAACACGCTAGAACTGCTGCCTGAACTGATGGCTGCCAATATTGCTTCCGTGAAGATAGAAGGCCGCCAGCGCAGCCCGGCTTACGTCAGCCAGATTACGCAGGTATGGCGACAGGCTATCGATCGCTGCCGTGCCAATCCTGAGACATTCGTTCCCACTCAGGCCTGGATGGATGCGTTAGGTGCGGTGGCTGAAGGCACACAAACCACGCTCGGCGCTTATCACCGCAAATGGCAGTAGCAGGAGAACACATGAAATACGCATTAGGGAATATTCTCTACTATTGGCCGAAAGAGGATGTTGAGACGTTTTATCAGGCCGCGGTGAACAGCAGCGCCGATATCATTTATCTCGGTGAAACAGTGTGTAGCAAGCGCCGCCTGATGAAGGTGGCAGACTGGTTCAACGTTGCTCGTGAGGTCGCCAACAGCGGAAAGCAGGTGGTGATCTCTACCCTCGCGCTCTTACAGGCACCGTCTGAACTGACGGAGCTAAAACGCTACGTGGAGAACGGCGAGTTCTTGCTGGAAGCAAACGATCTGGGCGCAGTTAACATCGCCGCCGAACGCAATCTGCCGTTTGTCGCCGGACACGCGCTCAACTGCTACAACGCGTACACCCTGCGAGTCCTGCATAAACAAGGCATGGTGCGCTGGTGCATGCCAGTTGAGCTCTCCCGAGACTGGCTGCAAAATTTGCTGAATCAATGTGACGAGCTTGGCTTTCGCCATCAATTTGAAGTGGAAGTACTCAGCTACGGCCATTTACCGCTAGCCTATTCCGCCCGCTGCTTTACCGCTCGTTCAGAAGATCGGCCGAAGGATGAATGCGAAACCTGCTGCCTCAGCTATCCACAAGGCAGAAAAATGCTGTCACAGGAGAACCAGCAGGTGTTTGTCCTCAACGGCATTCAGACGCAAAGCGGCTATTGCTACAACCTCGGTAACGAACTGACATCAATGCAGGATCTGGTCGATATCGTCCGGCTGTCCCCGAACGATATCAGCACGCCGGCGATGCTGGATAAATTCCGCGCCAACGAACAAGGCAATGTGCCATTAACGCTGGAAAATCAGGTAGATTGCAACGGCTATTGGCGTCGCGTCGCTGGCCTTGAACTCGTTCAATAACGCATTTCCTTTCAGGGCGGCCAGCCGCCCTTTCCTTCCTAAGCGCACCTTTGAACTACGTATAACCGCGACATTCCCGCATACTGATCTGACTTTCATCATTGACTGACGGCGTTAGCATCCACCGAATGGGTGGAGTCAGTGAACAACAAAGTGAGCCATATTATGTCTACGTCTTCTCAACCCACCGTGTTTTCCGTCCTCGATCTTGCGCCGATTCCGCAAGGTGCAACAGCGCGTGACGCCTTCCATCGCTCGCTGGATCTGGCGCAGCACACAGAAAAATGGGGCTATCATCGCTATTGGCTGGCGGAACACCACAGCATGACGGGTATCGCCAGCGCAGCAACTTCCGTGCTTCTCGGCTATCTTGCTTCGGGAACACAGCGCATTCGTCTCGGTTCCGGCGGCGTGATGCTACCGAACCACTCACCGCTCGTCATCGCCGAGCAATTTGGTACGCTGGAATCACTGTATCCCGGCCGTATCGATTTGGGATTAGGCCGTGCGCCCGGCACCGATCAGCGCACCATGATGGCGCTGCGTCGTCACCTTAATGCCGATATCGAAGATTTCCCACGCGATGTGCAGGAATTGCAACGCTATTTCGCCGATGCACAGCCGGGTCAGGGAGTGCAAGCCGTCCCGGGACAAGGCTTACACGTTCCGATCTGGCTATTAGGTTCGAGCTTGTATAGCGCACAGCTGGCCGCGAGACTGGGGCTACCTTTTGCCTTCGCCGCGCATTTCGCGCCCGATATGTTGCTGGAAGCATTCCGTCTCTACCGTAAAAACTTTGTCCCTTCTGCCACCCACGCCAAACCTTACGCGATGGTTTGCGTCAATGTGGTAGCGGCCGATAGCGATCGCGACGCGCGCTTCCTCTTCACCTCAATGCAGCAGCAGTTCATCAATCTGCGCCGTGGTACACCAGGCCCGCTGCCCACGCCGGTAGAAAACATCGACACGGTCGGCTCACCTGCCGAGCAGTTTGGTGCGGAGCAAGCACTGCGGCTGTCGATTGTTGGCGATAGCACGAAAGTCCGTCATGGATTGCAGAGCCTTTTGCGTGAAACGCAGGCGGATGAAGTGATGATCAATGGGCAAATCTTTGATCATCAGGCGCGAAAAGATTCTTTCGAGCGGATTATGCAGATACGTCAGGACGTGATCGGGTAGCACAATCCGCTAGGTCGAATACGGTGGAGAAAGTGCCTCTTCTCCACCCTAGTTATTACTTGGGGATTATTTGCCGTCTGCGGTGTAAGGCAAGCTGTCAAAGGTACTCAATCCTTTCTTGCTGTACGGGTTGCCTATCCAACGCTCTGATTCACGGAATGCAGGGCTAACCAGACTTTTTTCGGGCTCCTGAAGATCGTAGCTGAGCCCCGCCAAGGTGGACCAAGTATGCAGCAGGTGCGCATTGCTATATTTCCGATCAACATAGGGAGAATAATCGATCGGATGATCTTTCTGCCACTGAGGTGAAGTCCAGAGAATAAACGGCACGGTATACATAGTACGCGTCGGTGCTGTCTCATTTCGTCCCAACACGTTATGCGGCGGCGTCTCGTAAACATCTTCACCGTGATCCGAGAAATAGAGCAGGAAGCCATTCGGCTGCGTTTTTTCAAAGGTTCGGATCAGTGTTTCAAGAACGTAATCGTTATATAACTCAGCATTATCGTAGTCATTATAGACTTCAACATCGCTGTCGTTCACGCCTTCAGGAATCCCTTCTCGCCCAACAAATTGAGTCGCCTCCTCTGGATAGCGAAATTTATATTTCATGTGAGTGCCTAACAGGTGCACAACAATAAATTTCTTTTCAGCCGGATCGGCCAGTACCTTTTCAAACGGTGCGAACACCACGTCATCATATTGCCGCGCACTTTGAGTGCGCTGATTATTCATATAAAACTGTTCATCTGTTTGCTGGGAGAACACCGTCAGGAGCGTATTACGTTTGGTCATCGTCTGCTGATTGGTAATCCAGAACGTTTTGTATCCAGCCTGTTTCATCATGTTCATCAGCGAAGGCTTGCTCAGATAGAGATCCGGTTGCTGCTCATCAGCGAACGTCAGTGCCTGCTGCAAGATTTCAATGGTGTACGGACGTGAGGTCACTACATCGTTAAACACCACCAGATTGGGATCGCTTTTACGCAGTGCATCCAGTCGCGGCGTGGTCTGTCGACCATAGCCATAAAGGCTCATGCGACTGCTGGTGGTTGATTCACCGATTACCAATACCAGTGTGCGCGGCGTATTACCGTTCGCATCTTTCAGGTTTGCCAAAGGTGGCAACGCTGCATTCTGCTGGAGCATATTGGTCATACTTTCCAGTTGCTGGCGGTACTCCACATAACCAGCAATGTACTGCCATGGGGCAGTAGTGGACATACGACTTGCCAAATAGCCGCTTGCTTCTGCCAACGTCTGCCCCTCATTGTGCATTTTTTTATAAAGGGGAATACCAAACAGCACCACAACAATTAATGAACAAGCCGTCGCTTTATATTTAAACGGTAAATAAACTGGCCGTAGTTTACGCCACAGAAACCAGACGATCGCCGTATAAAAAAACAATATCGCCAAGACTCCCAGACTGAAATATTGACTTACATACTCACCTGCTTCTTTGCTATTAGACTCGAACATCACAAACATCACGCTTTGTGAGAACTCTTGTTTATAAATCGAGTAATAACCCAGTGCAATCAGGGATGTACTCCATAACAGAATACCTAATACGCTGCTGATGATTCTGGTTCGAGTAGGGAAAAGAAAAACAGGAATCAGCCACAGTAAACTGTAGAGTAGCGAATCACGTAATCCCGTGGTGCCGCTATGTCCAGTCAGAACAATGACAAGCTGTAATGCGCAGGAAAAAAACCAAAAATAGAGCAAAAGCCACCCAAGCGAGCGCCAACTAAAACGTTCTTTAGCAAAGAGTTCAGACATGTTTAATTCCACACAACGTTGTTATTTTTTATGCAGCGCCAAATATCAGTATTATCCGTTTAGAACCTAATAAATACAGATAATAAATGTAACACTCGGTTTGGACTGACTGGGAGTGAAGATGCCGATAAGTTATCTCATTCTTCCTACCGAAGACGCGCGAGTAACATGAATTATAGACAGCTAAAGCAGTTTACCCTGAGAACGGTGTCGAAAGAAGAGTTAAAACGCTATCAGAGTGACTGAACCGTAGTGCTACGTAAGTATATTGAGTTCATACAGCCGTCGAAAGTGTTCGAGGTATTGAGAATGGTGACTTAATGTGCACTTCGGAGTGAATTCTTCCTTAAGATAAAATTAAGATAGGATGCTGAGTCATAACAATAATCGGCCCATCATCATCGATGGGCCGCTTATTATAATAAAATACAAAAATAAATGTTGCGTAAAGCACTATTTCGTTATTTGAAGCGAAGTATTTAATCTCGCCCTAAACCGTAACCCAATACGCTCATTACTCAATGTTAGTTTTATTGACCCGCGTCAGCAGGACGACGACGTGGAGCGCGTGAAGCGCCGTCACGGTTATCACGGTTGAAAGAACGCTCACGACGCTCACCGCCGTTACCGTTACCTTCACGGCGTTCGCCACCGCCGAAAGAGCGGCGTGGTGCTGCGCCATCACGACGTTCGCCACCAGGACGACCACCGCCACGACGTTCTGGCTGTGCAACTGCATCACCCATCAGTTGCATATTCATTGGTTTGTTCAGAATACGCGTACGGGTGAAATGTGATAACAGATCGCCCGGCATACCTTTCGGCAGTTCAATCGTCGAGTGAGACGCGAACAACTTGATGTTACCGATGTAGCGGCTGCTGATGTCACCTTCGTTGGCAATGGCACCAACAATGTGGCGAACTTCAACGCCGTCATCACGACCCACTTCAATGCGATACAGTTCCATCTCGCCAGCATCACGACGCTCACGACGTTGTGGACGGTCACCGTCACGGCTGTCACGAGAATCGCGAGGATCACGACGACGATCGCCACGTGAATCACTGCGAGACTCATCACGATCGCGGAATTCGCGACGAGGACGGAATACCGGATCGGGTGGCAGAATCAGAGGACGTTCACCCTGCGCCATTTTCAGCAGCGCAGCAGCCAGCGTTTCGACATCCAGCTCTTCCTGCGGTTGCAGTTTTGTCAGCAGTGCACGGTACATGTCCAGATCGCTGCTTTCCAGCTGTTGCTGTACTTTAGCGGCGAATTTAGCCAGACGGCGTTGACCCAGCAATTCTGCATTTGGCAATTCCACTTCAGGAATGGTCAGCTTCATTGTGCGTTCAACGTTGCGCAGCAGGCGGCGTTCACGATTTTCGACGAACAGCAGAGCGCGGCCCGCACGACCTGCACGACCGGTACGACCAATACGGTGGACGTAAGACTCGGCATCCATCGGGATATCGTAGTTCACTACCAGACTGATACGCTCAACGTCCAGACCACGCGCCGCAACGTCGGTCGCGATCAGGATATCCAGACGACCATCTTTCAGACGCTCCAGCGTTTGCTCACGCAGCGCCTGATTCATGTCACCGTTCAGCGCGGCGCTGTTGTAACCGCTACGCTCCAAGGCTTCGGCCACTTCCAGCGTCGCGTTTTTGGTACGAACGAAAATAATCGCCGCATCAAAATCTTCCGCTTCCAGGAAACGTACCAGCGCTTCATTTTTACGCATACCCTGCACCGTCCAGTAGCTCTGGCTGATGTCTGGGCGCGTAGTAATGCTTGATTGAATGCGAACTTCTTGCGGATCTTTCATGAAACGGCGCGTAATGCGGCGAATCGCTTCAGGCATGGTCGCAGAGAACAGCGCAGTCTGATGTTCAGCAGGGATCTGAGCCATGATGTTTTCAACATCTTCGATGAAGCCCATACGCAGCATTTCATCAGCTTCGTCCAGCACCAAACCACTCAGGTTGGACAGATCCAGCGTACCGCGTTTCAGGTGATCCAGCAGACGGCCCGGCGTACCTACAACGATCTGTGCACCACCACGCAAAGCGCGCAGTTGCACGTCATAGCGCTGGCCGCCGTACAGTGCGACGACATTCACGCCGTGCATATGTTTGGAGAAATCATTGCAGGCCTCTGCTACCTGCACCGCCAGCTCGCGGGTCGGTGCCAGCACCAGAATCTGTGGTGCTTTAAGTTCAGGTTTCAGATTGTTCAGTAATGGCAGAGAGAACGCTGCTGTTTTACCGCTACCGGTCTGTGCCATACCCAGCACATCGCGACCGTTCAGCAGGTGAGGAATACATTCCGCCTGAATCGGAGACGGTTTTTCATAGCCCAAATCAGTCAGGGCATTAAGGATAGAGGTGTTCAGCCCTAAATCGGCAAAAGAAGTTACTAAATCAGTCATGTACACGTGCCTCATTAAACATGGCGGCCAGTCTACATAACTCGTCGTGAAAATTTTCAGTCATTTTCATTGAAAAGTGTGAACCGGCTCAAATTGGATTAAAAAGCGAACAAAAAAGCCCTCACCCGTGAAGGTGATAACCGAAGTTTTTCAGGCTGATTAAGTGTTCGTCAGCTATTGCTGGTCCGATCCTGATAGGTCGTCTTGCTCTTGGCCTAATAGCGCCAATTCCAACAATGCATAGCGGTGCTCAACAAAGTTATGAACGTTGTTGGCAACCGTCAGCTTGAACAGCGCCAAGGCGGTGTTCTTGTCCCCCAGACTTAGGTAGTGCTTACCTAAATAGAAGTCAGTTTCACTGAGATGCTCAGCGAGCGAAGTGTTATCCGTAGCTTCTACCTGTAAACGCTGCATCAGTGTTTTTTCACTGATACTGCCCAGATAGAATTCGACAATATTCCATCCCCAAGGCCCTTTCTTGGCGTCGTCATAGCGTTTCTTCAACGCAATTTTGGCCGTCTCTGGATTGATTTCTCGCTCCACAAGATACAGCCACAACGAACGGAAAGGATCATTCGGATCGTCTCGATAAAACGCCAGCAGATCATCCTGCGCTAACAGGTAGCGACCGCCATAATACAAAGCGATGCCCCGGTTTAAACGCGCGTAATTGTAAGTTGGATCAAGCTCTAGTACAGAATCAAACGCTTCATAGGCAGCATCAAAATTGCCTGCCTGCGTTAAATAGATACCCAAATAGTTAAAAACTTCTGGAATATCAGGGCGGATCGTCAGCGCTTGTGAAAAATCATTCCGCGCCAATGCCCGTAACCCGAGACTATCATACAGCACTCCGCGCTCATATAATAGCTGTGCTCGCTCATCATCGGTTAATGCCCGGCTTGCAAGGATTTGTTCCATGCGTGCCAGGATCACTTCCTGCTGCAAAGTAGGCTGTAACGGAATCGCCAATACTGCGTCTTTACGCCAATCCGTGTTGCTGCATCCTGCCAGCATGAGTGCTGTTGCAACATAACACCAGCGCAAGAAAGGCTTCATTTCCCACTCCCGAAGACAAACATTGGATGAACATCCTGTCCCGGACCGCTCAACGCAAGGTCATCCATTCCCTTACGATACACGCAGCACCTTGCCATGATAATCAGGCAAGGTGCCATAAGACCGTTATCTAACAGTCGTTATTCCTCAGAAGACGGTGCTGCAGCTTCCTGAGTTTGCGCAGTTGCTTCTTTGATGCTTAAGCGCACGCGGCCCTGGCGATCAACTTCCAGAACCTTGACCGGCACTTCCTGACCCATTTGCAGGTAGTCAGTCACTTTCTCTACGCGCTTATCGGCGATCTGAGAAATATGCACCAGGCCTTCTTTGCCGCCGCCAATAGCGACGAAAGCACCAAAATCAACGATGCGGGTAACTTTACCCTGATACACGCGGCCGACTTCGATTTCGGCAGTGATCTCTTCAATGCGACGAATCGCGTGTTTCGCTTTTTCGCCGTCGGTTGAAGCGATCTTCACAGTACCATCGTCTTCAATTTCAATAGTCGTGCCGGTTTCTTCCGTCAGCGCACGAATCACAGAACCACCTTTACCGATCACGTCTTTAATCTTATCGGTACTGATCTTGATGGTGTGAATACGCGGTGCGAATTCAGAGATATCGCCACGTGGCGTGCTGATCGCCTGCTCCATCACGCCCAGAATGTGCAAACGTGCACCTTTGGCCTGATTCAAAGCAACCTGCATGATCTCACGGGTAATCCCTTCGATCTTGATATCCATCTGCAGCGCGGTGATACCTTCACGGCTACCAGCCACTTTGAAGTCCATATCTCCCAGGTGGTCTTCGTCACCCAGAATGTCAGACAGAACAACAAAATTGTCGCCTTCTTTCACCAGACCCATCGCGATACCCGCAACGGCTGATTTGATTGGCACGCCCGCATCCATCAGTGCCAGAGAAGCACCACAGACAGACGCCATGGAAGAAGAACCGTTGGATTCCGTGATTTCAGACACCACACGCACAGTGTACGGGAATTCGTTCGCCTTCGGCATAACGGCCAACACGCCACGCTTAGCCAGACGACCGTGACCGATCTCACGACGCTTAGGCGAACCGACCATACCGGTTTCACCGACAGAGTACGGAGGGAAGTTGTAGTGCAGCAGGAAGCGATCGGTACGTTCACCGGTCAGTTCGTCAATATTCTGCGCGTCACGCTCAGTCCCCAACGTTGCAGTGACCAACGCCTGCGTTTCACCACGGGTGAACAGTGCGGAACCGTGGGTACGCGGCAGCACGCCAGTACGTACATCCAGACCACGAATCATGTCTTTTTCACGGCCATCGATACGCGGTTCGCCAGCCAGCACGCGGCTACGTACGACATTTTTCTCAACGTTACCCAGAATTTCCTGGATATCGCCCGCATTCAGCGTTTCGTCTTCGGCTTGCAGAGCAGCAACAACATCAGCTTTGATGACGTCAACTTGTGCATAACGCTCTTGTTTTTCAGTGATGCGGTAAGCGTCACCCAGACGTGCTTCAGACAAAGCCTGTACACGCTGCTCTAAAGAAACGTTAACTTCTGGCGCATGCCATTCCCACTTCGGTTTGCCTGCTTCAGCAACCAGAGCGTTGATGTTCTGGATAACGATCTGCTGTTGCTCGTGACCAAATACCACAGCACCCAGCATCTGATCTTCACTCAGAATGTCGGCTTCGGATTCCACCATCAGAACCGCGCCTTCCGTACCTGCAACCACCAGATCCAAACGGCTTTCTTTCAGCTCATCCATCGTTGGGTTCAGGACATACTGATCGTTCAGGTAGCCGACGCGCGCAGCACCGATAGGGCCGCCGAATGGAATACCAGACAGGCTCAACGCCGCAGAGGCACCAATCATGGCAACGATGTCAGGGCTAACCTGTGGGTTAACAGAAACGACCGTCGCAATCACCTGAACTTCATTCAGGAAACCTTCTGGGAACAGAGGGCGGATTGGGCGGTCGATCAAGCGAGAAATCAGCGTTTCACCTTCGCTTGGACGGCCTTCACGACGGAAGAAACCACCAGGGAAACGCCCAGCAGCGTAAGTACGCTCCTGATAGTTAACCGTTAATGGGAAGAAACTTTGGCCGGGTTTGGCGTTTTTCGCGCCGACCACAGTAACGAATACTGCGGTGTCATCCATGCTTACCATCACAGCGGCGGTAGCCTGGCGTGCCATCATACCGGTCTCTAACGTGACGGTATGCTGACCATATTGGAACTTACGGACGATCGGATTCAGCAAAATAATATCCTTAGCTGGGGCGCGCTACACGTATTCAAGATAAACGCGCCAGTGAACTCCCGACCTTTACACTACATCCTCACGACTAATGACAACCCTTATCTTGCTTATGCAGATAAAGCCTCTCATTAGCCGCGCGAACCTCTGTAATGAAAGATCATATTAACAACAATACACTACTCTGTTTTGCTAACGCTTCCTAGAAGAAAGGGGCCAAAAGAGGCCCCTTCCCACTGAAACTCAGAAGACTTAGCGACGCAGACCCAGACGCTCGATCAGGCTGGTGTAACGTGCTACATCTTTACGCTTCAGGTAGTCCAGCAGCTTACGACGCTGAGAAACCATACGCAGCAGACCACGACGGCTGTGGTGATCTTTTTTGTGCTCAGAAAAGTGGCCTTGCAGATGGTTGATCTGCGCAGTCAGCAAAGCAACCTGAACTTCAGTAGAACCACTATCGTTAGTGCCACGACCGAAGTCTGCTACGATTTTAGCTTTAGCTTCAACACTTAGAGACATTGTAATACTCCAAACATTATAGATAAAAAAACAGGCGCCGATCTCTAATTCAGCCACCCAATAGTCAAGCCGCGCTATTCTACCCTCAGCGTTCTGCGATAGCAAGGCAGCAACAGGCGGGTTTACACCGGAAACTCAACAACCAGACGACGCGGCGCAACACGGCCATCGCTATCGATTTCGCCCATTCCGATAAATTTGTGTTCGTCACCTTCGGTGATTCTCACCATGCCGTTCGAGGGCACATTCGCTGCCTGAACCGCTTGCCCCAGCTTCAAATAACCCGCGACAACCGGCGTCAGATTCACCTCAGGAAAATCAATGACTGGGCTTTCCATCGGCATAAGCAGCGGATCGAGACTCTTCGAAAGTGGGAGCTCTTGTGTTTGAGCCTGCTCGGACAAAGCCGCTAGCTGCTCCAGCGTCACCATTCTTTCGGTAGGATAAGTGGCAACCTGTAAACGACGCAGGTAAATCACATGCGCGCCACAGCCCAACTTTTCGCCCAAATCGTCAATAATGGTGCGGATGTATGTGCCTTTCGAGCAGTGAATCTCCAGTTCTAGCTCATCACCTTCCCAGCGAATGAACTGCAGTTCGTACACGGTGATTTCACGCGCTTCACGTGGAACCGTCAGACCCTGACGCGCATACTCATACAGCTTACGCCCCTGATATTTCAGCGCCGAGTACATGGACGGCACTTGCTGCGTGGTACCACGAAAGCCTTCCAGCGCCTGCTCCAGATCGGTAGCAGAAAAACCAATCGCACGCTCTTCAATCACGTTGCCATCGGCATCAGAGGTGTCAGTCCGTTGCCCAAGTCGGGCAATAACACGGTAGCGTTTATCAGAATCCAGCAGATACTGGGAAAATTTCGTCGCTTCCCCAAGGCAAATCGGCAACATACCGGTGGCTAATGGATCCAACGCCCCCGTATGGCCCGCTCTGTTGGCGTTAAAAATCCGTTTTACCTTCTGCAAAACATCATTAGACGACACGCCCTGCGGCTTATCTAATAGCAATACGCCGTGTATATCACGGCCACGGCGACGAGGACGACTCATTAATCCTCCTGATCTTCGCCCGTAACAGAACGACGTTCCGTATCGTTTTTGATCACATTGGTCACCAGATTGGACATTCTCATCCCTTCAACCAACGAGTTGTCGTAGGAAAATGTCAGTGCTGGGACAACACGCAGGCGCATTGCTTTGCCAACCAGGGTACGGATAAAACCAGACGCATCCTGCAGTGCTTTGATTGCCGTTTGAACTTGCTCTGGTTCGTTATCATTCAGGAAGGTCACAAAAACCTTGGCATACGCCAGATCGCGAGACACTTCCACACCGGATACGGTCGCCATGCCGATACGCGGATCTTTCACTTCACGCTGAATGATAATGGCGATTTCTTTTTGCATTTCCTGCGCAACGCGCTGGGTGCGGCTGAATTCTTTTGCCATGATAAATTCTCCAGTAAAAATCGGGGGGCACTAGGCCCCCCTTACGAATCACTTACGTCGTCGCTGAAAACGGATTACGCGATCGTACGTTTGATCTCAATCGTTTCAAAGACTTCGATCATATCGCCAGGGCGAACGTCGTTGTAGTTCTTCACAGCGATACCACATTCCATGCCGTTACGGACTTCGTTAACGTCATCTTTGAAGCGGCGCAGAGATTCCAGTTCGCCTTCATAGATCACCACGTTGTCACGCAGTACACGGATCTTGTTATGACGCTTAACGATACCCTCAGTCACCATACAACCGGCGACAGCACCAAATTTCGGTGATTTAAAGACATCACGCACTTCAGCCAAACCGATGATCTCTTGCTTATATTCAGGCGCCAGCATACCGCTCATCGCCTGTTTCACTTCGTCGATCAAATCATAGATGACGGAGTAATAACGCAGATCCAGACTTTCCGCTTCTACTACGCGGCGAGCTGATGCATCTGCACGAACGTTAAAGCCAAGGATAATCGCATTCGATGCTGCTGCCAGCGTGGCGTCCGTTTCTGTGATACCGCCCACACCGGAACCGACGATCTTCACTTTCACTTCATCAGTAGACAGTTTCTGCAGTGAATCGGAAATCGCTTCACAAGAACCCTGAACGTCAGATTTCAGAACGATGTTCAGCTCAGAAACTTCACCTTCTGTCATGTTGGCAAACATGTTTTCCAGTTTAGATTTCTGCTGACGAGCCAGTTTAACTTCACGGAATTTACCCTGACGATACAAGGCCACTTCACGCGCTTTCTTCTCGTCACGAACAACTGTCGCTTCGTCACCTGCGGCAGGTACACCAGACATACCGAGAATTTCTACAGGAATAGAAGGACCCGCAGACGTAATTTCACGACCTAATTCATCACGCATCGCACGAACACGGCCATATTCGAAGCCGCACAGAACGATATCGCCTTTATTCAGCGTACCTTCACGTACCAGTACAGTTGCAACCGGGCCACGACCTTTATCCAAGAAGGATTCGATCACGACACCGTTCGCCATGCCGCTACGGACCGCTTTCAGTTCCAGAACTTCGGCCTGCAACAGAATCGCATCCAGCAGTTCGTCGATACCAGTACCGGCTTTAGCAGATACGTGAACAAACTGAGATTCGCCGCCCCACTCTTCCGGCATGATGCCGTACTGAGACAGTTCAGTTTTCACACGATCTGGATCAGAGTCAGGTTTATCGATTTTGTTGACTGCAACAACAACCGGAACCTGAGCCGCTTTCGCATGCTGGATAGCTTCGATGGTCTGAGGCATCACGCCATCATCCGCAGCGACAACCAGTACCACGATATCCGTTGCCTGAGCACCACGAGCACGCATTGCGGTAAACGCGGCGTGTCCCGGCGTATCCAGGAACGTGATCATACCGTTGTCGGTTTCAACGTGGTAAGCACCGATGTGCTGGGTAATCCCACCCGCTTCACCTGCTGCTACTTTGGTTGAACGAATATAGTCAAGCAGTGAGGTTTTACCGTGGTCAACGTGGCCCATGATGGTCACGACTGGCGCGCGGGATTCAGCCGCAACACCCGTATCACGGTCGCTCATTACCGCCTCTTCCAGCTCGTTTTCACGACGCAGGATAACTTTATGGCCCATCTCTTCCGCGACGAGTTGCGCGGTTTCCTGGTCGATGACCTGGTTGATGGTTGCCATTGCACCCAGTTTCATCATCGTTTTGATGACCTGAGAGCCTTTAACCGCCATTTTGTTAGCCAGTTCAGCAACGGTAACCGTTTCGCCGATGATCACATCACGGTTCACTGCCTGAGCGGGCTTATTGAAGCTCTGCTGCAGTGTACTTGGCTTACGTTTACCTTTACCACCACGGGTAACAGCACGCGCTTCTTCACGGTCAGCCTTGGACTCAGACTGGCGATTACCTTTCTTCTGCTTGGTGACTTTGGCTGCGCGAGTACGGGTACGGCGCTCGCCTTCAACCTGACGGTCGTTTTCATCTTCCGCTTCGCGGGCATGATGAGAGGTCGTCACATGATAATCGGCAGATTCTTCAGGTTTAGCGCTTTCCGCTTCCCAACGCCCGGCATTTTCTTCAGCCATACGGCGAGCTTCTTCAGCAATACGACGCGCTTCTTCTTCAACCTTAAGACGTGCAGTTTCTTCTGCTTTACGCTTAAGTTCGGCAGCTTCCGCTTCACGTTTCGCTTTCTCAGACTGAGCCGGCTTGGTCATATTTTCGTTTTGTTGGTTCGTCACTTTTTCTTTTTCCGCTACATCACGCTTAGCTTTTTCAGCGGCCTCACGTTTGGCTTGCTCGTCGGCAGCACGCTTCGCTTTCTCAGCAGCTTCGCGCAGATCAGCCTCGCGCTTAGCCTGCTCTTCAGCGGCACGTTGTGCCTGTTCTTCCGCTTCACGCCGTGCCTGCTCTTCCTCTTCAGCCTGTTGGGCATCAATCGGATCGCGTTTTACATAAGTGCGTGTCTTGCGGACTTCGATCTGCACCGACTTACTTTTTCCGCCAGTGCTAGGGATATTTAACGTGCTGCGCGTTTTGCGTTGCAGCGTCAATTTACTCGGCGCATTACCGCGATCGCGGTTCAGATGCGCCAATAATGTTTCTTTTTCATGCTGGGTCACAGAGTCTGATGCAGACTTGGTCATTCCCGCATCAGCAAACTGCTGTATCAGGCGGTCAACCGGAGTCTGAATCTCTGCGGCTAACGATTTTACGGTTACATCTGTCATGCTGTTCCTTTCCTGCTACAGTTCGTTATTCGTTGTCGTCGCCAAACCAACAGATATTACGTGCGGCCATAATCAATTCGCCCGCTTGCTCATCATTGAGCTCTTCAATATCTGTCAGGTCGTCAACACCCTGTTCAGCAAGATCTTCCAGCGTACAAACACCGATCGCAGCAAGCTTGAATGCCAACTCACGCGACAGCCCAGGCAAGCCAAGCAAGTCTTCAGCAGGTTGACCGTCACCTCGGCTTTCTTCATGCGCCAGTGCCAGCGTTGTTAATGCGGCTTTCGCACGCTCACGCAATGCTTCAACGGTTTCTTCATCAAGGCCTTCGATGGCCAACAGTTCCTTGATTGGCACGTAAGCCAGTTCTTCAAGGGAGGAGAAACCTTCTTCAACCAGCACGGTGGCAAACTCGTCATCAATATCAAGGTGCTTGGTAAAGACGTCGATTGCAGCATGTGCTTCAGCCTGATGCTTGGCTTGAAGATCTTCCACTGTCATCACGTTCAGTTCCCAACGATCGTCTGAACGATGCTGTTTCAACAGTTGGGAAGCCAAACGTACGTTCTGCCCGTTTCGACCAATCGCCTGAGCCAGATTGCTCGACTCAACAGCGATATCCATCGTGCAAGTATCTTCATCAACCACGATCGATACCACATCGGCAGGTGCCATGGCATTGATGACAAACTGCGCAGGATTATCATCCCACAGAATGATATCAATACGCTCGCCGCCCAGCTCGCTGGAAACAGCCTGCACACGTGCACCGCGCATACCGACACAAGCACCGACGGGATCGATACGTTTGTCATTCGTCTTCACTGCAATTTTTGCACGTGAACCCGGATCGCGGGCCGCTGCCTTAATCTCGATAACTTCTTCACCGATTTCTGGCACTTCAATGCGGAAGAGTTCAACCAGCATTTCCGGACGGGAACGGCTGACAAACAGTTGAGCACCGCGAGCTTCAGGACGAACAGAGTACAGCACGCCACGAATACGGTCGCCAGGGCGGAAATTTTCACGAGGCAGCATATCTTCACGGCCAATTACCGCTTCTGCACTGGTGTTAGAGCCATCGATTGGTCTGACTTCAAGCGAAATATTATCACGGTTCACCTTCTTCACGACACCGGTGATAATCTCGCCTTCTTGCTCACGGAACTGATCAACAACCATCGCACGTTCTGCTTCACGAACTTTCTGTACGATAACCTGTTTTGCCGTTTGCGTCGTAATGCGGTCAAACGTTACGGATTCGATTTGATCTTCAACGTAACCGCCGACATCAAGAGCAGGATCTTCAAACTGTGCCGCTTCAAGCGTAATTTCGCGGGTTGGCTGAGTGACTTCATTCACCACTAACCAACGACGGAAGGTATCAAAATCGCCCGTTTTGCGATCGATACTGACGCGGACATCAATTTCCTGCTCATATTTTTTCTTGGTCGCTGTCGCCAGTGCGGTTTCCAGCGCTTCAAAAATCTTCTCGCGCGGAAGGGCTTTCTCATTGGAAACTGCTTCAACAACAGCCAGAATCTCTTTGTTCATCCTAGTTGCCTCATCCAAACTTTAAAAGTGGGGTACAAGATTCGCTTTCTGAATGTTGCTCAGCGCGAATACTTCATCTTTGCCTTCCACTGTTATGGTGATCATTTCGCCGTCAACAGCTTTGATCACACCCAACCATTTACGGCGATTCTGGACTGCCATACGCAGCACCACTGTGACTTCTTCACCGACGAAATGCAGATAATGTGCTGCCGTGAATAAGGGACGCTCAAGCCCTGGAGACGACACCTCCAGGTTATAGGCGACAGTGATTGGATCTTCTACGTCCAATACCGCACTGACCTGGTGGCTGACATCAGCACAATCATCAACAGTGATCCCATCTTCACTATCAATATAGATACGCAGCGTCGATTGGCGACTGCGGATGAACTCAATCCCAACCAATTCGTAGCCTAACGCGGCAACAGGTGCTGAAATCATCTCTGTTAATTTTTGCTCTAATGTGGACAAGTCCACCCCCAAGACATAAAAAAAGGGCCTAATAGCCCAGTTGTTTGTTGCCAAATAACAAAAAACCCCGAAAAATCGGGGCTTTATGCAACTGGACCCTAATACCGCTAACCAGCGCGGCATAACTTTCGGTGAAGGATTTTTTCAAAAATCACTGCAAAAAGAGATAGAAATTGAGTGAAGAACGTATTTGAAAAAACACTTTACTGGAAGTTAAGTGGTTGCGGGGGCCGGATTTGAACCGACGACCTTCGGGTTATGAGCCCGACGAGCTACCAAGCTGCTCCACCCCGCGTCCGAAATCGTGGCAAATACTACGCTGACAACTGCATAAATGCAAGTCATCCATAGGATTGGTTCGAAGGCGATTTTTATACGTGTAATACGCTTTTTTGTCAAGAACCATAAAGGGCGTAGAAGCGGCCATCGCGATGATGGGCATTCCACTGTAGGAAGCAGATCTTGTGTCGTCACGCTAGCTGCAAAGCGGGCCAACCGTTGCAAAAAGGCACGGACGCCAGAAATAGCGGAAAGAGGTGACGCTGTGGGGGATTCCCTGATGCTTAAAAATCAAACAATAACTGAATAATATAATAGGATAAAACTTATCTTCGTTCTTCTTCTAATAGTACGATCGCAGCTTGTGTTCTGTTACGCACATTAAGCCGCCTGAAAATCGACTCCAGGTGTGACTTCACGGTGCCTGCACTGATGTTTAATGTTCGACTGATTTGTTTATTAGAAGCCCCTGACGCAATCAGTTGCAGAACCTCATGCTGCCTTTCACTGAGTTTGCCTTTTACACTGTTATCGACACTCCACCCCTCATAGATCACCCCATCATCCGGCAAACAGACCATACCCATCGACACCGTTTTTAATGCCTGAGCAATAGAATCAACTGGCGATGTTTTAAGAATGACGCCCATCACATGGTGTTTCAGATAGTTATTCAAAATATGTCTTTCAATCGCATCAACCATAATAATCACACTGACGTTAATATATTTCTCATGCAGTGCTTCCAGGAAAGAACTGTACTCGCCACTTTCTTTATTACAATTGAGTAAAATAAAAGCGTTGTTCATCTCCTCAAGGAAAGGCCATACATCGTCAATGTCTTTTACGCCAACAATATTGGCATTGTGCATAAAATCATTCAGCCCAACAGATAACCCCTGAATGAAAATAGGGGATTTGTCAATAATAACAACATTCACTGTGCAATCTCCATTTACCTTTATTTTATTAAAAATGCCCTCTAAGAAGTTTTAGCCTATCTTGAAAGATATGATGTCACGCCATTTGGCATATGCCGTTTACCTTATAGACACGTCTATATTTATTCGAACATACTGACATGATAACCTCAGTCAAAAACCCTCAAAGAGGAATATCATTAGCAATGAAAGATTATCTCAAAATAACATCTAAGAGCGTAATGATTTCATAAACACACTAAATATTTATTGCCAATTTAAAACAGAAAAAATAAAAGAGAGGGATATGGCCTATGTCATATTACATTATATTTCTAACACAATGACTGATACGCACCACCCTTATTATCTGTTAACGTTTTCTCAAATTATCATTTATTTAACCCCAGGCTATTCATGTCTATTGCCTGAAGAATAAGATAAGGAGAACGTATGTCATTTAAGAGCTGGATAACGGGGGAAAATAAAAAAACAGACAAGGGTGATAATGTCCAAGGGAAAAATCCCCATGTCACACAGAACGATAACATGGCGTCATCAAAGGCAATGACGCTAGCAGACATTGCTCGCGGTATGCAGCATGCTGCCACCGCCGCCAATCAATTTATCGCTCATCAATATCAACAGACTCTCGAACCTTTTTTTGAACGTGACGCTGATGGCGTGTTAACCCCAAAGACGGTTGCGATTCAACTCGATCCCCGGCACCACGTCGAGCTGCCACTGGTTGCGCTTTCTACGCCAAGGGGGTTGATGCTGGAAAAAATGAAAGTGCGAATGACAGTGAGAACCGATGCGGTCAGCCAGGACAAAATCACCTCATCTTTAGACGATCATAACATCACTAATTTTCACGTCAGCATGTCGCCTTCAGGCAAAAACAAAAAAGGCAGAAATAGTCAGCACGTCGATATAGAAATGCAATTCACTGCGCTGGATCCTCCAGAAAGTATCATGCGGTTAATTGATGAATACACCAATCTCGTTCTCCCCCGAATAACGCAAGAGGAAAAAAACAATGGCTAATATTCCAGACACGATCAATGAAGCGGGTCTCTCTCTGATTAAGAGTTTTGAAGGTCTGAAATTAACAAAGTATCGTGACACCGCAGGTAAATGGACGATTGGATATGGACATTTAATACTGCCGAATGAAAACTTTGATAATGGAATTACCCTCCAGGAAGCGGATTTATTGTTACGGCAGGACTTAAAAACGGCGGAAACGGGTGTTCAGCATTATGTGAACGTTGATCTCAACGGAAATCAATTTGGTGCATTAACATCATTTACCTATAACCTGGGAGTCAATAGTCTGAAGACGTCGACATTATTACGCCTGCTTAACCAAGGTGACTATGCCGGCGCAGCCGATCAATTTCCACGCTGGGACAAAGATGGTGAGCAAGTCGTGGAAGGACTCCTTCGCCGTAGAGAAGCAGAGAAAGTCCTTTTCCTACAAGCCATCACACCAAATTAATAGTCAACAGAAGTTAAAAAACGCTATTTCACAGAGTAAATCATCGTGGATATATTATGGATACATCACAACTCCCTATCATTTATGACATTCTGATCAGTGATATTATTGCATCAGTTGCAGGACTATTCGGCGGCCTCAGTATTTCCTTTTTTTGGCGACCGCAGAAACTGAATAATTACGACAAGTTCATTGCCGCATTAATCATTATCATCATCAGCATTTCAGCTGCCTTCTCACTGGTAGGGATTATCGCCGAATTGCTGCACGTTAATATTAGTAAAATGGAGAACGCAATAGGATTAGGCTATCTGGTTGGCGCTATTAGCGTAGGGCTGGTTACGCTGCTGGCAAATTTCTTCAGCTATCGAGAGAATAACGATATTCTGGATGTCGCATCGGAAATAAAACAGGCCAGGAAAGGCGTTCATTTGATTAATGAGGCCCAGAAAAAAACGCCCGATGACAAAACCCCATCAGACCCTTAAGAGATTGTTCTTAAAGGTCAATGCTCTTGAGAGCAAATGTTCTTAAGAATAAGGGCTTTCAACCGCACATCGCCCGTATGGCAGAAAGGCACCTCGTTGCCTTTCTGCTACTGCTTTCCCTTTTCTGACATGTTCATCCCCCCAGTCAATGCCTTGCCAATAAAGCCAATCCTATATGCGGGGTTCCTCAACGAAGGTGTCTCAATTCGGGACACCTTCGTTAGCGTTCTCTACAGGTTACTGCACAAGAGAGCCGTATTTGGCTGTACGACATCCAGCAGAATTTGGTGGTACTGATGGGACAGCGCAGCAATCTCTTCCGCGTTAAAAGCCGCCTGCTGATAATTAAAACACAGCGCCAGAGCCTCATCGTCATAAACAGAGAGCGTTAAATCCAGCCGAGCCTGATGATTAGCAATATCCGTAATCTGATAGGCAGTTTCATTGATCTGTACGGCTGGCGGCATGGCCGTCAGATAGTTAAAACTCACAGGAAAACGCAGCTTATCAGACCATCCTTTAGCCCGGACATCGGCCATTAACACATCATAAGGCAACGTCTGATTGTCCAAAATCGCATGGATCTTATTCTGGCTGCGGATCAAAAGCGTGTGGAAGGATTCCTGAGCCGGCGCATCATCGTAGTAAGCCACCATGTTAACGAAACAGCCTATTGTGGTGGCGTTTTCCGTCAACATACGGTTCGACACCGGAATACCGATGGGAACATGGCGATAGTTTGTCGTTTTGAGCAGCTGGGTAAAAGCGGTCAGCATGCAAACAAACGGCGTCGTGCGATGCTGTTGGGCATAGTGCTTTATCGCCTGCGTCAGCGTATCTGACAAAATGCACCAATAATTTTCTCCGTCCAGGCTGTCACTGAGCGGGAATGCCGTCGCATCGGCTCCTGCTGCCAGGTAATCCTCCATCTTATCCAGCCAGAACTGCCGCTCTCTCAGATAGCATTGATCTTTGGTGCACCGTTGCTGCTGCCGATAGCGCAGATAGCGCTCTTCACTGCCTATTCGATAGCTGCGATCGCCGGCGCTATAAGCACGGACGTAATCAACGAACTGATGGAAGAACAACCCAATAGCATCATGATCGAATACCGTATGGTGTACACGTCCCAGCAGAATATGCCGTTGCGTTGTCAGCGAAATCAGATGAAAACAGATGAGCGGCGAGTGTTCTACATCCATTTCCGGCGTACTGATCAGCTCCAGCAGCCGTCGGTCACTCAGTGTATTCTTTCCCCCATCGGGAGAGAACGCCGTCAGCCGTTCAATCGGGATCGCCTCGATCGGATAATCCCCTTCAAGGCACTGTAGCCGATCCAGATCGAAGCGGGTTCGCAGCACCGGATTACCTTCCAGAATACGCCGAATACTCCACTCCACGGCAGACTCATCCAGTGGGCCCTTTATCGTCAGACGGAAAGCCAATTGATAGGCCGACGGCTCCGGACTGATCTGATCCAGCGTCAGAAAATAACGCTGCTGCGATGAGGGGGAGAGTGCCTCGATATCCGCGTTGTTCTCGTTAAACGCTGGCTCGTCATCGTTCACATAGTAAGGGACGATGAAAGCCAACAGATGGGGCGTCGCGTTGTTGAAAAATAACGGGTAATCAATTTCACTAAATAGCCTTTTTCTAATCAGTAGTCGGGCTTTCATCGCCTGAAGCGAATCGCCCCCTAAATCGAAAAAGTTATCGTTGGCGCCGAGTTCACGAAAGCCAAGCACCTCTTGCCAGATATCGATCAGTTCCTGTTCCAGCTCATTACCTGCGGTTTTAACCGGATATCCCAACTCAGGGCGCTGCGGACAAGGCTCTGGAAGCCGGCTCACATCCAATTTCCCGTTAGGCAATTTGGGCAGGGTTTCCAGCATAATAAAGTGGGACGGATGCATCGCTCGCGGCAGTTTATCCTGCAAGAAGCGGCGCAGATCGTTCGTGGCAAGCGACGGGTTACGGCTCACCAGATAGGCGACCAGACGCTGACGCCCGTTTTCCTGAATCGGCCGCACCAGCGCCTTGTCGATATCGCCATGCTGACGTAACACAATTTCAACTTCTTCAGGCTCGATACGAATGCCATTAATCTTAATCTGGCGATCGATACGTCCCAGATACAGGATCTCCCCTTCTGGCGTCATTTTCCCTAGATCGCCGGTACGGTGCCCCCAAGAGCGTTTATCAGCCCGAACATGGGTGAAGAAACGCTGCTGCGTTAATTCATCGCGGTTAATATAGCCACGGGCGACGCCTTCACCGAATGCGCAAATTTCCCCTTCTTCCCCTTCAGCCACGGGACGTAGACTCTCATCCACGATCATAATTTCGCTGCCACGCAGTGCCTTACCGAGCGTCACATTTTTCCCCGGCTTTAATTCAGCAAATGAGCAGTTGGCAGTCGTTTCCGTCGGGCCATACAGATTAAAGAGCCTGACATCAGGAATCTGCTGGAACGTACGCTCTTTTAAATCAAAAGAGACAGGCTCGCCGGAGAGAAAAACTGTTTTAGGTAATGCCCACGCGTGAGAAGAAGATGCCTGATAGCGCAACAGCTCATCCCAAACGGTCGGCACGCAATAAATGGCGCCGTCGGGATGTTGCTGATGCCAGCGTAATAAAACCTCCGGCTCATTCAAGCTGTCGGCAGGCAAAATAAACAGGGTGTCGCCGCGTAATAAAGGCGCATAAAGCTGCGTCACGGCAGCGGCAAAGCTGAGTGTTGATGTCAGAGGGAGCGTCGCACGGGTCTCTGGCCACACATCCTCATTGAACCAGTTCAGGTAATAACTCAGGTTCCGGTGCTCAATGGCCACCCCTTTTGGTTTCCCTGTAGAACCGGAGGTATAGAGAATATAAGCAAGATCGTTTTCGCAAACGGGTGGCAGCGTCATCACTGGCGATGCAGGATAATGGATATCCTCTACTACCAGCGTAGAGGGAAAAACCTTATCGATAGCCGTTTTATTTAACATCGCTCGCGTGGAAATAAGTAAAAATGCCGAAGAATCATCAAGGATCTGCATAATTCTTTCTGACGGATGAAAATGCGAGAGCGGAACATAGGTATGTCCTGCTTTTAAAATAGCCAGCAAGACCACGGGCATCATCACACCAGGTTCAAGATAAACGGCGATTCTGCCCCGTTTATTATCTGGATAATGTGATAACAAATAATCTGCCAAACGGCACGACTGAGATTCTAGTTGTTGATAATTCAGCCTGTCGCCATTAAATTCCACCGCCGTTTTATCGGGACTTTTCAGTGACCATTCAGAGATAATTTCAAAGACCGTTTTTCTATTCTTCATCATTTTCCTTCCATATTGTAAAAGGATGCTTTTTTCGGGAATGGTTATAACGCGACTTCCGGTATCTCACGCGGTGAAAAATTAATGCTGTAAAAATAAGAACACGTAATGATGGGTTCGTCATGCTAATACCAGGAAAGACACATGAAATAACGCGTATGCCTGAGTATGGGTTTAACAAATAAAAGACAGTATTGCCTATATCCCAAAAGGACTATGCCAGAATGCGAAAGTCCCCCCGTACCCTGACGGGTATTATTTTCCCTTCCCTTTGCTATTTTTATTGACAGTGCATCACACCCTATCCGCAGATAATTGGAGGCTCCGATGGATTCACAATTTATCGGTTCTGTTATTAATGCGCTACCGCTGGAAAATATGATTAGCGGGCCATTACAAGCAATGATTAACGCACAGGTTCAAGCCAGCAAAGCCTATACGGATTTTTTATTATCCGTATGCATTCAGAATAATAAAGCGGTCGCCATCCAATTCGACTACGACGAAACGCTTATTGATGAAAGCGGCGTCGCAAAAGGTGCCGTGACAAAAACGATGCGCATACCGCTCATTGCCGCGATTACCCATCCGATTATTTCTATTGAAGAAGGGACGATCGATTTCGAGCTTGAAGTCACACAGAGTGAATCTTCATCCGATGATACCGGAGAAGACGGCAATCTGGCGGCGTCACTGGGATGGGGGCCATTCAAAGTCAAAATGGCCGGTCGGGTATCACACAAGTCAGCGCAGACCCGAGCGACGGACACGCGTGCCAAGTACAGCATTCACACGCAGGTAAAACGTCAACCCGCGCCTGAAGCGCTCATGCGCGTCATCGATTTTCTGACCGATGCTGCAATCAGACCCAGTATTCCCGCAGAGAAAAGCGCACCGCAGGTAGCGGAAAACGCCGCACCACAAGCACCTGCGGAGCAACAAGAAGCGTCATCATAATCAAAGCATATTGTTCAGCAGCAATATTACTCAGCGGCAATTACTCAGCGGCATAGTGCATGTGTGCCGTACCTGCATAACGCGTAAAAGGATGCCCGGCGTGACCCCTGGCATCACCAGAGGATCAGACCATGGCATCGGCAAGAGTGCTCCACACCTTATTTGAACAGCAGCGGCATCAAACGCCGGACGCCATCGCCCTGAGAAGCGATACAGAAACGTTGACCTACCGGCAATTGGATCAGCGGGCAAACGCAATGGCGAGCGATCTATTGCAGCGAGGCGTAAGGCCGAAGGATGTTGTCGGTATTTATTTGAATAAAAGCCCGAATCTGATCGTCAGCCTGCTTGGCGTATTGAAAACCGGTGCCTGCTATTTACCGCTTGATCCTTACTATCCGCACGAGCGCCTGGATTACATGGTCAATCATGCCGATGCGCGTCTGGTCATTACCGACAATGCCCACGCGCTTACGCTGGCACCAAGCCATCGTGAGATCGTTGACATCAACCAGATCGATCTGAGCGTTCAGGCTACTCACACGCTTCCCTCTGTCAGTGAAGAACAGCTTTGCTATGTGATGTACACCTCCGGCTCCACCGGAACGCCAAAGGGCGTCATGGTCAGCCACAGGACAGTGGTCAATTATCTGGCGTGGATGCAAAGCGCCTTCGTGCTACAGCACGACGATGTGGTCCTTAACCAGTCCACGTTCAGCTTTGATGTCTCAGTGTGGGAAATTTTCTGGCCGCTGATCGCTGGCGCAAGCTGTGCGGTCATTACCGAGGATGCCAAGTACGATCCGCAGCTGCTGGCTGAATTTATGCACCGTCATCAGGTCACGGTCGCACAGTTCGTACCGACGGCACTGCGCGTCATTGTGGATGCGGAGGTGCTATCTCGCTGCACCTCTCTATGCCATATTTTTTCTGGTGGCGAAGCGCTCGATCAAACGCTGGTCAACGATCTCTCCCTGCAATATCCGGGAAAGATCCACAATCTCTACGGCCCGACGGAGGCAACAATCTTTGCCTGCCATTGGCTCTGCCAGCCGGGAGCAGAAGAAAAAATTGCCCCGATTGGCAAGCCCATCCCGCACGCCATCGCTTATGTATTAGATGAGGCGCAACAGCCAGTCGATGTGGGGGAAAGCGGTGAGCTTTATCTGGCAGGGGATATTCTGGCAAAAGGCTATCTGCATGCGGAAAAGCTGACGCAGGAGCGATTTGTTGATGACCCGTTTAGCCGTCAGACCGGGCAAAAAATGTATAAAACCGGCGACTGGGTTAAGCAGCGCGTCGATGGCGTTCTGGAGTTCATTGGCCGAATAGACAGTCAGGTTAAATTGCGCGGACACCGTATTGAGCTGGCGGAAATAGAAACGCACATACAGGCGCTGCCGCAAATTAACCATGCTGCCGTTATTCTCGAAAAGCGCTCGGAAAACGCGGCGCCATCACTCTCAGCATTTTATGTATTACGGCATCAAAAGCATATCGATATTCAAGAGATAAAAGCGCACCTTGCCAAGACTCTGCCTTTTTTCATGGTGCCCTCTCATTTCGTTGCGTTGGAAAAAATGCCAACGCACCCCAATGGAAAAATTGATAAATCCAAGCTGTGTTCCTGCATAAATAACTAATGGTGAAAAAATGTCAAACGACAAAGCAATATTACCTTCCGAGATAGAGAAAAATATTATTTCTATCTGGCGGACCGTACTCAATAATCCAAAAGTCTCTATTCAAGAGAACTTCTTTGATGCAGGAGGCAATTCCCTGCTGATGTCCAAGGTTTATCGCGAAATAAAAAACAAAATGGAGTCACCTATCTCTATTGTTGATTTATTCCAATACCCAACGGTACAGATGCTAAGCAAGCGTATTAGCGAAGTACACGCGGGGAAATCAAGCAGCAAGAAGTAATTACGCCAAAAGCGTATTTATCCTCCAGGGGAATAACCGCCCAACAATGGGCAATGTGTTTCATCATCCTTATTTCACTGATAATAGGTGGTAATACCATGTCTGCAAATCAATTGAACGCTGCCTCGGCAGTCAAAGCAAAAGTGGCTTCGGCAATTAAATTTGTTCTGAGTCACCAAAATTCATCCAAGCCCGCTCACTACTATGCGATTGGCCAGAAAATTCTTCCTAACACCAAGAAATACTGGAGTGCGAAGTCTATTCCAGCCATTCCTGTTTCAATCAAAGCATCATTGCAACACCCGTCGGCCTCTAACCTGCAAAGCCTAATCAGCCGGGTTACTGCTGGCTTTGCTGGTAGCAAAAAGTAATTAACTTTTAATGTAGCTGTCCCTTCTATATTCACGGCGTAGGACGTCAACCTTTCTTCCTCTGGATAGTATTCGGAGAGAGAAGGTTAGCGGCCTGCGCCGTGAAATAGGAGGCGAATATATTCACGGTGAGGTAATGAAATGAAACAGCAAGAACAGTTCCGCGATAAGGATATTGCCATTGTAGGAATGTCGGCTCGCTTTCCCGGTGCAGAAGATACCGCAATATTTTGGCAAAACCTGTTGGACGGCGTGGAGACGATCAGCACATTCAGTGAAGAAGAACTGAGGGAGTCAGGCATTGAAGAAGAGATGATCGCCTCGCCCAACTATATTCGCCGTCGGGGGATTCTGGGTAACGCACAGCACTTTGACGCTAATTTTTTTGATATTACGCCCCGCGATGCCGAAATTATGGATCCACAGCATCGTGTCTTTTTGGAATGCTGCTGGCACGCGTTTGAAGATGCTGGCTACGTCCCTGCCACCTACCCTGGAAAAGTGGGCATATTCGGCGGAACGGGAACCGCCTGGCATTTGAGTAAAGTGAATGCCCATCCTGAAGTGCAGAAGTACGCCAGCGGTGCGTCGGTCGTCACCAACAATGATAAAGACTACGTAACGACCCGAGTGTCTTACAAGCTCAACCTCAAAGGGCCGAGCGTTAACGTACAGACCGCCTGTTCAACCGCGATGGTCGCCGTCGTGATGGGCATGAACAGCCTGCTGAACGGGGAAAGCGATCTGATCGTCGCGGGTGGCGTTTCCGTGGACACGCCAGAACGCCGGGGTTACCCCTACATGCAAGGCGGTATGGAATCCGCTGATGGCCGCTGCTATGCCTTCGACTCGCGAGCCAACGGCACAGTGTTCAGCCGCGGTGCTGGCGTCGTATTACTGAAACGACTGAATGACGCCGTACGCGACGGCGACCATATTTATGCCGTACTGAAAGGCGGTGCAGTGAATAACGACGGTAACCTGAAAGCCGGTTTTACCGCGCCGAGCATCGACGGGCAAATCGCCGTTGCCAAACAGGCGATCGCCAATGCGCAGCTCGATCCCGCCACGATCAACTTTGTTGAAGCTCACGGCACCGCGACGGCGCTGGGCGATCCCATCGAATTCACCTCGCTCACACAGACGTTTCAGGAATACACGGATAAAACCCAATATTGCCGTCTGGGATCGGTGAAAACCAACATCGGCCATACGGACGCGGCGTCAGGCATGGCCAGCCTCATCAAAGCGTCACTGGCGCTGGAAACCGGCAAACTGCCAGCCTCGCTCCACTTTGAATCGCCAAACCCTAACATTGAGTTTGAAACCAGCCCGTTCATCATGAACACCGAACTCAGTGAGCTGGAACCGTCAGAAACACCGCATCGTGCGCTGGTGAACTCTTTTGGCGTCGGTGGCACCAATGCCTGTGTCATTTTAGAAGCCGCACCGTCGCTAAAAGCGGGCGATACCCATGACAACAGCCTGCTGGTTTTGCCTTTCTCCGCGAAAAGCCGCACGGCGCTGGAAGACATGAAACATCGCCTGCGTGACTATCTCAATGCGCATGACGATGCCAATCTGGCTGATATCGCCTACACCTTGCAGGTTGGGAGACAAAAGTTCTCTCACAGCACGGCTATTATCGGGAAGGATCGCGATTCACTGCTGGCCAAGCTGGATCAACCTTCACTAGTGGTGACGCCGCAGGGAAAAAACCAAAAATCCGTCGTGTTTATGTTCCCGGGACAGGGCAATCAGTACGTAAATATGGCGCGTGAACTGTACGACACCTACGATGTTTTCCGCGCGAGCCTGGATCAATGCTGTGACTATCTGGAGCCCATTCTGGACGTCAATCTGACGTCGATTATCTTTCAGGACAGCGATAATATCGCCGAGTCCCGCATCAATGAAACCCAGTTTACCCAGCCCTCCCTGTTCGTGATCGAGTACAGTCTGGCAAAATTGTGGATGTCATGGGGCATTCAGCCGGATGTCATGATCGGTCACAGCGTGGGGGAATACGTGGCAGCCTGCCTGTCCGGCGTGTTCTCACTGGAAGATGCGCTGAAAGCCGTCGCGATGCGGGGCAAGATGGTACAGGCATTACCCGCGGGAGATATGCTTGCCGTCCTGCTCGATGAAGAAAGCCTGAAGGCTAAACTTCACGGTAGCAAGCTGGAAATTGCGGCGGTTAACTACCCTGGATTATGTGTCATCGCCGGTGCTTCAAACGATGTCGCGCGTTTCCAACAGCAGTTGGAAGACAGCAATATCTTCTGCAAACATCTGGATACTTCGCATGCTTTCCACTCACACATGATGGAACCCATGCTGCCCGCCTTCAAAAAGGTTATTGATAGCATCACGCTGCACGCGCCGCAGATCCCATTTGTTTCTACCGTTAACGGCGAATGGGTGACGGAAGAACTGGCGAAGAACAGCGACTACTGGGTGCGTCACGTACGCAATCCGGTGCTGTTCTCCCACGCCTTCAAAACGCTGATGGCTGAAGAACATCATGATTTCGTGTTCCTTGAAGTCGGACCGGGACGTTCGCTGGAATCGTCCGCCAAGCAACATTTCAGCGCAGAAGACGGCGCGTTGATTTATGCCTCCCTGCCAACGGCGAAAGACGTGGCCTTATCCGGCGAGCATCTCCTGTCGACGCTCGGTGCGCTTTGGGCAAGCGGCGTAAACGTTCCCTGGCAGCAGCATCATCCAGAACAGCACCGTCGCCGTATCCCGCTGCCGGGCTACCCTTTCGAGCGTAAACGCTTCGCCCTGCCAGCCCTGTCGTCAGCCAGTCATGACATGCAGAATGAGCAATCCGTTAAGGCTAAAAAGCGGAAACAGGCGGACATCGGCGATTGGTTCTATATGCCGACCTGGAAGAAAACTATTCCGGCGAAATATATGGCGGGCAAACGCGTTGAAGCAGAGAACACCTGCTGGCTGCTGCTGACGGATACGCTGGGTATCGCCGAACGTGCGAAACAACTGCTGGAAAAGGACGGGCATAAGGTCTTTTTCGTCAGCCCGGGAACGCAGTATCAGGAAGCGCTTTCTGAAGGCCGATACACCCTCGATGCATCCTCGCGTGCCGACTATGTCCGGCTGCTGAAAAGCCTGACAGAACAAGGATTACGCCCATCACGTATCCTGTATTTATGGAACCTGACGGCGGCGGAACAGGTCCAGCCGCTTGACTACACCTATCTCTCCTCACCGCTGAACACGTTCTACCCTGCCCTGTATCTCCAGCAGGCGCTGGTGAACGAGAATTTGCTGGACGATCTGCATGTGACCTTCGCCACCAGCAACACGTTCAGCGTGATGGGTGAGCGCATCGCGTCACCAGAGAATGCGTTACTGGTTGGGCCTTCGCGTGTGTTCTATCACGAGTATCCTGAAGTGCAATGCCATCTGGTGGATATCGATCTTAAACAAAATGCCGAACAGCTTGATGAGTTTGCCCACAGCCTGATTGCAGAAAGCCATATCGCCACACACGGCAATCTGGTGGCTTACCGCGGAAACCAGCGCTGGGAAGAAAGTTATCAGGCCGTACATCTGAAGCAGGATGCCCTCGGTTTACCTGCGGAATTGAAAGACGACGGCGTCTACCTCATCACCGGCGGCCTCGGCGGATTGGGGATACTGCTCGCCAACCACCTGTCTGAAAACAGTAATGCGGCGATCATCCTGACTTACCGTGCAGCGTTACCGCCGCGCGAAGAGTGGCAAGCCTGGATCCAACAGCATCCGGTTGACGATCCTATCAGTGAAAAACTGGCGAGCGTTTTACGTCTGGAAGCCCGTGGCAACACGGTACATCTGGCACAGGTCGATGTGAATGACTATCACGGTATGCGCGAGATGTTATCCGCGTTCCCGCAGGTCGATGGCGTGTTCCATACGGCAGGCGTGGCTGGCGGCGGTATCATTGCTCTGAAGAATGACGCCGATTGCGCCAGCGTGCTTGACCCCAAAGTGGCAGGATCGCTCATTCTGGATGAGCTGCTGCAGGACAAACAGCCTGACTTCTTTATTTTATTCTCTTCTATTACCTCCATCGTCGGTGACGAAGCCCGCATTGATTACTGCTCGGGTAACGCGTTTATGGATGCCTTTGCGCATTATCGCAACCAGCATCGTCGTGGGCGTACCGTCTCGCTGAACTGGGGAAAATGGGGCGATGTGGGAATGGCTGTCCGTTGGGGCAAACAGCTGCAGGAGAAGAAAAACAGCAAGCTGGCTGCCGTTGAGGAAACCAAAGGCGACCTGCTGACGCACCTGGAACGTGAAGGCACGCAGGAAAGCTATCAGGTCAATCTCACCACGCAGGACTGGGTTATCGATGAGCACCGCCTTGCGAAACAACCTTCACTGGTGGGGGCGACAATCTTATCGCTGCTGCATGAATTCATGACGTGCTTTAAGCCTCAGGAAAGCCTTCAGGTCAAGAACCTGATGCTGACCAAGCCGGTGATCTATACCGATGCCTGGCCGCGTCAGATGAGGCTATTCACCACGCCAGAGGGGAAAGGCTATAAGTTCAGCCTCAAGACTCGGGGCGTGCTTGAGCTGGCATGGCAAGAACACGCGTTCGGAAGCATAGGCCATGGCGCTCCAACGGCTGACCTCACGCCACAATCGATTGACGCCATCAAACAGCGCTGCACCACGCAGGTTCCCTACGCGCCGTTTATCACCGAGCTGGGTAATGCCAACACAGGCGAGAATTTCCTGTCGTTTAGCCAGCGTTGGAACAACCACCGCGAGATTGTTCAGGGCCATAACGAATGGCTGATCCACAAAGTGCTGGGAAGCGAGTATACGCACGATCTTACCCGCTACTCGTACCATCCCGCAGTGATTGATGCTACGGCCATCTCCTGCCTGTCATTGATTACACAGGAGAATTTCCTGCCTATCAGCTATGGCAAGATGACCTTCTTATCGCCACTGGGGCAAGAGTGCTACGTCCACGCCAGGCTCAAGCAGGCTTATCAGCCGCAGGATAACGCCATCGTCATGGATATCACGTTCCTTTCACCAGAGGGCGTTCCACTGCTGATCCTGGAAAACTACACACTGATGAAGATGACGATGGGCAATCAGCTCGCTACGTCAGAAAACACATCAGCGGCAGCTACAGCAGCAGTAAAAGTGAATCTGGCAGATAAAGACATTCTGTTGCCAGAAGGGCTGGATGCAATAAAACGCCAGCTCGCGCATCTGGAATTTGAACAGTTAGTCGTCGTCACCAGCGATCTGGATCAGCTCATTTATGAGTCGATCCCTGAACAGGAAACGCCGGAATTCATCTTGCAGGATAGCGAAGCAACGGAAGGGTATGCCCGGCCGGCCCTCTCAGTGGATTACGTTGCGCCAGAAAACGATATCGAGAAAGAGATCGTCAAAGTCTGGCAGTCCATTCTGGGGATCTCGGGGATCGGGGTTAACGACAGCTTTACTGAACTGGGCGGTAACTCGCTGCTGGCAGTACAGGTCGTTTCTACCGTTTCCGGCATATTTGAAATCGATATTCGCGTTGATCTGTTTTACCAGAACCAGACCGTGAAAGGGTTAGCAACGCTGATCCTTACCGAGCTGGAAGCCTTATTGCAGGAATAAGGGAACGGCCGCCTTCAGTATGCATCTCGAAGGCGGCCGCTAATGTAAAACCGAATGTCACAAAATGAGACTCGATAATGACGCAGCTTCCCACCGCAAAACTGACCTCGCTTAGCCTGGATGAACTCAAAAAGCTAGCAAGAGAAAAGAAGAAAACAGGCAACGCAGCCTCAGGCAAAGCCATTGTTCCGCACGCGACACCCGGCAGAGTACATTTCCCCATGACCAGCGCGCAGAAGCGCATCTGGATGCTCTCCCAATATCTTGACGATAGTCAGGTCTACAATAATCCCTATGTGCTTGCCTGCAGGATCGAGCACGACATGGAGCCGCAGCGAGTACAGCAAACGCTCGACTATCTGATGCAACAACATGACATTCTGCGTACGACATTCCGGCTGGTCGATAACGACGTGTGCCAGTGCGTTGCTGACGACATGTCTTTCACGTTCAGCTTTGAAGATATCTCCGCATTCAGCGAAGAAGACATTGAAAAATATGTCTCGGAGACGGCCAAAGCGAAAGGGAATATTGTTTTTGATCTGGAAAATGGCCCCTTGGTTTATCTCCATATGGTCAAAACCCATCAGTACGACTATGTGCTGTTCCTGACCTTTCATCACATTATTTCCGACGGGTGGACGGTCAATGTGTTCTTCAAGATGCTCATGGAAAACTACTTTCGTCTGCTACAGGGCGGGACATTACCCAGCGAAAAAACGCTCCAGTTCACCGATTATGCACTGGCAGAAGATCGATGGTATACCGAGGGCGAATACCAGACCGGGCTGGCCTACTGGGCGAAGAAGTTGGATGGCATCACAGGACAGTTAGATCTGGCGACGGATTACCCGCGTCCAGCCAAAATGAGCACCACCGGGGGAATCGCCAGCCAGTTCTTTGATGCGGCTTTCTGCCAACGCTTACAAACCTGTGCGACACAGCATCAGGCGACACAATTCCACGTTATCCTCACGGCATACCAGCTCCTGCTGCATAAATACAGCGGGCAGCAGGAAATCATCATCGGCGCACCGTTTGCCAACCGAAATTTACCTGCCACGCAAAACATGATGGGGCTATTCATGAATACCCTGCCATTACGTTTTGATATTGATCCTCATGCCAGTGTCGCCTCCCTGATTGAGGGCGCGCGCGCCGAGTGTGAAGAAACCTTGAGATACCAGGATGTGCCGTTCAATTATATTCTGGACGAGATTACCTATGTGCGTAATCCCCAGATCAATCCCATCTTTCAGGCAATCTTGACGTATCAGGTCTTCCCCCATTTTCACAGCAGCCATGGCGGGTTCAAATATAAGCCGTTAAAAGTGGATTACGGCACCGCAAAACTGGATCTGAATTTATGGGTAGAAGAAGACAAGGATAGCGACGGCCTGCTGTTCACCATGAACTACAGTAGCGCATTATTTTCCAGCAGCACCATCCAGCGCATGCTGAACGATCTGCGGACGGTTCTTGAAACCTTAATCACCCAGCCGCAGTTAACCGTTCGGGATATCTCACTGTTAAGCGACGAAGAACGCCGCGCGACAATCGCACAATGCCGCCCGACCGCTAACACATTCCCGCCAGCGGTTCATCATCAGTTTGAACAACAGGCACAGCAACATCCCGATGCCATCGTGGTTCGCTGTGAAGGCCGTACGTTCAGCTATGCTCAGCTCAATGAACGGGCAAACCAGCTGGCTCATCAGCTCCAGAAAGACGGCATTGCTCATGGCGAGTGTGTCGCGCTGTTCATGCCGAAAAGCGAGTATTACGTCGTCGCGATTCTGGCCGTGTTAAAGGCAGGCGGATGCTATGTTCCCATCGATATCGATCTCCCTGAACAACAGGTTGAGTTCATCCTGCAAAATTCCGCCGCCCGCTGTGTCATCATCGACGAACAGGCACCCGGTGACGGGCTCCCCTGCCTCTACGTCAGACAAAATCGCAGCATGATGCCGGTAAGCAACCCATCGCAGCCACAGGCTACGGATGGTCCGGCTTACATCATTTATACCTCGGGCAGTACCGGTAAACCGAAAGGCGTTCGTGTCAAACACTCGCAGTTTAGCCACTACTGTCAGGCCATTCGGCCCGTTCTCAACCTGCCGCCCGATGCTCGCTACGGCATGTTTTCATCCTTCACCACCGATTTGGCACACACGGTACTGTTCCCCGCACTGATTCATCAAGGTCAGTTAGACGTGATCAGCACCGAATTACTCCGCTCCCCACAGGAGCTGTTCGCTTATCTGGCACAATACCCAGTCGATTGCATAAAGATTACGCCGTCGCATTTAGCGACGTTATTGACGTCACCGCAGGCTGAGGCGCTGTTGCCTCGCCAGTTATTGGTTATCGGCGGAGAACGTGTTCCTCTGTCACTCATCAAGCGTGTACGCGAGTTCCAAACATCTTGCCGCCTCCTCAATCATTATGGGCCAACCGAATGCACCGTCGGCGTCACCACCTATCCGGTGCCGGACGATCTCAGACTCCTTTCAGGCGACTATTTGCCTATCGGTAAACCTCTGTCTGATAGCCATGTTCTGCTGCTCGATCCTTACCACCAGCTCGTTCCGGCTGGATTACCAGGAGAAATTTATCTGGGCGGTTCGCATGTCGCAGAAGGGTACATCGGCCTGCCAGATCAAAATAACGCGCGCTTCATTCCTCACCCTTACCTTGAGGGCGAGCGACTTTATCGCAGCGGTGACAAAGGCCGTTTCCTGCCTGATGGCAATCTTGAATTTATGGGGCGTTTGGATCGTCAGGTTAAAGTGCGCGGCTACCGTGTTGAGCTGACGGAGATCGAACAGGCATTACAACAGGTTGCTAATGCGACCCACGTTGCTATTAAACAAAACACGCTGCCTCACGGGGAAACTGTCTTAACCGCGTACCTGTGCGGCATTGATGAACCCAGTCAGGCCACAGTAAAAACGGCGCTGCAAAAAAAGCTGCCAGACTATATGCAGCCAGAACGCTGGGTATGGCTAGACGCGATGCCATTAACCGCCAGCGGTAAGATAAATTATGCCGCGTTACCCCTGCCTTCAGCAGAAAAACGCGTAGCATTCCATGCCCCGGAAAATCAGCGTGAACACGACCTGCATGAAATTTATCGCGACATTTTACAAAGCGAGACGATTGATACGCAGGAGAGCTTCTTTACCCTTGGTGGGAATTCTCTCAGCGCATTAAAGCTCATCCTGAGCGTTAATCAGCACTTTGGGACATCCCTGTCTCTGGGGCAGCTGTTCGAAAACAGCAGCATTGCCCAGTTGGCCCGCGTGATTGAAGACAAGGGATCGCAGACTCAAGCCGCAAGAGTGACGCTCAATCGTGGGCAGCCTGAAGATAACCCCACTTTGCTTCTGATCCATCCCGCTGGCGGTAACGTGCTGTGTTATTCCGGGCTGGCGCGTGAACTGGGCGAGCGCTACCCGATCTATGGCATTCAGGTGCCGGATTTCAGTGTTAACCAGCCTTATAACGCCGATATCAAAGCGCTTGCCGCTTTCTATCTCTCAGAATCAGGCGACATCGTTCATCGCTCCCGTCTGGTACTCGGAGGATGGTCTCTCGGTGCAACTATCGCTTTTGAAATGGCGCAGCAGCTCGCGAAAAAAGGCATAACACCGACGGTGTTAGTGTTGGACCAGCCTGCTCCAGAGATCAACATTGATGGCTCAGCAGACATGAACGAGGCGGAACGTCTGGCGTATTTTGCGCATAAAGTGGCTTTGTTTACCGGTGCATCTTTCGATCTTTCAGAGCAGTCGCTTGCAGACATGAGCAATGCGCAACGAACGTCGCGCTTTCTGGCCGAATTTAAACGTGTGGGGCTGGTGCCTGAGTCGATTGGGCCTGGAGAATTTCAGGACTTTATCAATATCCTGCAAACCCATATCTATGCGACGGATGCTTACCGTGGCGAGCGCTACTCAGGTGATGTGTTGATCGTCGAGGCAGAAGATATTTTACCCGGTCGTATCCGCCTGCCAGAGTCAGGACTGGGGTGGCGTCGCCTCACTTCAGGTTGCCTGACGGTACTACCGACGTCCGGCGATCATATCTCAATGATGAACGCACCGCACATTTCCCGCATAGCCGAACAGCTCAAAAAAGTATGGCAATAACACATTCGCCGTCTGCGGTTTCAAACGCAGAACGGCGATTTTATGACGTAAGTGAGGAGAAAACATGGGCCATCCCCCGTCGTTAACCGTTTGGCGATATCTGGTATCGCGCGATGCGCTTCTGACCATCATCATACCGGTCGTTATGTATAACATCGCATTTTTACAATGGGGGGCTGGCGTCGCGCTGTTAATAACCGCGATCTATTCCGGTGTACTGCAACTCATCAGCCGTTGGCAAGGTTATCTGCCAATCATTGCTCTCATTCTGGTATCGGGGCTTAGCCACTACCTTTATCTGGAAGGCGTCATCTTGTTTGATATCCATCAAGAGAGCGTCTTTTTGTCGGTCAGCGGCGCAATTTCAACCGTGATTATTTTTACCATTTACAGCATCAAGGGGCGTCCGGTCATACAAACATTGGCGGAACAAGCCACGCCAGCGCTTAAGACACTCCCCGTTTATGGCACACCGCAGTACGTCCGCGTCTGGAACGAGGTATCACTGGTCTGGATTCTGGTTTACCTGGTGAAAGCCATCATTATCTACCTCCTTTCCCGTCAGCCTGGTTTGCCGATGGATACGCTTGTCCTCATCAGCGGATGGCCTCTTACGCTACTGCTGGTGATCTTCAGTTTCCGATGGCCAAAGTATCGCTGGTCGTCACTTGCACACGATAACGCTGCCTGATCAGCGCTGCAGGTAGTGCATAACATCATGAATGCTAAATATAGGGAATATTATGAACCCGTTAGAAAACAAGCTGATTGTACTGAATCGTCATCCTGATGGCCCCGCACAGTTAGAGGATTTCAGGCTCGAAGAACGCCATATCAATGCACTACAGCCCGGCGAATATCTGGTTGAAAACAAATGGCTATCCATTGACCTTTATACACGCCCACGGCTTAACAAGAACACAGCCTATGTGAGCCCAATCAAACAGGGAGAAGTGATTCAAGGTGAAACGGTAGGCTACGTCGTGGCAACGAAGAACCCACACTTTAAGGTTGGAGATTGCGTGTTCACGTTTTCAGGCTGGCAGAAATACTATGTCGGCACGCCTCAGGATTTTATTACGCATCGCCTGCCGCCAACGGCTCTGTCACCCTCTATTTTTCTCGGCGCGGTAGGCACACCGGGACGTTCCGCTTATTTTGGCATGAACAAAATTGCCAAACCCAAAGCGGGAGAGACGCTGGTGGTATCCGCCGCATCAGGGGGCGTTGGTTCCGTCGTCGGTCAGTTAGGTAAACAGGCTGGATGCCGGGTTGTCGGTCTGGCTGGAAGCGAAGAGAAATGTCGCTATGTCATTGAGACATTAGGCTTTGATGCCTGTGTTAACTATAAAGAAGATGACTTAAATCACGCCTTGCGGGCTGCCTGCCCTGACGGAATTGATATCTATTTTGAAAACGTTGGCGGCAGGGTTTCACTTTTTGTGGCCAAACTGCTTAACGAAGGCGCAAGAGTCCCCGTCTGTGGCAGTGCGGCACAATACAATCAAGATCCTGACGTTGACGCATCCAGCACGGTAGCATTTTTTTCTTCTCTGCCCGATGCCCCGCTAAGCCGCTTTTTTCTTGTGACGGAATGGTTCAAAGACTATGCGGAAGCAAATATCTGGCTATTGGATGCCGTGGAGAAAGGGCAGTTAAAATATCGAGAGAACATTATTGAGGGAATAGAGAATGCGCCTCAAGCCTTTATCGACTTATTAGACAGCAAACACTTTGGCAAGCAGCTGGTGCGCCTGTAAGGCACTGAGACAGTAAATTAAAGACAAAAAAATAGACGTCTATTGACGTCTATTTTTTATGTTGGTACCGAGGACGGGACTTGAACCCGTAAGCCCAATCGGGCACTACCACCTCAAGGTAGCGTGTCTACCAATTCCACCACCACGGCATCACAATTACTGCTTTAAAACGCTTACTTCGGAATGTCACTCGCCGGCGTTGAAGGCGCAGCAGGCGTTGTCGTCTGCTCGGCTTTTTCTGGCTGGCTTAGGTTATCCCATGCACCGCCTCTTTTCTGCAGCGAACTTAAGTTGCCCAGAATGAGACTGATAATGAAGAACAGGGTCGCCAGTATCGCCGTCATGCGGGTCATGAAATTACCAGAGCCGCTCGAACCGAACAAAGTGGCAGAAGCACCTGCTCCGAACGACGCTCCCATATCAGCACCTTTACCCTGCTGCAGCATGATCAAGGCAACCAGCCCGATCGATACTAACAGGAAAATCACTAATAGAGCTTCGTACATAGTCGTACCCGTTAACCGTTTTCCCCATGATTCATGGAGATGCTATATTCTGGCGGTAAACCGCGTGTCATTCCGCGAAGCAGGATGTAGAACATCCCTTATCAAGCGGGTCTGAATACTAACCAAAGGATGTAGCGTACGCAAGGGTAATTTAGTCACCACAGGTTGATTGCAGAAAAAAACAGCGGCTTTCGACGCAAGATACCTATCGAAAGCCTTATCTCCCTGATTGGCGAATCAAAAACGCCCTCAACCAGCGGCTTTTACCGCATCGGCAATACGGTTCGCCAACGCGATTACCGTCTCTTCGTGTTCACCCTCAACCATAACGCGAATGAGTGGCTCAGTACCGGATTTACGCAGCAATACCCGCCCGCGTCCGGCCAATTCTTTTTCCACATCCTGCGTAATCTGCTGCACGTTTTTGTCTTCCAGCGGATCGTGTTCCCCTGTAAACCGCACATTGACCAGAATCTGTGGAAACAGCTTCATACCGCTGCATAAATCATGCAGGCTCATATGGTTTTTCACTATCGCGGTAAGAACTTGCAAACCGGCAATCACACCGTCGCCCGTCGTGGTTTTATCCAGCAGGATCACATGGCCGGAGTTTTCTGCCCCGATGCGCCACCCTTTTGCCTGCATCATTTCTAATACATAGCGGTCGCCCACTTTGGCACGAGCAAACGGGATACCCAGCTGCTTTAACGCTACCTCAAGCCCCATGTTACTCATCAGCGTGCCCACCGCGCCACCGCGCAGTTGCCCCTGACGTAGACCTTCGCGGGCGATGATATACAGGATCTGATCGCCATCAACCTTGTTACCTAAATGGTCGACCATGATGAGCCGATCGCCATCGCCGTCAAACGCCAGCCCAACGTCCGCTTTCTCAGCCAGTACGCGCGCCTGTAGCTGTCTGACGTCCGTCGCCCCGCATTCTTCATTGATGTTCATCCCATCAGGCTCACAGCCAATGGCGATGACTTTAGCGCCAAGCTCGCGCAATACGCTAGGGGCGATGTGATAGGTAGCGCCATTGGCACAATCGACGACGATCTTTAAACCGTTAAGGCTCAGTTCGCTCGGGAACGTTCCCTTACAAAATTCGATGTAGCGTCCAGCAGCGTCAACAATGCGGCTAGCTTTGCCTAATTCAGCCGACTCAACACACGTCAGCGGTTTTTCCAGTTCAGCCTCGATCGCTTCTTCTACGTCATCCGGCAGCTTGGTGCCGTCAATGGAGAAGAATTTAATACCGTTGTCGTAATACGGGTTGTGAGAAGCAGAAATCACGATACCCGCTTCAGCACGGAACGTACGGGTCAGATAAGCAACCGCAGGCGTCGGCATCGGGCCGGTAAAAGAGGCCGACAAACCCGCAGCTGCCAGCCCGGCTTCCAGCGCAGACTCCAGCATATAGCCAGAAATACGGGTATCTTTGCCGATGATAATCTTACGAGAACCATGCCGCGCGAGAACTTTCCCAGCGGCCCAACCCAGTTTAAGCACAAAATCAGGGGTAATCGGCGTATCGCCAACCTTGCCACGTACGCCATCGGTACCAAAATATTTGCGGTTACTCATCTCGTTTTTATTCCTTCGCAGAAAGGGTGGCCTCAACAATGCGCATGGCATCAGCCGTTTCTTTAACATCGTGCACGCGAATAATCTGTGCTCCCTGCATCGCCGCAATCACTGCGCAGGCGATGCTGCCGTGAACCCGCTGCGCAGGCGGCACATTGAGGATCTGTCCAATCATGGATTTCCTCGACATGCCAACCAGAAGAGGCAGTTCAAAACGATGTAATTCGCTCAGACGAGCCAGAAGCGCATAGTTATGGGCAAGATTCTTACCGAATCCGAACCCAGGATCCAGCAATAGCTTACTTTTCGGAATATTGGCGCTCACACAGCGATCAATCTGCTGCTGCAAGAAATCGCCAATGTCCTGCATCAGGTCATCATAATGCGGTTTGTGCTGCATAGTTCTCGGCATACCCTGCATATGCATCAGGCATACTGGCAAACCTGTTGCCGCCGCCGCCTCCAGAGCTCCGGGCTCTTGCAAAGCGCGGATATCATTAATCAGATGTGCTCCCGCCTGCGCCGATGCTGTCATCACTTCTGGCTTTGAGGTATCGACCGAGATCCATACGTCAAAGCGTTTAGCAATGGCTTCAACCACGGGTACCACACGGTTCAGCTCTTCTTCCGTGCTCACCTCAGCCGCTCCGGGACGCGTCGATTCACCGCCAATATCAATCAGGGTCGCACCAGCGTTAACCATCTCCTGAACGTGCAGTAATGCCGCATCGAGCTTGTTGTGTTTACCACCATCGGAAAAAGAGTCCGGCGTGACGTTAAGAATGCCCATGATGTGTGGGCAGGAAAGATCCAGCGTTGAGTCTCTGGCGACCAGTTGCATGATTTACCTCCGCAGTCTGGTGTAGTTAGCATGAAATGTGGTTCGAAGAACACTCCCAGTAAAAAACCCCAGCCTGAGCTGGGGTTTCGTAAGTTACAGATGTGAATCGCAGGCGGATTATTTGTCGTCCACTTGCTCAGACATCGTATTACCAGGATTAGGCGTCTGCGGCTCATCTACTGGCGTAGGGGCTTTAGGTGTACCGCCACCGTTACCAGAATCGTTGTCAGAACGAGACTCTTCCCAACCTGCTGGCGGACGTACTTCTTTTTTACGTCCCATCAGGTCATCGATCTGCGGCGCATCAATGGTTTCATACTTCATCAACGCATCTTTCATTGAGTGAAGAATGTCCATGTTTGCCATCAACAGTTCACGAGCACGCACATAGTTACGTTCAATCAGCGATTTTACTTCCTGATCGATAATACGCGCGGTTTCATCTGACATATGCTTGGCTTTTGCCACGGAACGACCGAGGAATACCTCACCCTCTTCTTCCGCATAGAGCAATGGACCAAGTTTTTCAGAGAAGCCCCACTGCGTCACCATGTTGCGAGCAATCGAGGTTGCCACTTTGATGTCGTTGGACGCGCCCGTAGAAACATGTTCCACGCCATAAATAATTTCTTCGGCCAGTCGACCACCGTACAGCGTAGAGATCTGGCTTTCCAGTTTCTGACGGCTGGCGCTGATCGCATCGCCTTCAGGCAGGAAGAATGTCACACCCAGCGCACGACCACGCGGAATGATCGTCACTTTATGAACTGGATCGTGTTCTGGCACCAGACGACCAATGATGGCGTGCCCCGCTTCATGATACGCCGTCGATTCTTTCTGCTTCTCAGTCATTACCATGGAACGGCGCTCTGCACCCATCATGATTTTGTCTTTCGCTTTCTCGAACTCGACCATCGAAACAACGCGTTTGTTGCCACGAGCGGAGAACAATGCGGCTTCGTTAACCAGGTTAGCCAAATCCGCACCAGAGAAGCCTGGTGTACCACGTGCAATCACTGACGCATCGATATCTGGAGACAGCGGTACGCGACGCATGTGAACTTTCAGAATCTGCTCACGACCGCGAACATCTGGCAGGCCAACCACAACCTGACGGTCAAAACGACCTGGACGCAGCAACGCTGGGTCAAGAACATCAGGGCGGTTAGTTGCCGCGATGACAATAATGCCCTCGTTGCCTTCAAAGCCGTCCATCTCAACCAGCATTTGGTTCAGCGTTTGTTCACGTTCATCGTGACCACCGCCCAAACCTGCGCCACGCTGACGGCCAACGGCGTCGATTTCATCGATAAAGATGATACAAGGCGCGGCTTTCTTCGCCTGTTCGAACATGTCACGGACACGAGAAGCACCGACACCGACAAACATTTCAACGAAATCAGAACCGGAAATCGTAAAGAAAGGCACTTTCGCTTCACCGGCAATTGCTTTTGCCAGCAGCGTTTTACCGGTTCCCGGCGGGCCGACCATCAGAATGCCTTTCGGAATTTTACCGCCCAGTTTCTGGAAACGGCTAGGTTCGCGCAGGTACTCGACCAGTTCGCTAACCTCTTCCTTCGCTTCGTCACAACCCGCTACATCAGCAAACGTCGTCTTGATCTGATCTTCAGTCAGCATACGCGCTTTGCTCTTGCCGAAGGACATAGCGCCTTTACCGCCGCCGCCTTGCATTTGACGCATGAAGAAGATCCAGACGCCAATCAGTAACAGCATCGGGAACCAAGAAATAAAGATAGAAGCCAGCAAGCTCGGTTCTTCCGGCGGCTCACCAACGACTTTCACGTTCTTCGTTAGCAGGTTATCCAGTAGCTTGGGGTCATTGACAGGAATGTAAGTCGTGTATCTGTTGCTGTCTTTTTTGATAACACTGATCTCACGCCCGTTAATACGTGCTTCACGGACCTGATCCTGATTCACTTCAGTCAAGAAGGTTGAATAATCCACCCTACGGCCATTCGACTCGCTGGGCCCAAAGCTCTGGAAAACAGACATCAGCACCACTGCGATGACTAACCAGAGAATTAGGTTTTTCGCCATGTCACTCAAGGGATTAACCTCATATTACAACTGTGTTAAAAAACAGCGTTAGGGTACTACAGTTTCCGCCCTGTCGCTACAATATACACTTCACGAGACCGGGCACGTGAGGCGTCTGGTTTACGAATTTTCACTTTCGTAAACAGGGAGCGAATTTCCCGCAGGTATTCATCAAAGCCTTCTCCCTGAAACACTTTCACCAGGAAACTTCCGCCTGGCGCTAATACATCCCGACACATACCAAGTGCTAATTCAACCAGATACATCGACTTCGGAATATCAACGGCTGGTGTACCACTCATGTTAGGGGCCATGTCAGACATCACCACCTGAACTTTGCTATCGCCAACCCTTTCGAGCAAGGCTTTGAGGACCAGTTCATCACGAAAGTCCCCTTGCAGGAAATCGACGCCAACAATCGGATCCATCGGCAAAATATCACACGCGATAATTCGACCATTTCCACCAATTTGCGTGACCACATACTGTGACCAGCCGCCCGGCGCAGCGCCTAAATCCACAACTGTCATACCGGGTTTAAACAGTTTGTCGCTCTGCTGTATTTCGTCAAGTTTAAACCAAGCACGCGAGCGCAGCCCTTTTTTCTGGGCCTGCTGCACATATTTATCGCTAAAGTGTTCCTGCAACCAGCGACTGGAACTTGCAGAACGCTTTTTATTCGCCATCGATTTTCCAACTATTCTCAGTAACACGCTCGTGGTGGGGAGAAACTTCTCACATATTACCAATCAGAACAGTCAAATTGGTTATAATCATGAGATGGCGGTAGAATGACCCGTTTTCAATCCCAACCTAAGTAAAAAAGACAATGAACCTAAGTAATAAACAAAAACAACACCTGAAAGGCTTGGCACATCCGCTAAAACCGGTTGTCATGCTGGGCAATAACGGTCTCACCGAAGGTGTTTTGGCTGAGATCGAACAAGCATTGGCGCATCACGAGCTGATCAAGATAAAAGTAGCGACAGAAGACCGCGAAACCAAAGCCTTGATTGTTGAAGCGATTGTTCGTGAAACGGGTGCTGCTAACGTTCAGGTTATCGGCCATACGTTGGTGCTCTACCGTCCTGCGAAAGAACGTAAAATTGTGTTACCACGATAACACTTTTTATTTCTGGATACTCGGTTTTAACGGAAAGGTGCCATGCCTCTCGGTTAGAGAAAAGGCCGCAAGCGGCCTTTTTCTTTTCTTTACAATTTTTGCTGTTTTAATCAACAATACGGCAAAATTTACAGATATTCGACCTTCAGGATCTCATATTCCACGTCGCCGCCCGGCGTACGGATAACCACAACGTCATCTTGCTCTTTGCCGATCAGACCACGCGCGATGGGCGAATTTACCGAGATCAGATTCTGTTTAAAATCTGCTTCGTCATCACCAACAATCCGATAAGTTTGCTCTTCATCGTTATCCAGATTCATCACCGTCACGGTGGAACCAAAAATAACACGCCCGTTCGCAGTCATCTTCGTAACATCGATAACCTGTGCGTTAGATAATTTAGCTTCAATGTCTTGAATACGTCCTTCACAGAAGCCCTGCTGCTCGCGTGCGGCATGATATTCTGCATTCTCTTTCAGATCGCCGTGCTCACGCGCTTCGGCAATCGCCGCAATAATTTCAGGTCGACGCACAGATTTCAGGTGGTCAAGCTCTTCGCGCAATTTTTCAGCACCACGCAACGTCATCGGAAATTGTTTCATATTGTCTATACCTCTAAAAAAGTCCGTAAGACTCAAATAATCGTCATCCTGACGCGCTAAAAATCAAAGGCGACGGAGTCTCTGCAACGTGCCAGTCCTCACTGGACATAAAACAAAAGCAACCAGCCCCGGAACAAAATTTCCAGGCTAGCAGCGGTTTTGCATTTTGATACGTATTTTACCCCAGAGTTCAATGAGGGTCATCGTTTACTTTAGACCTTGTTGCGCCGTAGTATGACCACACGTTACCCCGTTATTAGCTGAGATTATGCGTTTTTCATCGATTGTTACCGGACTTGCCTGCGCTTTTGTTCTGCATGCCAATGCAGCTTCTGTTGAGGATCATCGCCAATATTTACCAGACGGTGCCAATTTGGCGCTATTGGTACAAAAAGTTGGCGCAACAACACCCAGTATGGCCTTCAATAGCCAGCAAATGGCGCTTCCAGCCAGTACGCAAAAGGTGATAACCGCATTAGCTGCATTACTGCAATTAGGTCCAGATTATCGGTTCATCACCACGATGGAAAGCCACGGACCTGTTACCAGCGGTATTCTGAACGGTAATCTCATCGTACGATTCAGCGGCGATCCTACGCTTAAGCGCCAGCAAATACGGAATATGGTGCAGGAATTAAGAAAGCGCGGGATACAGGAAATCGCGGGGGACGTGCTGATCGACACCTCAGTGTTCGCCAGTCACGATAAAGCGCCGGGCTGGCCCTGGAACGATATGACACAGTGCTTCAGCGCCCCGCCGGGTGCCGCGATTGTCGATCGCAACTGCTTCTCCGTCTCACTCTACAGTGCGCCTAAAGCGGGTGATAATGCGTTTATCCGCGTTGCATCCTATTATCCGGTGCAAATGTTCAGCGAAGTCCGCACGCTAGCTAAAGGTTCAGCCGATGCCCAATACTGCGAATTGGATGTAGTCCCCGGGGAATTAAATCGCTTTACGCTTACCGGCTGTCTGGTTCAGCGCACAGAACCGCTTCCGCTGGCATTCGCGATTCAGGACGGGGCCAGCTATGCCGGCGCTATCGTTAAAGATGAGCTACAGCAGGCTGATATCCGTATTAAAGGCAGCCTTCGTCGCCAGACGCAGCCTGGTCCGGCAGGAAGCGTACTGGCTCAGACACAGTCAGCACCACTGCACGACCTGCTCACTATCATGTTGAAAAAATCAGACAATATGATTGCCGATACGGTCTTTCGTACTATTGGCCATGAGCGTTTTAGCGTGCCGGGTACGTGGCGCGCGGGTGCAGATGCCGTGCGACAAATTCTGCGTCAGAAGGCGGGTGTAGATTTAGGAAACAGCATTGTTGTCGATGGTTCAGGCCTGTCGCGCCATAACCTGATTTCACCGGAAACGATGATGCAGGTCTTGCAGTACATCGCACAGCACGATAATGAACTGAATTACATCACGATGCTTCCGCTTTCCGGCTATGACGGCACGCTGCGTTATCGTGGCGGCCTGCATGAAGCTGGCGTGGATGGCAAGGTTTCGGCTAAAACCGGGGCATTGCAGGGCGTATACAATCTGGCAGGCTTCATTACTACCGCGAGCGGCCAACGTATGGCATTCGTCCAGTTCCTGTCTGGCTATGCCGTACCGCCAGAAGACCAGCGCGCACGTCGCGTCCCTCTGGTGAGATTTGAAAGCCGTCTCTATAAAGATATTTATCAGAGCAATTAAAAGAACAACGCGGGCTTACCCTGATGGGATAAGCCCGCGTATGTAAGACCTGACTAACAGAAGAACGCATTACTTTTGATAGATGATCTCAACACCTTCATCATCTTCATCGTCCCAGTCATCATCCCACTCTTCTTCGGCTTCTTTTTCTATTTCAGCCAGCTGTTCGCGGTGATAATCATCCCACATGAACTCAACTTTTTCCGGTGCGCTTTCGGCAATTGCCGTTACTTTCGGATTGGCTTTCAGGAAATTCATCACATCCCAGCAAAGTGGGTTGACGCCTTCACGGTTCGCTGCAGAAATCAGATAGTATTTATCATCCCAGCCAAGCGCAGCCGCAATCTCTTTGGCACGTTTTTCCGCTTCAGCCTTGTCGATCAAATCAACCTTGTTGAAAACCAGCCAACGTGGTTTTTCTGCCAAACCCGCGCCATACTGCTCTAACTCGTTGATAATGATTTTGGCATTTTCAATTGGGTCTGACTCATCAATCGGTGCTAAATCAACCAGATGCAACAGTACACGGCAGCGTTCAAGGTGTTTCAGGAAGCGAATCCCTAACCCAGCCCCTTCAGATGCGCCTTCAATCAAACCAGGGATATCCGCCACAACAAAGCTCTGCTCGCTATCCATACGGACAACGCCAAGGCTTGGTACCAGAGTGGTAAACGGATAATCAGCCACTTTCGGCTTCGCCGCTGATACTGCGCGGATAAAGGTCGATTTACCTGCGTTAGGCAGGCCAAGCATACCCACGTCAGCCAGCAACAATAGTTCCAGCGTCAGCTCACGCTCTTCGCCTTTCGTGCCGCTGGTCTTCTGACGAGGGGCACGGTTGACGGACGATTTAAAACGCGTGTTACCTAAACCATGCCAGCCGCCTTTCGCCACCATCAGGCTCTGCTGATGGCGGGTCATATCGCCCAGCACTTCGCCGGTTCCCTGATCCAGAACACGGGTACCAACAGGGACTTTAATCGTAATATCTTTGCCGCGTTTGCCCGTACAGTCACGACTTTGCCCGTTTTGTCCACGCTCAGCGCGGAAGGATTTTTCAAAACGATAGTCGATCAGCGTGTTCAGGTTTTCGTCTGCCAGCAGATAAACGTCACCGCCATCGCCGCCGTCACCACCGTCCGGACCGCCGTTGGGAATATATTTTTCACGGCGAAAGCTGACACAACCGTTACCGCCATCGCCTGCCACAACGAGAATTGTGGCTTCATCTACAAACTTCATTGATTCTCTCCGCAAAAAACCAATAGAGAATATCTACGTGTTTTAGGCTTGTTATTGGTTCTTCTTGGCGTAACTTTTTGATTTTACGGCATGTAGCGTATTTCTACTCACCATTAAAAAACTGACGCACCAGAACGCATTCCAGCAAAGGAGCGGATTGTACCTGCCTGCTCCAATAATTTCATCTGTATTAAAAATAAACAACACATGCAGAATGTCAAAAGGCGGCCGTGACCGCTGCAATACGCTTTCTTTTAGGCTACTTCTGCACCATCAATGGCGGAACGGGTTCTTTCTTGCCGGGTAAGAGGCGATGCCCGATAGCGGAAAACATAGCGCCCGCAACAACGACAAAAGCGCCCACATAGCCGACCCAATTCAGTACTGGCGCAGCAAAGAAAGTCGGCCATCCTAATGCCAATAGATCGGAAAACAGCAGCGTAAACAACGGCGTCAACGTAATGACCGCACTAACCTGTGATGCCTGCCAGCGAGCCATTGCCTCCGCCAGCGCACCATAGCCAATCAACGTATTCGCACCACAAAAGAGCAGGCAAATAAGCTGCCAGTTACTCAGTTGAAAAATAACCTCAAGCTTGGCAAAAGGCGTGATAAAGACGACGCACAGCACATATAACAGAAACAGAATCTGCTGCGATGTCAGGCGTCGCAATAGGACTTTCTGCGCTACGCCATAGGATACCCATACTGCCGAGGCACAAACACCCAGCAACACGCCCAGCGTGTAGTCAGTCAGTCGGGTAAAAATCTCAATCAAGCTGGTATTAAAAAACAGGATCAGACCGCAAATCAGCATGATCGCGCCAATGACCTGCGTGCCGCGCATCTTTTCCTTTAGGATAAGTACGCTGGCGAACATCATGCCTACAGGGGAAAGTTGCCCGATAACCTGAGACGCTGTCGGGCTCAGATATTGCAGAGACGAGCTAAAGAAAACAAAGTTACCCAGCAGTCCAGCCGTCGCAATCAGTAGCAGAACCCACCAACGCCGATGCCGGAAAACCCGCATTGGCGGCAACGTCTTACGGGATGACAGAATAATGCCGAGTCCAATCGACGCGATAAAAAAGCGATACCAAACAATCGTATAAGGTTCCATCACTACCAGAACCTGTTTCATGGCTATCGGTAACGCCCCCCAGCAAACTGCCGTAGTCAGCGCCAGACACAGACCGATACCCGTCTGTTGTTTAGTATTCATACTTATCCAGATGATTTACTCAGAATCAGAATGTAAAAAGCCCCGCAAAGAATTGCGGGGCTTAAATCCGTAAGACCTAACGCGAAAAATTATTCAGCAACGATGCTGATAAATTTACGGTTTTTCGGGCCTTTAACTTCAAACTGAACTTTACCATCAGTCAAAGCAAACAGAGTATGATCTTTCCCGCAGCCAACGTTAGTTCCTGCGTGGAATTTAGTACCACGTTGACGAACGATGATGTTGCCAGCCAGAACACTTTCGCCGCCAAAACGTTTTACGCCAAGACGTTGTGCGTTAGAGTCACGACCGTTACGGGTTGAACCGCCAGCTTTCTTGTGTGCCATTTAATCCGCTCTCCTAATCTTAAGCGCTGATGCCGGTAATTTTCACGTCAGTGAACCACTGACGGTGGCCTGCTTGCTTACGGTAGTGTTTACGGCGACGGAACTTAACGATCTTCACCTTTTCGCCACGACCATGAGCAACAACTTCAGCTTTGATTTTACCGCCATCGACGAAAGGAACGCCGATTTTGATTTCTTCACCGTTGGCAACCATCAGAACTTGGTCAAACTCAACGGCTTCACCAGTTGCGATGTCCAGCTTTTCCAAGCGAACGGTTTGACCTTCGCTTACTCGGTGTTGTTTACCACCACTTTGGAAAACTGCGTACATATAAAACTCCGCTTTCCGCGCACCCGTTAATAGGTTTCAGAGCGCGCTATAAATATTCATAATAGGGCGCGAATTCTACGCAAAAATACTGAGGATGACAAGTGCATAATCAACGGATGTGAAGAAAAAGAATACAACGTATCAACTGCCGTTTATCTATCTCATTTTTCAAGTACAATCGGCGCAATAAGTTCCGTCTTGCCGATATGCAACAGCAATCTTACGGCAGTGTTGAAGACATACGTTGGCACAAACCATGAATCTAGAACAAATTACAGCATTGACTGCACAGGATATGGCGGCTGTTAATAACGTCATTCTTGAACAGCTGAATTCCGACGTCGTTTTGATAAACCAGCTTGGACATTACATCATCAGCGGTGGTGGAAAACGTATACGCCCGATGATTGCTGTACTTGCAGCCAGAGCCCTCGACTATAACGGTGATAAGCATGTCACTGTCGCCGCACTGATCGAATTTATCCACACCGCAACGCTGCTACATGATGATGTGGTAGACGAGTCCGACATGCGCCGGGGTAAAGCGACAGCAAATGCCGCCTTTGGCAACGCAGCAAGCGTGTTGGTTGGGGATTTCATCTATACGCGCGCCTTCCAGATGATGACCAGCCTCGAATCATTACGTGTGCTGGCGCTGATGTCAGAAGCGGTGAACGTGATTGCTGAAGGCGAAGTCTTGCAGCTAATGAACTGTAACGACCCGGATATCACTGAAGAAAGCTATATGCGCGTCATTTACAGTAAAACGGCGCGTTTATTTGAAGCCGCCGCGCAATCTTCATCCATCCTTGCTGGTGCGACGCCAGAGCAAGAAAAAGCGCTTCAGGACTATGGCCGCTATTTGGGCACCGCATTCCAGTTAATTGACGATCTGCTAGATTACAGCGCAGACGGCAAAACGCTGGGTAAAAACACGGGCGATGACCTCAATGAAGGCAAGCCAACGCTGCCGTTACTGCATGCGATGCGTCATGGAAATGCAGAACAGAGTTCGCTGATTCGCAAGGCCATTGAAGAAGGAAACGGGCGTCATTTGCTGGAACCGGTTCTTTCCGCCATGCAGCAATGCGGTTCACTTGATTATACGCGGCAGCGTGCCGAAGAAGAGGCAGATAAGGCAATTAGCGCACTACAGCAACTGCCGGAAACACCATACCGTATGGCGCTCGAGGGCCTTGCCCATTTAGCCGTACAGCGCGATTTCTAACGTGGTGTAAGGTTCTTATCTGATAAGATCGTTAATTCATAAGTAGCGCTGTCTTGCAGCGCTACTCGTTCGCCAGACTTAGGCAGTCTGGTCGATTGTGACATCATCCAGCCGAGACAGCATCGCTATTGTCCCTTCACGCAAGATGAAATTAATCAGCCGGGTTCGTTCATCAACGGAAAGTTGATGGAAAATATGCACCCACGATGACAGCAGGGTCGGCTCATTATCGATACGATAATATTCGGTTGGCGGATTCTCTTTTACCAGTAGAGAGTTCCTGACCTCATTCGGCAAACTGCGAATAGAATATTCGACACCGCGCCCTTGAACCCCTTTCCGCCTGCGCTTTTCCCAACCGTCGTCTCGCGCCCGCTTGTTCAACCCCTGCGGTGACTTAGGCAATCCACCTACGCCAACCAGCTCACTTGTTGCAAACCATTCTTTGTCCATACTCGTCACTCCCTTGTTTGTTTTGAACAGGCATTACGTCAACTCGCCCAAAAGTTTCCATATAATAGACTATAATTACCTAAACCGCTAACTTTTACGCGTTACCGACACACCTAAGTAATAAAGAAATGATTAAATCCAGCGCGATGCTGAAACATCGCGGCCAGAAGCAATACGGTAAAGCGAAAGAAAATACAGGTCCCTTTTTACCACCAACGTCAGCAATTTAAGAGATTGCTCTCGGTAGCTCTCAGTCAATTTCCATTGATGAGATTGGCTCCTCATCTGATGGCCTAATACCCAACTGACTCAGCGTGGAGGACACTCCGACTCGCAGAATATAAGCGATTAGATCATCTCTTTCTTTTTCAGATAGTTGCTGATAAATCTGCATCCATACGGCCAGTGCCGCAGGCTGTTTCGCCGAGTAGGCGGAAGGCTCGATTTCGAGTAATAGGGATTTCTTTACCGTATCCGGCAAGCTGTGAATTGAGTACTCCACTCCTCTTCCCTGGACGCCTTTACGGCGACGCTTCTCCCATCCATCCTCGCGGGCGCGCTTATTTAATCCTTGTCTTGATTTCGGAAGGCCGCCGACTCCAACCAATTCGCTGGTAGCAAACCACTCTTTTTTCATTGCCTTTCATCCTGATAGTGCCATCCCTAACAAAAACGCGCTTATTTGGAAATTAATTGAGAATTTTAAGGAAAATTAATGCTATATTATTTCCAAATAATAATGTCATGTTAGTTCGGCATATAACTAACATCCGTTATTTATACCACTAATCGACAGTCGTCTTATAGCAAATAAGGGAAGGATTATGATTTTAAGGAAACAAGACTGGCATCCCGCTGATATCATTGCTGCACTGCGCAAGAAAAACACGACGCTGGCGGCGGTATCGCGAGCGGCCGGATTAAGCTCATCGACGTTAGCTAATGCGCTCTCACGCCCTTGGCCCAAGGGGGAATGGCTGATTGCCGATGCGCTGGGTATTCACCCCTCAGAGATTTGGCCAAGCCGGTACTACAATCCAGAAACCAATGAGCTTATCGACAGAAAAAGACTCATCCGTCCCGATTAAAAAAGAAAAGCCGGAGATATCGATCTCCGGCTTTTTATTCAACGCTACGTATTACAAGAATCTCAATGATTAATTCTTGATGAACGTCTCGCCTAGCTCAATATCCTGCTTCAGCGTATCCAGCATGCTGTTAAGCGCATTTTGCTCAAAAGCGCTTAATGTGCCGATGTCTTTACGCTCAGCGACGCCGTCTTTGCCTAACAGAATCGGTTGAGCGAAGAAGCGGGCATATTTGCCATCACTTTCAACGTATGCACATTCCACCACACCGCTTTCGCCTTGCAGCGCGCGAACCAGAGACAGACCAAAACGTGCCGCAGCCTGACCCATCGACAACGTAGCCGATCCGCCACCTGCTTTGGCTTCAACAACCTCGGTGCCCGCATTCTGGATACGCTTGGTCAGATCGGCCACTTCCTGCTCGCTGAAGCTGATACCAGGAACCTGAGACAGCAGAGGCAGGATCGTCACACCAGAGTGTCCGCCGATAACAGGCACATTAATATCCTGCGGCTGTTTGCCTTTCAGCTCAGCAACGAACGTGTTGGAACGGATGATATCCAGCGTGGTGACGCCGAACAGTTTGTTTTTGTCGTATACGCCCGCTTTTTTCAGCACTTCGGCTGCAATGGCAACGGTCGTATTCACCGGGTTGGTGATGATACCGATACAGGCTTTCGGGCAAGTAACCGCAATTTGCTCAACCAGGTTACGCACAATGCCAGCATTGACGTTGAACAGATCGGAACGATCCATACCAGGTTTACGTGCCACACCTGCGGAGATCAGCACGATATCTGCACCAACAAGCGCTGGTTTAGCATCTTCACCGCTATAGCCTTTGATCTTCACTGCTGTAGGAATGTGGCTCAGATCGACGGCAACACCCGGCGTTACTGGGGCGATATCGTAAAGGGATAGTTCTGAACCTGAAGGAAGCTGGGTTTTGAGGAGGAGTGCGAGTGCCTGACCGATACCACCTGCTGCTCCGAGAACTGCAACTTTCATCCTAAACTCCTTATTATCATAAAATAAAAAAGTGCCGTGAATTCATTTGGTTATAAACAGAATATAAAAATGGGGATACGAGCAACCTACTTATCTTTCTACAAATGACATGAGAGACAAAAAATACGCTATGTCTCTAATAATAAATCAAAAACAACCATTCGTTTGAAAGGTAAGTAAAGTTAATAAGCTATTGAGCTATAACGCGGTGTTCATTCACGTGCGATTAACCTGTGCGCTACATTACACCGATCGATGGCGTCCAAACAACATCATTCTGATAACATTTGATTTACTTTTATGTGACGCAGGACGCATTTTTCGGACTACCCGAGAGTCGATTTTTTTTGAAAACAGCGACTAACGCATATCTGATGAAAGGGACTGGAATTATACGCGACTTAATTGCATAAAAATTCACACAACTGCATAATAGGAAGATTAACCATAACAATTAATCCGGTGCAGAATGCGAAATTCGACAAAACAAGAAGACCTCGTTAAAGCGTTCAAAGCGCTGTTAAAGGAAGAGAAGTTCAGTTCTCAAAGTGAAATTGTTCAGGCATTGCAAGACGAAGGATTTGAAAATATCAATCAATCCAAAGTGTCACGCATGCTAACGAAATTTGGTGCCGTACGCACGCGCAATGCCAAAATGGAGATGGTGTATTGTCTCCCTGCTGAACTTGGCGTTCCGACGACGTCCAGCCCGCTGAAGAATCTTGTGCTGGACGTAGATTACAATGATGCCGTTGTCGTGATCCATACCAGCCCTGGAGCCGCGCAGCTCATTGCTCGCCTGCTGGACTCACTTGGGAAGTCAGAAGGTATTCTCGGCACCATCGCAGGGGATGACACCATCTTCACCACCCCAGCAAGAGGCTTCAGCGTCAAACAGCTTTACGAAGCTATTCTGGTGCTATTCGAACAAGAGCTGTAACCCGCTCGTCCGCTATCGCTTTTTGTCATTCGTTCTTTGCTACGTATTTTTTACTACGTTTTCTTCGCTACGTGTAGACCCGCTACACGTAGCGACTATTGCGCTTAAGGCCTCACACCGCAGGCAGTTCAGCCAATGGCCAACGTGGCCGAACGGATACGCCCAGCGTCTGGCTCGCACCATGAACCAGACGTACACTGCCCGCATAAGCAATCATTGCCCCGTTATCTGTGCAGAATTCGGGGCGTGCATAAAACACTTCACCACCGCGTTTCGCCATCACTTCACCTAAGCGCTGGCGCAGCGTCCGGTTTGCACTCACGCCCCCCGCCATGACTAGTCGTTTAAAGCCCGTCTCATCCAGCGCGCGACGACATTTTATCGCCAGCGTATCTACAACGGCATCTTCAAAGGCACGTGCAATATCGGCACGCGTTTGATCGTCATCGCCGTTGCTACGAATCGTATTAGCCGCAAACGTTTTTAGCCCAGAGAAGCTGAAATCCAGCCCCGGCCGATCGGTCATCGGGCGCGGAAACGTGAAGCGTTGGGAATCCCCAGCCTGCGCCATTTTCGATAGCATTGGACCACCGGGATAATCTAATCCCAGCAATTTCGCCGTTTTATCAAACGCCTCACCCGCCGCGTCATCAATCGACTCGCCCAGCAGACGATATTCACCAATACCTGTCACGCTGATGAGCTGCGTATGGCCACCAGAAACCAGCAGTGCCACGAAGGGAAACGCTGGCGGGTTATCTTCCAACATCGGTGCCAGCAAATGCCCTTCCATATGATGCACAGGAATCGCCGGCACACCCCAAGCGAATGCCAATGACCTACCAATCGTCGCACCCACCAATAACGCACCGACCAAACCTGGACCAGCGGTGTAAGCCACACCATCGATATCGTCAGCCTGTAGCCCAGCTTCGCGCAGCGCCGCCTGAATTAACGGAACCGTTTTGCGCACGTGATCGCGTGAGGCGAGCTCAGGCACTACGCCGCCGTAATCAGCATGTAATTTGACCTGACTGTATAACTGATTAGCGAGCAAACCGGTCTCTGTGTCATAAATGGCCACGCCGGTTTCATCACAGGATGTTTCGATACCCAATACGCGCATTGCTGTTCCTACTTTGATGACGATACAAGCGCCCGTTGAATGCCGCTTGCTTCAAACTGTGGATAGTCTACCATAAGCGACCTGATTTCTGCTCTGGCCGCGGTTGGGTGTTTTATGATCACCGCAATGCTTTACAAAGGCGTCACGTTTGCAGTAGAATTCCGCACCATTTTGAAAAGGCTGGCACAAGGCCAGCGGCAAACCGAATTTATTGAGGTGAGAGGCACATGCCGGTAATTAAAGTACGTGAAAACGAGCCGTTCGACGTAGCTCTGCGTCGCTTCAAACGTTCCTGTGAAAAAGCAGGCGTTCTGGCTGAAGTTCGTCGTCGTGAGTTTTATGAAAAACCAACGACCGAACGTAAGCGCGCTAAAGCTTCTGCAGTGAAACGTCACGCGAAGAAATTGGCTCGAGAAAACGCACGCCGCACTCGTCTGTATTAATTTTCAGGAGGGTTTCCCTCCAACGCGTGATTAATCCGCAGACTTAGCAGTTGCATACGTAAGGCCGTGCTTTCCGAAAGGAAGCGCGGCTTGTTGTCGTTTATAAGCTATATCCAATGTAATCACCTTACAGAAGGGTATACACCAGGGGCTTATGGCTGGACGAATCCCACGCGTATTTATTAATGACCTGCTGGCTCGCACCGACATCGTCGATCTCATTGACGCGCGCGTCAAACTGAAAAAGCAGGGCAAAAACTATCATGCGTGCTGCCCGTTCCATCACGAGAAAACCCCCTCATTCACCGTAAACGGTGACAAACAGTTCTATCACTGTTTTGGCTGTGGCGCACACGGCAACGCCATAGACTTTTTGATGAATTACGATCGTCTAGAATTCGTTGAAACCATTGAAGAACTTGCCACCCAATACGGCCTCGAAGTGCCTTATGAAACCGGCACTGGCCCAACCCAGTTAGAGCGTCACCAACGGCAAAGTCTGTACGAATTGATGGGACAGCTCAGTGGGTTCTATCAACAAGCACTAAGCCAATCAGTCGGTACGCCAGCGTTGCAGTATCTGCAACAGCGCGGTTTAAGCGCAGAAGTGATCAGCCATTTTGCGATTGGCTTCGCTCCGCCCGGCTGGGATAACGTTTTAAAGCGCTTTGGCCGCAATAATGACGACCGCAGCACATTGAACGATGCCGGCATGCTGGTGACTAACGATCAGGGTCGAACGTATGACCGCTTCCGCGAGCGTGTGATGTTCCCAATCCGCGACAAACGGGGACGAGTCATTGCCTTCGGCGGACGCGTATTAGGCGACGGTACACCAAAGTACCTTAACTCGCCGGAAACAGAAATTTTTCATAAAGGTCGCCAGCTGTACGGCCTGTATGAGGCGCAGCAAAATCACCCAGAACTCAAACGACTGCTGGTTGTTGAAGGTTATATGGACGTGGTGGCGCTGGCGCAATTTGGTATTGATTATGCGGTGGCATCGCTGGGTACCTCCACGACCGCCGATCACATTCAGTTACTATTTCGCGCCACCGATCTGGTGGTGTGTTGTTACGACGGAGACCGTGCCGGACGTGAAGCGGCATGGCGCGCGCTGGAAACTGCGCTACCCTATTTGAACGATGGTCGCCAGCTACGCTTTATGTTCCTGCCAGACGGTGAAGATCCCGACACGCTGGTGCGTCAAGAAGGCAAAGTCGCTTTTGAACAGCGCATGGAACAGGCTCTGCCGCTGTCGCAGTTTCTGTTTGAGACGCTGCAACAGCAGGTGGATATGAGTTCACCCGATGGCCGCACCAAGCTCAGCACGCTGGCACTGCCGCTGATAGGCCAGGTACCGGGAGAAACGCTGCGGCTGTATTTGCGCCAGCAGCTCGGCAACAAGCTAGGTATTTTGGACGACAGCCAGTTGGACAGACTGCTCCCAAAAGTGGCAGAGCAGGCTCAATCCTACCAGCCGCCGCAACTAAAAGTCACAACTATGCGTATACTTATAGGGCTTTTAGTACAAAATCCAAGACTGTCAGCAGAAGTGCCTGACCTCGCGCTGGAAGGCATTGAAGAAGACAAAGTGGCTGGTTTATCCCTGTTTCAGGACTTGGTGAAAACCTGCAATGCCAGCCCTGGGATGAACATGGGTCTGCTGTTGGAAAAATATCGCGACAGCAAGTACCGCAAGCAGCTTGAAACTATGGCTTCATGGAACCATATGATCGTAGAGGAAGAGCTCGACGAGAAGTTCAGAATCAGTCTGGCAGAGCTCTACGATCAGCTGTTGAAACAGCGACAAGAAACATTGATTGCCCGTGACAGAACGCATGGGCTCAACGCCAAAGAAAAAAAAGAGCTTTGGTCGTTGCAACTGGCGTTGACCAGAAAACACTGATACAGAGGCTTAATTGCCGATAAATAGCAGGGTTGAGCCCTGCAAAGAGCCGCTACAGGGGCGCGGCGATAAGAAAAATACCCCTAATGCTATTGTTAGCGAACTACGCTGACCGACACCAACCCAAATACTCTGAAGTGTGGATACCGTCTTATGGAGCAAAACCCGCAGTCACAGCTGAAGCTGCTTGTCACCCGTGGTAAGGAGCAAGGCTACCTGACCTATGCTGAGGTCAATGACCATCTGCCGGAAGATATCATCGACTCGGATCAGATCGAAGATATCATCCAGATGATTAACGACATGGGCATCCAGGTGATGGAAGAAGCACCGGATGCAGACGATCTGTTGCTAGCCGAAAACACCAATGATGCCGACGAAGATGCGGCAGAGGCTGCTGCGCAGGTTCTATCCAGTGTTGAATCGGAAATTGGTCGCACCACCGACCCGGTTCGCATGTACATGCGTGAAATGGGTACCGTTGAACTGCTGACGCGCGAAGGCGAGATCGATATCGCCAAGCGTATTGAAGACGGTATCAACCAGGTTCAGTGCTCTGTTGCGGAGTATCCTGAAGCCATTACTTACCTGTTGGAACAGTATGACCGCGTCGAAGCGGGCGAAAGCCGCCTGTCCGACCTGATTACTGGCTTCGTCGATCCTAATGCGGAAGAGGACATTGCACCTACCGCGACTCACGTTGGTTCTGAGCTTTCGAGCGAAGAAATGGACGATGACGATGAGGAAGAAGACGACGAGGAAGAAGAAGACGACAACAGCATCGATCCTGAGCTGGCACGTGAGAAGTTCACCGAACTGCGTGAGCAATATGAAACGACCCGTCAGGTTATCAAAGCCCACGGTCGTAGCCATGCGCTGGCAGCACAGGAAATCCTGAATCTGTCCGAAGTCTTCAAACAGTTCCGTCTGGTGCCAAAACAGTTTGATTTCCTGGTTAACAGCATGCGTTCCATGATGGATCGCGTTCGTACTCAGGAACGTTTGATCATTAAGCTGTGTGTTGAACAGTGCAAAATGCCGAAGAAAAACTTCGTCACGATGTTCACTGGCAATGAAACCAACAATACTTGGTTTGCCGCAGCAGTCGCCATGGGCAAGCCATGGTCTGAAAAGCTGAATGATGTTGAAGAAGACGTCACCCGCAGCCTGCAAAAACTGCAGCAGATCGAAGAAGAAACTGGCCTGACGATCGAGCAGGTTAAAGACATCAACCGCCGTATGTCGATTGGTGAAGCGAAAGCGCGTCGTGCCAAGAAAGAAATGGTGGAAGCTAACCTGCGTCTGGTTATTTCTATCGCGAAGAAATACACCAACCGTGGTTTACAGTTCCTCGACCTGATTCAGGAAGGTAACATCGGTCTGATGAAAGCGGTAGATAAGTTTGAGTATCGCCGTGGCTACAAATTCTCGACCTATGCGACCTGGTGGATCCGTCAGGCGATCACCCGTTCTATCGCCGATCAGGCACGTACCATCCGTATTCCGGTACACATGATTGAGACGATCAACAAGCTGAACCGTATCTCTCGTCAGATGTTGCAGGAAATGGGTCGTGAGCCGACTCCGGAAGAGCTGGCTGAGCGTATGCTGATGCCGGAAGATAAGATCCGTAAAGTGCTGAAAATCGCGAAAGAGCCGATTTCAATGGAAACCCCGATTGGTGATGATGAAGATTCACATTTGGGCGATTTCATCGAAGATACGACGCTGGAGCTGCCGCTGGATTCCGCCACGTCGGAAAGCCTGCGTTCTGCGACACACGACGTACTGGCTGGCCTGACCGCGCGTGAAGCGAAAGTCCTGCGCATGCGTTTCGGTATTGATATGAACACCGACCATACGCTGGAAGAAGTGGGCAAACAGTTTGACGTTACGCGTGAACGTATTCGTCAGATCGAAGCGAAAGCACTGCGTAAACTGCGCCACCCAAGCCGTTCCGAAGTGCTGCGTAGCTTCCTGGATGATTAATTCACTCCTCAGCTAATCAACACTTCAGATAACTACATGATAAATAGCCCCGGTCCGCCGGGGTTATTTTTTGCCTGTCAAAACGCTCAGATTGGTTTCACGCCTTATTCTGCAACGCCTGATGCAGTTCCTGATACGACGCCACCAGCGACTCCAGCGTCGCACGATTCAGCCCGCTAGGGTTCGGCAGTACCCAAACCTGCGTCTCGCCAATACGCTGCTCCTGACGCCCCCACGAAACCTTCTTGATACCAAACGCCTGACTGAACGCCTGCTTCCCTAACACCGCCAGCGCACGCGGCTGATAGTGCGTCATCTTCTCGACAATCGCATTGCCGCCTTGCAGCAGCTCGTCTCGCCCCAGTTCGGTGGCTTCAACCGTTGGGCGCTCCACCAGCATGGTGATGCCGCATCCGGTATCCAGCAGATGCTGTTCTTCCGCGGGTGTCAGCAAACGTTCGGTAAAGCCTGCCTGATAAATCACTTTCCAGAAGCGATTACTGGGATTCGCAAAGTGGTAACCATGATGGGCAGTGGACAGCCCAGGGTTGATGCCACAGAAAACAACCTGAAGATTCATAGCCAGAATATCGGTAATCATGTCTTTCCCTACTTCCGTTGACTACAGCCATCGTAAATTCTGATAAGAATAACAACAAGCTATCTTGAGTATAAAACCACCACCCGGCAGATAGGCTATAGACCTTCCCCCGCACATTACCGTATAATCATCGCCCATTCGGCCCCTTAGCTCAGTGGTTAGAGCAGGCGACTCATAATCGCTTGGTCGCTGGTTCAAGTCCAGCAGGGGCCACCAAATTCAAGGAGTTGCGTTAATAGCGCAGCTCCTTTATTTTTGGGCGTCGGTTTATGTTTATCAGGAAGAAGCGGGATGGGATGGAAAACCAAAACGGCTGGTTGCGTTGCGGCAGCGGTCATCGCCTTAGCGGGCTACAATTATTACCTCAAGCATAGCGGCCCATCCTGTCTTGAGGTGACGTATGAGCAAGCCATCGACTATGTGAAGCACGATTTCCTGACACTCCGCATTCCACGCTGGGTTAAGTTCCAACCCGAACACCTCGGCACCGCAACACCTGTGATTGCTTTTGATAAAGCTGCCTCACCCACGTTATCCGATCCCGAGGTTTACCTCCTGGCATTCACCGTCTACGGTCCACAGAAAACACACTCGCTGTTTGCCATGTACGAATGTAAAACAGGTTCAGTTGAGTATGCTTCGAAAAACTAACGGATGAATAAGCCACGCATTCACGTCTTAATTATCTGCGAACACACGTCGATAAACGCGCGCAATTTCGGTTGATTCCTCGCGGCTCTTGAGAAATAAAGAAAGAGGCCGTCATTTCCGGGTGAGAGATCGAGTAATGCGGCTTCCAGCGTGCCGTTTGCCAGCTCGCGTGAAGTATGGAAAGTGGATGAGTAAATAAGCCCAACGCTCCTGACCGCGAGGCTACGCATGAGCTCGCCATCGTTCACGGTAATTGTACCGGCTGGCTCAACTCTTACAGTTTCTTTATTTTCGACAAACTCCCACCGATAAATATCTCCCTTTTCAGGGCGACGAAAGCGAATACATTCGTGATGATCGAGATCGCGCGTCGCTTTAGGCTTACCGTTCGCTTTGAAATAGTCCGGCGAACCGAATACCGCCCACTTAAATGGTGGGGAGAGCCGTACTGCAATCATATCCTGTTCGATGTATGAACCGATCATAATGCCAGCATCATAGCCTCCAGAGACGAAGTTATCGTGACGATTACTCACCGTGATATCGATATTCAAATTCGGCCACGCCTGACGAAATGCAGGGATGAGCGGCTCGATAACATGGGGCAATGCTAATCGCTCGACGATCAGCTTCAACGTCCCCGATGGTTTTTTTGCCGATTGAGCCACATCTTCAAAACCCGTTGCAATAACGTGTGCCGCAGGCCCGATTCTTAGCAGCAGCTCTTCCCCTGCTTCCGTCAATGCCATCTTGCGCGTCGTGCGGTGGAAAAGTAGCACGCCGAGGCGATGCTCCAGTTTCTGGAGCGACAAGCTCACCGCTCCCGGCGTCTTACCCAGATCGAGCGCGGCTTTGCGAATGCTCAAACGTTTCGCTATAGCCAGAAATTCTGCCAGTCCATCAAAACTATCGGATTGCCCCATCAGGGTTCCTCATCGTCATGCAACACAGGGATCATCAAACGCATTTTACGATAATTTATCACGACAATATAAAGTGATTACATCGATTTTTTAAACAATACGTTCCGTTTTTACCGTCTGTTTTCAGCCAATTATCACGGATATAGTGGCGACCATCACCACCTGCTGAAAGGAGTTTTTTATGTCAATCATCAAGCGCTGTGCTGGTCTTATCGCCGCGATGGCTGTGTTTGCCGCAGCCTCCCCTGTTTTCGCCCAGGCCAATTTGAAAGAAGAGAAGGTATTAATCGTCGTCTCCAGTCTGGATAAAAAAACCCCCGATCTCGTTGGCGGCTTCTGGTTCCCAGAACTCACTCATCCGGTCGAGGTTTTTGACAAAGCTGGGCTGGATTACGATATTGCGAGCCCCAAAGGCGGGATGCCTCCGTTTGACGGATTCGATCTCAAAGATCGGGCAAGCCTGGATTTCTGGACTAACCCGGAACACCGCAACAAACTGGCTAATTCAATCCCGCTGGCAAAGGTTGATCCCGCGAAATATAGCGCGATCCTGCTGGTTGGAGGACATGGACCAATGTGGGATTTCGTCAACAATCCTGAGTTGATCAACATCGTGCGTACCATGTACGAGAAAAATGACATCATCAGTGCCGTTTGCCACGGTCCGGCAGGCTTGCTGAATGTGAAGCTCAGCAATGGTGAACTGTTGATTAAAGGCCGTCGCCTTACCGGTTTTACCGCGGAAGAAGAAGTGTCCCGTAATTACGACAAGATCGTTCCGTTTGAACTTGAAGCGGCACTGAAAAAGGATGGCGCAACATTTGAAGAAGCCCCAATCTTTGAAAATAAAGTCGTCGTTGATGGACGACTGATCACTGGCCAAAACCCAGCATCCGCTCAAGCGCTGGGCGAAGCCGTCGTCAAAGCACTGAAAGCGAAAGCGTAATTACCGTATCAGCAGGCGTTAGGGGAAAACACCTAACGCCTGTCGGCGCGAATCATGCCAGCAGAGATGCCGTGACTCGCGTCACATAACCAGACGGGGGCATTGCCGCAGATATTCAGGATTGTATAGTGTTCTAACAAGACGTTACCGCCAATGGCGGGCGAGACTTGGGCAGAGGTGAGTAGTGATACTCTCTTCTGCCCAAGTTTTTTTTTGCCTGTCGTCCGGCGGTTCCCAGCGCGGAGCCAAAGCCCGACGCAGCGTAATGATGTAGAAAACGATAAGGAGAAATACCATGAAAGCATTCCCCGACGGATTTTTATGGGGCGGTTCAGTCGCAGCAAACCAGGTTGAAGGCGCATGGAATGAAGACGGTAAAGGCGTGTCGACCTCCGATCTTCAGCTAAAGGGCGTACATGGTCCGGTGACGGAACGCGATGAGAGCATTAGCTGCATCAAAGATCGGGCCATCGATTTTTATCATCAATACCCACAGGATATTCAGCTGTTTGCCGAAATGGGGTTCAAGGTGTTACGCACCTCGATTGCCTGGACGCGCATTTACCCAGAAGGTGATGAAGCGGAACCTTGTGAAGCCGGTCTGGCCTTCTACGATCGCCTGTTCGATGAAATGGCAAAGCACCAGATTCAGCCGCTGATTACGCTGTCGCACTATGAAATGCCTTACGGGCTGGTGAAAAAGCTGGGGGGCTGGAGCAACCGTGCCGTCATCGACCATTTTGAGAAGTACGCCCGTACCGTTTTCAGCCGCTATAAAGACAAAGTGAAGCACTGGCTGACCTTCAATGAAATCAATATGGCGCTGCATTCACCCTTTACGGGCATCGGGCTAGACGGTGAACCTTCAAAACAGGATATTTATCAGGCTATCCACCACCAGTTGGTTGCCAGCGCACGCGCGGTAAAAGCCTGCCACGACATTATCCCGGATGCCAAAATCGGCAACATGCTATTGGGCGCGGTACGCTACCCCATGACCTGCCATCCGAAAGATGTACTGGAAGCGCAGAGCAAGAACCGTGAATGGCTGTTCTTCGGTGATGTGCAGGTACGCGGCACCTATCCGGCATGGATTCAGCGCTATTTCCGGGAAAATGGTGTCGAACTCACCATTACCGCGCAGGATAAAGACGACCTGAGCCACACCGTAGACTTTGTCTCCTTCAGCTATTACATGAGCGGCTGCGCAACCTTCGAGCCGGAGAAATATCAGTCCTCACGCGGCAATATCATCCGTCTGATTCCTAACCCACACCTTGAAGCCTCCGAATGGGGCTGGCAGATCGACCCCGAAGGCCTGCGCTTCCTGCTGAACGAGCTGTATGACCGCTATCAGAAGCCGCTGTTCATCGTGGAAAACGGTCTGGGTGCACGCGACGTGGTGGAAGAGGACGGCAGCATTCACGACAGCTACCGCATTGATTACCTGCGTCGCCATCTGATTCAGGTGCGTGAAGCCATCGACGATGGCGTCGAACTGCTGGGCTACACCAGCTGGGGACCGATCGATCTGGTCAGCGCGGGGACGGCGCAGATGTCAAAACGCTACGGCTTTATTCATGTGGATCGCGATGATGACGGTAAAGGCACGCTGGAGCGTCGGCGCAAAGACAGCTTCTACTGGTATCAGGATGTGATTAACAGCAACGGAAAATCGCTGTAACCCTATAGAACATAAGATGATAGAGAAATCAGACGGCGTATTCACACAGCGCCGTCTGATTAATGATGATGGATTATTTATCCATCAGCTCTTTTAGCTGAGGGGCGCTCTTCTTCACGGCTTCATTCGACGCTTTCACCTTCGCTTCTTTACCGACCTGATCGGGGATAAATCCGGCGAGAATCTCCTCGTGGTTATATCCTTTCAGCCATTCGCGTGGGAACGGCGCAAGCTGCTCACCGGTGCCTTCATAGCGATAGACCTGTCCTTGCCCTGTGCGTTGGTTATACGGGATCACATTTTTCCCCTGCCGATTACTCAGCTCTTCATACAGCTTTTTGCGCAGCGCGATTTTGACATTCACGATCTTGTCATCGGTCGAATCGATCAGGTTGTGCTTCTCTTCCCGATCGTTCTGCATGTCGTAAAGCTCTTCTTTATCCCACACGCCGTAATATTGGATGTATTTGTATTCCGGCGTGCGGATCGCAAACGTGGTTGGCGTCTGCGGGAAGCTGTATTCCCAGAAGTATTCATAGACGAAGTAGTCTTTGCGCTTCGGCACGGTATAGCCATCCAGTCCCAGACGCCAGAAGCTCTGCCCGTCGTAATGCTTCGGCGCGGCAACGCCGGCGGCTTCCAGAATGGTGGGGGCCACGTCGATGTTTCTGACGATGTCTTCCACCACTTTGTCTTTGGCGAAGCCCGGCCCGGAGGCAATCAGCGGCACGCGGATCGACTCTTCATAGGCATTACGCTTATCGATCAGCCCATGTTCGCCGAACATAAAGCCGTTATCCCCCATCACCATGATAATGGTGTTCTTATCCAGACCCTGCTTTTGCAGCCAGTCGCGCACGCGCCCTACGCTGTCATCCACCGAGCGCAGCGTTTCATAGTAGTCGCGCTGATACTGCTGAAGATCCATATCCGTGTTGTAGGGATAATCCACGCCGTGCCAGCTGTTACGCTGGTTCTTCACCCACATCGGTTTACCGGCATAGTTTTCCGGCGTATCGGCATAGGTATCCGGCACTGGGAAGGTCACTTCTTTCATGCTGCCACGGTGGCGTTTGGCGGGCAGGAAATCGGAGTGCACACCTTTATGCGACAGATACATCATGAACGGCTTTTTCTTATCGAGCGTGTTCAGCCAGTCTACGGCGTAATCCGTCAGTTCATCGGTGATGTAGCCTTTTTGCGGCACCATCTTGCCATCAATATTGAGCATGGTCGGCTTGCCGTAGCTATCAATCGGATAATAGCTACCTTGCCCCAGCAGCCCTACCCAGCGATCGAAGCCAGCGAAGCCTTTCGTGGCCGTTTTATCCGCGCCGCCGAAGTGCCATTTGCCAAAGAAACCGGTCTGATAGCCGTTGTCGCGCAGCAGTTCCGGGAAATAATTCAGATGAGAGAGATCGGACGGATTGTTATCCGATACGCCATGATTATGCACGTACATCCCCGTCAGGATGCTGGCGCGGCTGGGAGAGCACAGCGAAGTGGTCACGAACGCATTCTTAAAATACGTCCCTTCTTTGGCGATGCTATCCATATTCGGCGTGTGAATAGCCGAATTCAGGAAGCCGAACGCGTCGTAACGCTGATCGTCAAGAATGATGTAAACCACGTTGGGTTGTTTGCCATCAGCCGACGGCGTAGTCGTTGCAGGGGAAGTCGCCGCGGCAGCCTGTCCCCCTGCCGCTTGCATACAGGCCAGCGTAATCGCGGCCAGAAGTCTGTTTCTTTTCATCGTTTTTCCTTTTATGCCATCCCTTCCCAGAGCGCTCGAAGAGTATTCGGCATCGGTTAATAAAACTCGGCTTTTATATTCCTTCTTATTTTCTTCATTGATTCCTGGCGTCCCAATTGAGAGAGCAAGGCATTCATGCGTGGTAACACATGGAATAGGTGCGTTTTAAAGCCATCGCAGAAATAGTTTTTATTCGGTCGCCCATCGCTGGAAATTTCAAACCGGTGCTTCGGGCAGCCGCCATGACAAACCGCTTTCACTTCACAGGTCAGGCAATCTTTGCTGATGTTTTTTCGCTTATTTTCGCCAAAGGCGAGGTTTTGCGGCGAATTCACCAGCGACGCCAGATCGTCCTGATTAATATTGCCGAGCTTATTTTCGGGATAAACGAAATGGTCGCAGGAATACACGTCGCCGTTCGCTTCCACAATCAGATTGCCGCCGCAGGTTTCGTTGATGACGCAGGCGCTAAGCTGCCCGGTCATTTTGGTCAGCGTTTGTTCAAAATTCATAACAAACACATTGCCCAGATCGTGCTGAACCCAATGGTCAAAAATCGTATTCAGGAAACGGCCATACGCGTTGGCAGGCACTGACCACTCCGTCACGCTGCATTGACCCGAAAAGTCCGGCTGAATCAGCACCAGTCCGTTGTCATCCGGCTGAGCCGCGCGGCGTTCCACCAGCGGAATGAACTGCATGTAACGGCTGCCGATGCGTTTCAGAAACTGGTACACATCCAGCGGGCGTTTCACGTTTTCCGCATTCACCACCGTCAGAGTATTAAACTCGACCCGATGACGCTTCAGCGCTTCCAGCCCCTTCATCACGTCATCAAAGGTGCTTTTCCCTGCCCGCGTGAGGCGATGCGCATCATTGCTGATACGGTCACCGTCAATCGACAATCCCACCAGAAACTGGTTCTCTTTCAGAAAACGCGCCCAGTCGTCATCAATATTGGTGCCGTTGGTCTGAAAGAAATTATTGATCTGCTTTGTGCCACGGTATTTATTCTGTAGCCGCACCGCTTCGCGGAAGAAATCGATACCCAGCAGCGTCGGCTCGCCCCCCTGCCACGGGAAATCAACAACGGGTGCCTGCTGACTACTGATGTTCTTTCGTACATAGTTTTCCAGCGTGTCGCCATCCATCTTCCAGCGGCTTTTCCGCTCGGGATAAAGATGTTCCTTCTCCAGATAAAAACAGTATGAGCAATCGATATTGCACACGGATCCTGAAGGCTTGGCCATCAACTGAAAATTAGCAATAGATTGACTCATTGGCACCTCGACTTAACTTACCGACTCACGATGTTCTCTTTCCTGCGGGAATGAATAGATTCACAGGCCTATTTTCACGGCTGAACGGCCAACGTCCCGACCGGGCTTTCCTGCCAGCCATAGCGAATCGCCTTGAATTGCAGCTGTGATGCGCTCTTCAGCGGCGTGATGCTGCCCGTGTACAGCTCCCACTCTTTGCCATCCCAGCTGTAGCCAATGGACGCATCCTGCGTACGGTTAGCCAGATAAATTTTGTTGCTGACCGCATCCCACTGCGCCACTGGCGTCAGCGTGGCGCGCTGCTTGCCCTGCTCATCCAGCAGATCTGCCACCATCTGATCTTCCGCGATCAGATTCATGTCGTTCGCACGGTTGCGCCAGCGATCCATCTCCTCGCGCATCCGCACCAGCACGGCGTGTTGAGCCGGATCGGCCGCCAGGTTATGCAACTGCAAAGGATCGCGTCGCAGATCGTAAAGCTCTTCCGCCGGACGATCGGCAAACCAGCTTTGCTGCTCGGCGCTCAGTTGCTGCTGCTCACGCGCCGCATTCAAATCCTTCATCGAGCCGAGCGCGTTGCGGAAAGCAATGCCGATGCCCCCCGGTGTGGTCGCCAGATTACGGACATATTGATAGTCACGATCCCGGACAAAATAGGCGCGCATGTCGTATTCATCCATCCGCCCGCGCACGCCGTAGACAAACTGGCGCTGCGGCGCGAAGTCCTGCGCCAGACTGATACCGCGCATATAGTCAGGCTGTTTGATGTCGGCGAACCCCAGAATGGTCGGCGCCAGATCCTCGAAAGACACCAGCCGATCGCTCTTGCTCCCTTCCGCCAGCCAACCTGCCGGACGATATTTTTCGGGGATATGCACCATCAGCGGGACATGAGTGCCGGAGTCGTAGCCCTCACGCTTATGGCGCGGAATTCCATCACCGTTATCCGCCGTGAAGATGACGATGGTGTTATCCCACAGCCCGTCTTTTTTCAGCCCGTCCAGCAACTTACCGACCTGCATATCCATAATATGAATATTGTCGTAATGCTGCGCCAGTTCGCGCCGGGTTTGCGGCGTATCCCGCAGATAAGGCTCCAGCGTCAGACGTTGCGGATCCGTTGGCGTATAACGGTATTGCTGGCGAAAGGTATCCCACTGTTTGACGAAGCGCGATTGGCCCGCCGGGTGGTTTTCCGCCGTAAAGAGCGCCGATTCATGCGTAATCTGCGGGTTGAAATTCATGAAGAACGGCTTGCCCTTCAGATCATAATTACGCCAGGCCAGTTGAATATGCAGATCGTCCATGCTGCTGTACTCCCCGTGGCGCGTCCACAGGGTGAAAGGGCCAACATCGGCATGACCTTTCGTAAACTGGTAATCCGTCTTGGTGTCGTTATAGGTGAAGTAACCACTGCGGCGCAGCAGTTCGGGATAGCCTTTCACATAAGAAGGCGGCACGCCTAAATAGCCGCCTGCGGGTCGGGTCGCCGTGCGCATGTGCTGCAACCCGGTCGTATGTTGAAACATGCCGGTAATCAGCCCCGCTCGCGACGGGGCCGATACGCCCGCCATCGTGAAGGCTTGCGTAAAGACAACGGACTCTTTTGCCAGCGCATCCAGATTCGGCGTTCGCGCCTGTGTATCCCCGTATGCGCCCAGACGGGGATTCATGTCCTCCGCCACAATCAGCACCACATTCGGACGCGGACTGGCGATCTGAGCGGAAAAATCGGCACTCACCGCCTGACCAGACAGCGAAAGTGCCGCCAACATCGCCGCGACCAGAGGTGTCTTCTTCATCATTTAGGTTTCCTTAGACGTCTTGAGCCGCACGCCGCCACGTGTTATCTGGCGGCGATGCCCTATCATTCACCGTCCTACGCCAGCGCAATAACCGTCTCTCCGGCCTGCTGCTGACGTGCCGCACCCAGGCTGAATACGCGGTATTCTTCCGCATTCGTGATCACCATCGGCGTCACCGTGTCGTAGCCCGCCTTCTGGATCGCGTCCAGATCGAACTCCAGCAGCAGTTGGCCTTTTGTCACTTTATCGCCTTCTGCAACGTGCATCTGATAATGCTGGCCTTCCAGCTGTACCGTGTTGATGCCGACATGAATCAGAATCTCCGCACCCTTTTGCGAGAGAATACCGACGGCATGGCCGCTTTCGAACGTGCTGGCAATCATGCCGTCCACCGGCGAATAGATACGACCTTCCTGTGGCAGAATGGCGACCCCCTGCCCGACGACGCCGGAAGAGAACACCTTGTCATTTACCTCTTCCAGCAAGATCAGTTCACCTTTTGCTGGCGACCCCAGCTGTTCCGCCGTCTCCGGTGCGTCTTTCAGCGGTAGAGGCACAGCATTGGCCTGCTGGCGCGATACTGGAGCCGCCGGTGTCGTGGTGGGTGAATGCGTTGGAGCAGGCGTGCTTTCGGCTGGCTGCGTCGGTTCATCGAACCCAACGATAACCGTCAGTACAAAACTGGCCACGAAAGCAATCGCACAGCCGATGAGGAAGCCGATAAAGCCCTCGCCGTAGAAAATCGGCAGCGTCAGCAAGCCGGGCATCCCCATGGAGATCGCCGAGCTTTTCGCGTAACCGACGATCGCGCCCCCCAGTGCAGCTGCGATCACCGCACAGATAAACGGTTTTTTCAGCTTCAGCGTGACGCCGTAAACGCCGGGTTCCGTGATGCCAAACAGCGAGGCGATAAAGGTACTGCCCGCCAGTGCTTTGAGCTTTTTATCTTTGGTGCGCACCATGACGCCCAACAGCGCACCAGACTGAGCGAAGACCGACGGGCTGGATGCCGCTTTGAGGTAGCTGTGTCCCATGACCGACAGGTCATTAATAAATACGGTCACGAAGCCCCAATGCACGCCGAAGATCACTAAAATCTGCCACGCCGCCGCAATCAGCGCCCCGGCAATAATCGGGTTGAAGCTATAGATACTGACAAACACCGACGCAATCAGCTTACTGGCCGAGATACCAATCGGCCCGATGGTCATTAGCGTGAGCGGCACCATCAGCACCAGCAGGAAGAACGGCGTCAGAATATTGCGTACGCTTTCGTGAATATGGCGATTCAGGAAACGCTCGATATACGACATCAGCCACACGCTGAAGATAATCGGAATCACCGAGGAGGTGTATTTCATCATGACGACGGGCAGGCCGAAGAACGTCACGGGCTGACCGGCATCAAATAGCCCCTGAATCGTCGGGTAAACCAGCGCACCGGCAATCGACACCGCCACGAAAATGTTGGTTTCAAATTTACGCGCGGAGGTAATCGCCAGCAGCATCGGCAGGAAGTAAAACAGGCTGTCAGACGCGGCATGCAGGATGACATAGGTGCTTTCTTTGGTATTCAGCCAGCCGAGCGCAATGACGATAGCCAGCGCCCCTTTTAGCACACCTGCCGCCGCCATCGCCCCCAGCAAGGGGGTAAAGATTCCGGCAACCAGATCGATCAGCCGCCCCATCGCAGACGTTGATGCCTCACTTTCTACCGCCTGACGTTTCCCGTCACCGTCCTCCAGCAATTTGGAGATCGCACCAAACGCGCGATATACCTCCGGCACGCGGTTCCCGATCACCACCTGCAATTGTCCTGATGCGTTGATAACCGTAATAACGCCTTCTAGTGCCTCAAGCGCAGCCACATCCACCTTACCGTGATCGACAATCTTAAAGCGCAAGCGTGTTGCACAATGCACCAGAGTCGAAACGTTCGCCTCTCCCCCGACCAACCTCAGAATATTTTCAGCGAGCACTTTGCTATTCATAATGACTTCCCGTTTCGTCAATGGCTGCAACTGCCTGATACACGTCATCCCGCTTGTTATCCGCTGGCCAGCTGGAAAATAAGCAAAAAAAAACCTGGATAAAGCAGCGTGCTATACGCTGCTTTATCCAGGTCTCGCCCAGAAAATTCTGGTGACGTCCTTTGCTGTTTTCTAACAAGTTCACGCGGAGAAAGCTATCTCTACGTTTTATTCTGTGAAAACAGTCACTAAATTTTTACCAATCGTGCGAAGCCGCCCACTCCACGGCCTGGTAAAAACAAAATGACGCCTCTCAGAAGAAGCGCCATGGGTAAATTTACGGCTTGTTCTGCTTCTTCAACCAGGCTTCCATTTGGTCGATCTCCGGCTGCTGGGCTTTGATAATCTCTTCCGCCAGCTTACGCAACTCCGGGTCTTTGCCGTATTGCAGCTCCGTTTTTGCCATATCAATCGCGCCACGGTGATGCGCAATCATCCCTTTGGCAAAGGCAATATCAGGGTCGCTGGACTGCATCCCTTCCATCATCTCGCTATGCATCGCATCCATCCCTTTCATGTACGCCTGCTGGGAGGACGACGCGTCGTTTGTAGCACCGTGGCCGCTATGCGCGCTGTCGGCCGCGAACGAGAGAAACGGAACCAGCAACGCTGCCGTTAATAACAAATGGACTTTCTTCATCACAACCCCTCAATCAGTCACAGTAACTTTGAGGGTAGACGTTCCAGTAAGGGGAAGGTCAAGGGAAGAGTCAGACCTCTTCGACCAGACGCATACAGACGCGATTACGCCCCTGTGCTTTCGCTTTATACAACTGCTCGTCCGCCAGCCCGATCAGATCGTAAATATTGCCGCCTTCATGTTGGGGAAACATGGCAACGCCAATACTGGCCGTAAAATGGATTTTCCGGCCGTCGGACAGCGTCAGCGCCGTGGATTCCGTAAGGTGCCGCAGCGCTTCAGCCATGGCTTCGGATTGCTCAGCCGTCAGGTCATAAGCCGCAATCACGAATTCCTCCCCACCCCAGCGGCAAAGGATGTCGCTGGGCCGAATAGCGGCGCTCAGCATACGGGCAAAACTGGCGATCAATTCATCACCGCTGGCATGACCGTAGGTATCATTGACCTGCTTAAAATAATCGATATCCAAAAACAGCAACGTTAACGGGTAATGCCAGTCAGTTAAGCGACTGACTGGCAGTTTATCTACGGGCCTTACTGTATTTTTGGGGCCTTTCTTTTACTATTCGTGGGAAGGCCCTTTCCCTTCTTATCGGTAATTTCACCAGTTGTCCCTGGCTTTCAAGATCACGCATTAGTTCCG
>NZ_JAUMIO010000007.1:0-199997 GCF_032905925.1 Pectobacterium sp. HCp5_1
CCGTACTCGAATCAAGAGGCTGGCTCGCAAAACGATTTGCTTCTCGCGCTCAATAGAAATCCACGAAAAAGTCATTGGAGCCTTCATCGAAAAATATATGTTCTACTAATTGGAGGCATTACCAAATAATGAAATGTCTTTTTATTTAGATAGAGGGTAAATGAAAGGTAGATAATCTTTGACAACAAATAGGTAAGTTTTTATCCTTGCCTGAGATAGAGCCTGCGAATTGAGATATATAATTGTTTCTGCTTTTATAGATAACGTATTTTTTGTTGTAGCATGGTGATTTTAAGACTATTCCATAAGTTTTATCACCATAAATGATGTATCTATCAGGCTGATTATAACAAACGAATAGCGCTTCTTAATCTTGATGGAAAAGCACGTATGGTTTATTTGATTAATGACTTAATCATTTTTAATGAAGGAGAAGGAACGCTTGCATGGATAGAACGTGAAAATGAAGCAATCTCTCTGAGCTTTCCTATTTCTCGATTGCTCTGTTTGCTCATTGAGAATCAGGGGGTAACGCTAAGCCGCGATTTTTTGTTAAAAGAGGCACTAGAAAAGCATGCACTTTGCCCTTCTCTTAATAATCTAAACAACTATTTATCTCTGTTAAGGAAGGTATTACGCGAATTTGACCTTTCGGATTCGATTGTGACTATTCCTAAGCTAGGTATTGTTTTTAACGTGGAAAGCATTGTTTCCTATCCAACGGCGGATGAAGGAGAGGAAGAAACGTTAAATCAAGGAGGTGAAAAGCACGTTGAAGAGGAGAGTGATGAAGAAAAAAAGCCCTTTTCTATAAAGCATCTCGCCATACCTGAGCCAGTAAAAAAACAACAATATATCCGGTTCCTTCTCATCTGGACAATGATAGCCGGGATTTTCCTGCTCGCGTTGGGAAACGTAAACCGTTTCCCGTATCGACACCTTGTCGACGTGAAGATGAGCGGGAAGTGCGATCTTTTCTATTTATATGACAGCGTGGGTTATCCTCTCCCAACCGACTATGAAAACCTGTGTTCAGATAACACGTTATTCTTCCTGTCGAAAAAAATTGTTATATCTGGAATGCCGGATAAGAAAAGTGAAATCGTTATTTCCTGCAAGAAGGATGGGAAGGGATGTGTGACTTATGTTAATAATTAAAGTCAGAAAGAAAATTTTTTGCACTATATTGGTGCTTTTTATTTCATTTTCTCTGGGAATCCTTTTTTATTTAAAAAGTAATTTATACAGAAAACCACTGGTGTGCCAGGGTGAAGTAAAGCTCTATGCGGAAGATCAGCAGATCAGAAAGGAATATGACGTCTATTTTTATCTCAATAGACAAAATAGAGCGCTGGTTTTAGTCAACGGTTTTTACATCAGCGAGAATGGTGTGCCCCTAACGATTCGGCGCACGTTCAGCTTTGATTCAGTGTGGGAGGGGAACCGTCTGGTGGTGAACAATATCGCGATGAGTAAGAATACCAACGATAATGCTCCCGATGAGGCGATCCCCATTCTGGCTGAAAATGATGTCATCCAGTTCGAAATGCTGACGAAGCATACCTATCTGATTAGTAACGTCCAATCAAAAATGGCCTGCAACATTCGCGATTAATGGGTGTTGGAACGGTGTGTACACATTAATCGCTATGCAAGATGCGTTTCATAACACGTGTTGTATGAAATCATCAATATCTTCAATTGCTTGCTGAATCCGTGTTCGCGACCGGCTTTCTGCTACGCCTCTTTCAATGGCAGTGTCGTCATGCAGGTCTGACTGTCGTCATAGGTCGCAAACGGTGAGCTTGCCACGCGTCCCTGATAGGTCACGTTAATCGTTCCTTCAATATTGCGCGGTAACCATACGCCGACAAAGCCGTTTTGATGACTGTTTAGGGTTTTTTGCACGATAACATTGCCCGCTTTATCGGTGATTTTTACGTCAAATGCGGTATTAGCGAGCTCCCCCTGACAGCCGGATAAACTGTGGTTAAAGCAAGGGTGGGTTTGCTGAATATAAGGTGCGAATGAAAGATAGAATTTATTTCCCAGCGGATAGCTATACTGCTGCTGCCCATCGGATAATTTCAGTGCTTTGCTGGTAATCGACGCGCTGTAGGGCAGCGGTCTTGCCTGCGGTGATTGATCGATAACATCGACGATCTGCTCGACCGTTTTCCCCGCCAGCCCTTGTTTAGCCAGAAACGCGTTAGCGTCAGCTGTTGCTGCAAAACCTGAACCGCTTAATGTCAGACCGAATAGCGCCGCCATCATCTTTAGCTTCATCATCATTTCCCCTCAATAGAGCCATCATCTGGAATCACAGGCTATGACGTTACACCTTCCCCCTACTGGAAGGTCAAAAGACGGGGAGTATAGAAAGGTAAATTAATGTATTTACTGATTTTTTATTGATTTTGGTCAATTTTAAATCAGGGTGAGTGGCGGCGATATCAGCGCTATTATTGATGTGGCGCATGAGTCAGGTGTTCTTAGGTCTCATTTACTGACCTGACCAGTAAAACTCGATGCGGATCCCGCTTGGCTCATAGCACATCATATGCATGGCCGGGCCACCGCTAGCCAGAGCGGGCGCGAATTCAATGTTGATGTTATGCGCTGATAATTTATCAGCGATTTCAAGCAGCGCCGCTTTGCTATCAACCTTAATGGCAAGATGATGCAAGCCGACATGACTTTTTCGATCAAACTGAACCGGCTCGCTGGTTTGTACCTGCCAAAGCGTGAGCATTATCGTTCCATCGCTGACAAAAATGGCGGGATAATCCTCTTTTCGTTTTACCTCTTTCCATCCCAGAAGCGAGGTAAAAAAGTGCGCGCTTTCTTCCAATGCTGATACCGTCAAACCAATATGGTGAACGCCTTGTGTAAGTGGTGAGTTCATGGTTACTTCCTCAATGAGAGATATACTCGTCATACTTCAAGTTGCATGTGCGTTGGCTACGTTCAGTCACCCGAATCACTTACCTGAGTAAGCTCATCGGGATGCCTTCTCTTGCCGCCTGCCTGAAACTCGAATTATTTAGAGTATAAAGTTAATAGTGGCTACCGATGTGTGATAGGCACCGAGTGATTACTGAGAAGGATGAGGGAAGGCTAACTGTCTCGCGTGTCGGCGATAAACATCCTCGCCGCGGGTTAGGCCAGTAAATTCCGCTCTCACGATCATCCCTTCGATAAACGTCATGATGGCTTCGATTTTGTCTTCTTTTTCTGGTTCTTCGGCAGTGAATATCGATAGCAAGAATGACTTGATCCAGGTTTTATGGCGCAGGGCCAGAGCTGTAATGGCTTCGTCTTGCCCTTTAAATTCAGCCAGCGCATGCATGAACATACACCCCTTAAAGTTGACGGTTCGGAACCAGGAAAAATGCCAGTCCATCACGGCATCCAGACGACTTTCCGCGTCGTTAGCGCCAGATATCACACTGGCTAACCCTTCCTCAAAGCGCGTATGTCGGCGAGCCAGCACGGCTTCAATCAACTTATTCTTTGAGCCGAAATGGCGATACATGGATGTTTTAGAGACTCCCGCCTTATCTCTAATTAAATCAACGCCAACGGCGGTATAGCCAAATTCATTAAACAGCGCTTCCGCGATATCTAAAATGTGCTCTCTCTTGCCCATGATCTCTTTCATCGTTTTTCTTCATCAATGATGGGTTGTTTTTACGTGTACAGATCTGTACTCTTTGCCTGGATGTGTACAGATCTGTACACTTAATCTAGCACAGCAATTTCATAACATCATGTTTTTTTATCGGGGATGGCCATGAAGAGACTCAGAGGGGGCGGTGCTTTGCCACCAAAGCCAACATTTATCCAGCTAATGAAAGGGTTAGTGGGTGGGAGCATAGGGATTCTGATCCTTAGCTATTTGGGGCAGTCCAGCGGTGTACCTTGGTTGATGGCCCCCTTCGGGGCAACCTGCGTCATTTTATTTGCTGCGTCAGCATCGCCATTCGCGCAGCCAAGGAACGTGATTGGAGGACATTTCATTACGTCAGCCGTGGGTCTGATTGCTTTGTATGGATTCGGCGACACTCTCGTTGTGCTGTCACTGTCTGTTGGCGTAGCGATAATGCTGATGCAGTATTTTCGCGCGGTTCACCCACCAGCAGGTGCCAACCCGCTGGTGATCATTCTGGCAGGGAAAAGCGCCGTGGGGTTTGAGTTCTTAGTCACGCCCGTTCTATTGGGGAGCATTGTGCTGGTGGCGATCGCCGCCGTGATCAATAACTATGCCGAGGAAAGTCACTGGCCTGCGTATTGGCACGGTATTGGACAGCGTAAGCGCCAGCCCTGAGATGGTCTGACTCAGGGATGAGGATACGTTGTTGAGAATGAATGGATAGCGGTTGTTATAAAAAATAATAACGGTCTTGATGTTTTTTTATCGTTTTTGGGGGAATATAAAAACTACCTCTCCGGATATTCTAAGAGTGAAAATATGAAAAAAATAAGATGGGCAATCATGGGAACCGGAACTATTGCGAAAAATTTTGCCAAAGGATTGCAAGGCTTAGAAGATGCGGAGCTTTATGCTGTCGCCTCGCGCTCCATAGAAAGTGCTATTCAGTTTGGTCAAAATTATGAAGCACAGAAGTACTACGGTAGCTATGAGGAAATGGTCAGAGATGACGAGGTGGATGTTGTCTATATTGCGACACCTAATAGCGCGCATAAAGATAATATTTTACTGTGTTTAAACCATAATAAACCGGTTCTGTGTGAAAAGCCTTTTACCCTAAATGTTAAGGAAACACAGGGGGTTATTCGCGTTGCCAGGGAGAAAAATGTTTTCCTGATGGAAGGAATGTGGAGCCGTTTTTTCCCCATTATGCAGAAGGTGCAAGGGTGGATTGAGGCAGACCTGATTGGCCCCATTAGAATGGTGACCGCTGATTTTGGTTTTAGAAGAGAGGGTGAACCAGAAGAGCGAAAAATCAGTTTGCACCGTGCCGGAGGCGCGCTAATGGATGTAGGAATTTACCCTATATCATTCGCATCCTGGGTATTAAAAAAAGAGCCTGTTTGTATTAAAGGGGTCGCCAGTTTATATGAAACCGGCGTGGATGAACTTTCTGCGATGACATTTCAATATGAAAGCGGCCAGCTCGCCGTATTATCCTGTTCGATAAATACGCCGACGTTGAAAGAAGCCAGAATTATCGGCAACAAAGGTTCAATCACTATCCCTGATTTCTCTAAAGCCACCTCCGCTACGCTATCCGTCATTGGTGAAGAACCGGTGACGATAACGATTCCGCTGGAAGGAAATGGATATAATTACGAAGCCGCAGAAGTTATGTCGTGCCTGAGAGAAAATAAAACAGAGAGTAATATTATGCCTCTGGATGAGACGCTATCCATTATGGCATCAATGGATGAGCTCCGACGCCAGTGGGGAATTGTGTTCCCTACAGAAAATCAAGATTGATGGACGTCCTCTCCATTGTATCTTCAAAACTTGCTCTAACCGTTGGGTTTTATTTTTTTTAGCTTATTAATTAAAATATTATCGCCAGTACGAGACTGGCGATAGTCGCTGTTATTATTAAAGTATGTGGATTTTTTGCTAGCTATAATTATTTACATTAGCGATTGCCGTATCTAAGGGAATTACCTTGTATTTCCAGTATGTTATTCTTTGGGCTTTAGGCTTGCCGGTTGGGCCAAAATATTCTTTCCATGCGGTATCGCTTGTCAATAGATCTGAAAACATCTTGCTTAGATCACTGGTGGTCCATATTTTTTTGTAGCCCTTAGCCCCTGAAGGCGCTGGCGCGGTATGTTTTACATATTCACCAACGGAATATTCATTTTCATACGCCATAAAAACGGTATAAACCCACCCTTGAGGTATTGTGTGCTGATACCAGGGAATGACCACAAAGTGGTGTACGGTCGGCCCAACCAGGAAGTGCCACACGGCAGTCTCTGAATTGGCTCCAGGGAACCCGATGGCGATATTGATGTTTTTCTGCATGTCTTTGTTATTTTCAATCACAGTTCCACTGCCTGAATCATCCTGCGTCTTGCCATAAACAGCACGACTCATTTGAGTGGGAACACCCGGACAATCCTTTATTTTCATAAGTTTATTATTAGCTAAAATCGCATTTATCAGGGCGTCATCAGTATTAGGCATACGAACATTCCTTATATCTTGAGGTATATAATAGTTGGTGTATAAAATCATATTCGTGCTGAGAAATTGAAAATTACAATGACCCGCTTAAAAAAACATAGAACTGGTACTCTGGTTTGTAAATTATTAAAAGGGACTAGGAGAAATAGCGGATCTTGCACAGGAAGGCTTTAATCTCTTATTTATTCTGGCCGGATGGTAGATGGCGGATTACCGTTCGGCCAAACGGATGATATGTTTTTAGCCTCATTTCCGCATACTTTGCGTACCGTCATCAATGACGAGCTAGATCGTAAACTCATCCTCGCTATGAAATCAGAGAATAAAGGGAGATATATGAATTCCGCTGAGCATATTAAAAGTATTTCAGAAATTATGATGATGCCTTTGGCCGCAAAAGCATTATGCGTTGCAGCGGAAATAGGGATAGCAGATAAAATAGGGGAGCAGGGGACAACCATCGCTGAATTGTCAAAGGAATGTCAGGCGAATGAAAAGAACATTTTTGATATCATCAAGGTGCTTGAGGTCTTTGGCTTTTTTGAAGTGAAAGATGAAAGTATTATTAAAAATAATGCACGTTCTGCGCTGCTGATGTCGGATAACATCAGTTCAATGAAGCATTTCTGTATGCTGTTCGGTAATGAATACTATCAGGGGTTTGATGGGCTATTGCATACGAGTCGTACGGGGGAATCGGGCTTTAAGCAGGTCTTTGGGCTGACATTATATGAGCATCTGGCGCACTCCGCGTCACGAGCAGATATTTACGATCTTGCCATGCGGGATTTATCTCGTCCGGTGGGATATGTGCTGGCTAAAGAATATGCGTCGCTTTTTAAAACGGCTGGCAGCGTTGTTGATATTGGCGGCGGTAGCGGCGTTATTTTGACTGAGCTTATAAAGCAGTATCATCATTTAACGGGGTGTCTTTTCGACATGACCGGTGTCTGTACCAGAAGCGAAAAGCGTGTCGCACAGCACTATCCTGAATTGAAAGAAAGAATGGTTTTCACTCCCGGCAGTTTCTTTGAGGCTATTCCTTTTGGTTATAATATTTATCTGCTTAAAAATATATTGCATAACTGGAACGACGAATTCTGCCTGAAAATATTAAAAGCCATCGCGCAATCAATTGGGCATTCAACGCTACTAATTATCGAACCTTTGCTAGAGCATGAGGAAACCTCACCAAGGTTATTGATGAATGCGCTTTTTCAATCCGTCATCTGCCAGGATGGCACGCGATACAGAACGTTGAAAGATATGGAAAATATTCTGACGTTAAGTGGATTAATCATCGTTGGTACAAAAAAAATAACCACTGGCCATACGGTCGTTGAGATTAAATTAAACGCGGCGCCGCAGAGATGAATATTGCAAGTGCTCTATTTTTCTGTGTTTTTCTCATAGCTTTCTAATGACTACTGTTATTAAAGCCATGTTATTAAAATCATGTTATTAAAAACAGTATTGACACTGCTTTTAAAATGCGTAGATTGGGATTACAGCAGTAAAGTTTCAGCCTGCTGTGATGTTAAAGACATCGAATATGCTCTTTAATAAATATTTTGCGATACAGGTCACGAAATATTTTTGTATGGGGAGTCGATGTTGAGAAGAATTCATACTCTCACATTGATGATGCTTTAAGGCCACGTAGTCAGTATCGACAATCGCAAAAATGGGGTAAAAGCGCGATGATGTAAGGCCATGATTTTGTTTATGTTGGTTGCGATTAGGTGTCGGTTTAGTGAGTGAAAGATATCGCAACGGGAGTAAGGCCACGCATCAAAGAGTCTATATCGCGATGGGGGATGTACTTGTTAACCTGCCATATCTTTGAATGGTGATAAGGTTGGCAGACTGTTTAAATCAGTAAATATAGGGAGGTTTAGCTCATTTTAGTACCCAATATTATCTGTTATAAACGTGTACATTTGAAGCAGTACCAATAGTAGTAAAATGTTATTAAGTCAATGAATGTTAAATATTAAATCCGCAGTACCTTAAAAGCCCTGGCTAATATAGTCAGGGCTTTTATCATTTAGAACCGTTGCTATATCAAGCCGTTATTTCAGGTGTTTTTGCAACTCTGCACCTGCCTGCTCCAGCGCGGTGATGACGGTCGGCTCTTCGCTCAGCGGATTCAGCAGGCCGTAATCATGGATCATGCCGTTGTAGCGAGTCACGGTCACGGGTACGCCTGCTGCATCCAGCTTACGTCCGAACGCTTCGCCTTCATCGCGCAGTACGTCCAGTTCTGCCGTCTGAATCAATGTTTGCGGGAAGCCCTTCAACTGTTCAGTACTGGCACGCAGTGGGGAGGCAAGAATGTTGTTACGGTCTGCCGCACGGGTCGTATAGTTATCCCAGAACCACTTCATCATATTTTTCGTCAGGAAATAGCCCTTTTCGTACTGGTTGTAGGACGCGTTATCGAAGTTCGCATCCGTTACAGGCCACAGCATGACGTTATAACGAATTTTCGGCCCGCCGAACTGTTTAGCCTGTAGGGCAACAGACGCGACCATATTGCCACCGACGCTGTTGCCGACCAGCGCCAGACGACTACCGTCCACACCAATCTCCTGACCGTGCTCGGCCACCCACTGCGTTGCTTCATAGGCCTGATTGATGGCTACAGGGAAGCGTGCTTCAGGAGACGGGGTGTAATCCACGTACACCGCTGCTGCACCAGACGCCCTGACCAGATCGCGGATTAAACGCTCGTGAGTGGGGAAATCACCTAACACCCAGCCGCCACCATGGAAAAACATGAACACCGGCAGCGTACCGGATGCATTTTCCGGCTTCACAATTTTCAGCTTAATAGCCTGACCGTTCACCTGGATGGTTTCTTCAGACACCTGTGCGGCTGGCAGTTTCACGCCCTGTTGCGCACCGATCAGAACCTGACGCGCTTCCTGCGGAGTCATCTGTTCTATCGGTTTGCCCTTACCGGAATTCAGGACATCAAGAAATGCCTGTACACCAGCAGTCGGTGCAGGGGCATTGATCGGCTGCGCAGAGGCGATGGATGTCATAGATGCGAACACGGCAGAAGTCAGGATGGTGGAGACAGTTTTCATGATGTTGGCCCTTTTTAAAATCGTGAGGTTGATAGGTTCAATCGGGGTGTTTTTATAACAATGCGATTAAATCGTGTAAACAATACTTGCGCACAAGTTGTTTTTGGTCAAACGTTATTTATAATTTTTTTTAAGCTTGTGAGTAACGGAGTATTTAAAATGAAAGAAAACAGTACCTTGGGTGAATTGCTGTGCTTCTCTCTGTATTCGGTCGCCAATGCACTGATCCGTCAGTATCGGCCGCTGCTGAAAGAATTCGATCTGACCTACCCGCAGTTTGTCGTCCTTCTGTCCCTGTACGATCAGGACAATATCCTGCTCAAAGAACTGAGTGAGAAAACGCTGTTTGATTCAGGCACGCTGACGCCGCTTGTCCAGAAGCTGGAAGCCAAGGAATTTTTAAACCGGGTTGCGGTTGCGGGTGATGAGCGGATGAAAAAGGTGGTGCTGACGGACAAGGCGCTTGCGTTGAAAGAACGGATCGTCGACCTGCCAAATCAGATGCGTTGCTCTATGCGTATGAACGATGAAGATCTGAATATGCTGCGACAGCTTTCCAAAAATCTGCTGGAAGATTTATAGCTGGGTTGGGAAAAGGTCGATTTCCTATTGAGGATTTTCGAATCGTCTGGTCGATTGGGGGCGCTAATAGTTCAAAAGAAGGGTCAGTGACAAATGCCACACCCGCGCTGGGTGTGGCATAGCGTGTTATTGTGCGCGAACTCGCACGCCCGCAAAAACAATCACCATTGCTGATACCAGCAATAATCCGCTGCCAGCAAACACACCGCTGGCTCCGTTGAGGTCAAATATCACCCCGCCACCCGCTGCGCCAGCCCCAATCGCAAACTGGATCGATGCCACCAGTAAACCGCCCGCGCTTTCGGCTTCGTCCGGTACGGTGGTTGCAAGCCAGGTTGACCAGCCCACGGGAACCAGGCCAAACGCAAATCCCCACATTGCCACCAGCAGACCATCCAGTATCGCCAGATGTCCAAAGGCCGCCATGGTCAATGCCAGAACGCCCATCACAAAGGGCACAAGTGCCAGCGTCAGGCGTAAGTTTCGCGCCAGTAGATAACCGGCAATCGAAGTACCGACAAAATTGGCGAGGCCAAAGCCGAGTAAAATCAGGGAAATATTTTCGACGCTTGCCTGCCCGACGGTTTCCAGAAACGGGCGCAGGTAGGTAAAGAACGCGAAATGTCCGCTGAAGATCAGCACAGTTGCCAGCAGTCCGCCGATCATGCCCGGACGGCGCAGCACGCGAAGCATTGTTCCCAGGCTGCCGCTGCTTTCCGGCTTCATCGATGGCAACACCCACAGCTGCCAAAACAGCGCCACAACGCTCGGCAGAATGCAGAGAATAAAGACGTTTCGCCAGCCAATCAAACTCCCCAGATAGCTGCCAAGCGGCGCGGCAACGACGGTGGCAATCGAGACGCTGGAGAAGATCACCGCCAGCGCTTTAGGCACTTTATCCTTGGGCACAAGACGCATCGCCGTGGCGGTGGACATAGCCCAGAACCCACCAATGGCAATCCCCAGCAGTAAGCGCCCGAATAGCAGCACATGCAGATTGGGAGCAAACGCCACCAGCAGGCTGGAGATGATTTGCAGCACCGAGAAAAACATCAACACCCAACGGCGGTCGATGCTTTTGGTTGCCGATGTGATGAGCAATCCGGTCACCAGCGCGACCAGCGCCGTTGCGGTCACCGCCTGGCCTGCCATTCCCTCTGTAACGCCTAGACTTGCCGCCATCGGCGTTAATAAACTGGCTGGTAGAAACTCAGCCGTAATCAGGCCAAATACCCCCAGTCCCAGTGAATAAACGGCTCGCCAGGCGGGTTTGGTGGGCGCGATGGCCTCACTTGCCGCTATACATGAATTCATCTGTTGCTCTCTCGTTAGAAAAATGTGACAACCGTCACGAAGCATAGAGCGTTCCACATGGACGATCTATGACATATACTCTTCACTTATTGATTATTCGTCCGGAGTTGTCGTCATGACCGTTCAGTCACCCGATTTGATCAGCGAGCTTCTGCGTGGGATGCGTCTTTCCGGGGTGACCTATCGCCGAATTGAAACCCACGCTCCCTTTGGTGTGGCGTTCCACTACGTGCCCGGCAAGGCGCAGTTTCATTTTGTCAGCCAGGGTACGGCGCTGCTGCGCATGGAGAGTGGCGCGACGTTTGTGCTAAAAAGCGGGGACGCGCTGTTTATCCCCAACGGGAATTCGCATGCGTTACTCTCTGATGAAAAGGCTGACGTCACGCCGGTGTCGGCATTTCCCAGCGAACCGATTTGCAATTCGGTGTGTGCGATTGACTGCGAACCCTGCCCAGATACCGAAAACACGGTGATCTTCAGTGGATGCATGGATTTTGAGCTGGGTGGAATGCAGCCGCTGATCAAAGCGATGCCGGAAGTCATGATGGTCAGCCGCCTGATGTCGACCTGGCCAGAAATCCATCCGATTCTTGCGGCCATGGAACGTGAGTCGATGACACGCCAGGTAGGATTTGCCGGCATTCTGGCGCGACTGGCCGATGTGGTCGCGGCGCTCATCGTGCGTGGATGGGTTGAAGCCGGCTGCGGTAAAGCGACGGGCTGGGTGCAGGTATTGCGTGACCCGAGGCTGAGCCGGGCGATTTACGCGATGCATCAGAATCCGGGCGTCAACTGGAGCGTCGCGGAACTGGCAAAAGAAGCGGGCACCTCCCGTTCCGTTTTTGCCGAACGCTTTCTCTCCGCAACCGGAACTACGCCCGTAAAATATCTCAGCGAGCTGCGCATGCGCTTAGCTGTTCAGTACATCCGTCATGAACATCAGCCGATTGAAACGGTGGCGCTACGTCTGGGTTACGGATCGCTGGCGGCGTTCAGCCGCGCATTTAAACGCATCGTGGGCCATGCACCGGGAACGCTGCGGGAAACCAGCCAGGTTTCTGAGGAGGTTTGATGGGGAACAGAGTTAGAGATCGTATTGGAAGAGAACGTGCCATCGTAGCGATCGTTGTTGCTGGGGGGATTGTAAGTATCCCAGTAAAGCGAACCATTCATTTTTAGAGATCTTCCGACATAATACAGAATGAAGAACATAACGGCTGATGGCATTGTTATGTTTTTGCCGCTTAAACCATCACGATAAATAGCCTGTGCCAAAAGACGGATTTCTTTTTTTATCTCTGCTGTTATTTTTAAAATGTTTATAGCGACAGTGTATGTCTGATGAATATCATTTTAATGAGGAGATAAAGATATGCCATCTATTTATTATCGTGGGGATAATCGGGCCATTGGGGACATTCAGAAAACCGGATTCCAGCCACAAATAGAGTCGTGCCGAGGGAGAACACCAGTTCAGGCAATCGCGTATATTCAGAAAATTATTAAAGATAACAATTTCAAAAGCCTTGCGGATATTGGCGGTTATATTATCAGTAACTCAAAAGGTGACTCTGTTTCCACTTCTTGTGTCCTGGATGGCGCATCCTACGGGAAGTATAAGTATCAAATCACTGCACCGCAGAATGCCCTGTATTTTGAATTCAACCTCGATGGTAGCGTGGGCGCACAGCAGCCAAATCAAGGGAATATGTTCGGGCGCAAGCCGTACTACATTTTAACCAACGTTAACCCGGCGCTCAGTCTGTACGTCATTGTTGGCACACGGACTGCCACACAGGAAGCCACGTTTTTTACTGATATCCCCAGTGGTTGGATAACGTTACTGAGTTAATTGCATTTCATCATTGCCATTATTGTAACGTAACGATGCGTCATTTTTTATCGGGGTTCAAAACCTGAATATTTTTTGCGATGTTATTAATATTATAGCTATATATACTCTAAATAATTCGAGTGGCGTGAAGGCGGCAACCGCATGAATCCCCAGGAGCTTACTTAGGTAAGTGACTGGGGTGAATAAGGGTAGCCAACGCACAAGCCGCTTGAAGTATGACGAGTATAGCTGTAATGCCGTTGGTTTAATCAACAACGGCATATTTTCCACATAACCAAACTTCAACAGCGAACCATCCAGACTATTGTTGCAATATATTCAGGCTTTCTTGCAGCGAGAGAATATCGTCCGGCGATCCTTTACCTTCTACGGTATTGGTAAAGTAGTTGTAATCGAGATCAATCCATTTCTGCAATTTCGCTTCATAGTTCTCTGGATATTGTGCCTGCTCGATAGCCGGTAGTGTTTTATAGTGGTCCAGCACCTCGCTAAAGAAACCGGTCAGTTTCCCGCTGCTGTTGTATTCCGCCATCGCTTTGGCGACCACCTCTTTGCGCCATGCATATTCCTGATCGTATGACTCTTCCCATGCCGCTCTTCTTTCGTTGGTGGTATAGAGTCCACTGTCGTCATAGGTAATTAAAGCAAGCTGATCGCGTGAAAGGCCGGCAAACGGATTCTTTCCGGAACCATTAACAAATTTTGTGGCGTCAGCTGCCCTGCCCAAACGTTCAGGATCGGAAGAATCGGGCACTTCAGCGTTATTGATCGCCCGGTTAGCGTCATAATCTGGCCCGGTGATTTTTTTGAGCAGCGTGGTGGCTTTTGCGCCGAGTTCTTTTCTGCTGATACCCGCATACTCGGCATCTGCACGGCTTGCGCTGTCGCTTAATTGCTGCGCCAGAGAGGAAAACACCACCTCTTGTTTGGTCTGGCTGTCGGCGTTTACGGTCACGCTATCCGCAGTAGCAGACTGGGTTGCCGCGCGCGGAGTATCTGTGGCCTGCGTGCTGGTGTTATAGGGGGTTCCAACCTGGTTGATCATACCTGAATTTCCTTCTGGCACTATTTTTTAAAGCGTTGGATGAATACGGTGGATCCGTATCGGGCATCGCTTCTCATCAAAACAATAAAGATATCGGTCACTGAAGGCTAATCTTTATACGTTCTGGTGCGAACGGATCACTCCCGTTTGCCGAACTGGATGACTCGCAATATGACCTACACATTCCCCGATACGAAGGGATAAATCAAAACGCATCGGAAAAGATCTTTACGTCAACTTATTGAATCAAAAAACAGAGGATCAGACTTGCCTGAACGGCGAAATTTTACGCTTTATCCACCACATTGAAATGATTATCGAATGCAAATATTTAAAATTAAATAATGAATAAATAAATATTTAGAGAAATTACTGATGTGAAAAATTATATTTTATACATTAATTATTGTGGTTGTGTGTACTAGCAGTTTGTGTGTTTTGCAAAAATTTTCTTTAAGATTTCTCTGGTTGTTATTCTAAAATTTTTTTATGTGATGTATTATCCGTCACGGAGAAATGCCAATAATAAAAAACTTAATGGATTAAGATAAAAAAGTGTCTACTAACCGGATAAATATTTCCTATGGAAATGATTTTTTTGTTATTAAATTGATGGACTTTTTATCAATCAATTTAACATTAATAATCAGCGCTAGTCTATTTATGATGGGCGCTTTCGATGATGTCATTATGATTAGCCTGCTATTCTCAACCTCTTTTTTACTTATTGGGGAATATACTGGTCTATATCATCATGGCCTTAAAAATATGCAGACCGGTGGGCAGCGAAGACTGTGGGGTTCCGCATTATTTTCGGTCATCTTTGTGGAGTTAGTCAGGAATTATGCCGGTACGCTGTACTCGCTGGGTCTATTGCATCAATTCGATAATATCTATTTTTCCGCAACGCTGTACTGGTATATTCTTTCGCTATGTAGCCTCTACATTACGCGTTTAATTACGTTTAAATTTACGACTAAAAAACGAATCCGAATTGCTATTGTGGGATTAACGCCCGGTGGGTTAGCGGCGGAAAAAGCATTGCTTAAAGAGTATGCCAACATGCAGTTAGAATTGGCTTTTTACGACGATCGTAGCCCATCCCGTTGTGGCTATCTGTTTAAGAGCCAATTTAAAGGCAAAGTTAGCAAACTGGTTGAAGAAGCTAAAGCGGGCAGAGTGGATGAGATTTATATTGCGCTGCCGATGGTTGCGCTACAGCGTATTCGTTATTTTCTGTCGATGATGTCCGATACGACGGTAGATACCTATATCATTCCCGATCTTTATTCCTACAGCTCATACGTATCGCAGTTTCGCTCCATCAATAACATTCAGACCATCAGTATTTTCAGATCGCCGTTTGATGGTATTGGCTCGGTGATTAAGCGCGTTGAGGATTTAGTGATTGGTGGCGTTATTACGCTGATGATTTCGCCATTGCTGCTGGTGATTGCTATTGGTATCAAACTGACGTCACGGGGGCCGGTGTTATTCAAGCAAGATCGTTACGGCCTGAGCGGCAATAAAATCAAAGTGTGGAAATTCCGCTCGATGCACGTGATGGAAAACGCCGGCGTCGTGACGCAGGCGACTAAAAACGATCCGCGTGTTACGCGTTTTGGCGCATTTTTACGCCGGACTTCGCTGGATGAACTGCCGCAATTTTTCAATGTATTGCAAGGGACGATGTCGATTATTGGCCCGCGTCCTCATGCCGTCGTGCATAACGAGCAGTATCGCCAGTTAGTCGAGAATTACATGATTCGCCATAAAGTGAAGCCTGGAATTTCAGGCTTGGCGCAGGTTAATGGTTATCGCGGCGAAGTGGATACCCTCGATAAAATGGAAAAACGGGTTCACTACGATATTGCCTATATTCAGAGTTGGTCCCTTTGGTTGGATATCAAAATTATCTTTAGGACCATTTTCAAAGGCTTTATCGGTGAAAATGCGTACTAAATTGATCATCGCCGCTGGAATGATAATCTCCCACCCATCCTGGGCCGACCTGATGCCGAAATCGCATATCGGTGTCGCCGGTATTGATTTTCAAAGCCAGGTGGGGCTGGACTATGGGCATGAGAATAACGTGACCTATCAGGCTGATGACCGGGACGCGGTGAGTTCTCATTTTCAGAGCGTCAGGCCAATGATTAAGGCCATTGGCGCGCGCTATCAGGATCAATATCTGTTGATGTATTCCGGTGATTATCGTCGTTACGACAGCGATCCGGCGGATAATTACACCGACCATTTCTTTCGCTTTAATGGCGCATGGCGCTACGGGTTGAGGCATGGATTAACGCTCAGTCTTGAGGAGGCGCTTGGGCACGAAATGCGTGGGCGCGGTATGACCGAAGGTTTTCGACCACAACAGTTCAGCGATTTCGGTATTCATTCGCCGTTGAGTACCGCGCTTTTCAACAGTGAATTGCGTTATAGCTATGGCGCGCTGAAAGGGCGCGGTAAAGCCGACGTTGCGCTGCTGTTTAGAAAACTGCGGTTAGGCCGCACGGAGGATATTAAAAATACCGATATTGATTTTTATAACTATGTTCTTGGGCAGGAATGGCACGAGAACGGTTTGATCGTCGAATTATCTGACCAATACTCGTCGGCAACGCGCTTTCGCTACCGTTTTATTGGTAATCAGCGGCGTTATGAAATCGATTCGCAAAAAGATAGTGATGAATATTATCTGGAATACGGCATTAAATCGCAGCTTACGGGAAAAACCGGTATTGATGCCAATGTGTCCTGGCTATACAAGACATTCAATAATAACTCGAACGCCAGGGATTTTAGCGGGATAAACTGGGATGTTCAGACGGAGTGGAAACCACTTAAACAATCCATTTTTACCGTATATACGTCGCAGCATATCAAAGACCCGTCAGAAATCGGCGGCTATATCCTGGTTTCTAAATACGGCATCTCTTATCAGCACTTTTGGCTCGTCGATCGTTTCTCCACCACGTTTGACTATTCATACCTGACGGACGTTTACAAGAATTACCCGCGAGATCGTAAAGACAGAAACAGGGCGTTCACCTTCGCCATGAGCTATAACTTCAGGCCCTCTATTAACGTTGAATTAACGTATCAACGGAACACGCTACGTTCCAATCAAGATAGCGATTCTTTCTTTATTGGCCCTAACGACGATCGCCAGGTCGTCAGAATGCTGGGCCGTGATAACTCTCTGATTATGTTTACGGCTAAGGTACAGATCTAACGTGAAAATAATAAAACTGTGCATTTTCCTGTGCCTCAGCGTCTGGCTAGCGGGGTGCTCCCCGCCGAGCCAGCGGCAAATGGACAAACCTGAAAGTGAAACCATCGGTTATCCGTTAGATGAAGGCGATGCTGTCAATATTCTGGTGTACGGCGAGCCGGAGATGACGATGAAGTTCATGCTGGATAAAAGCGGCGCGATTACCTTCCCCTACATTGGTCAACTGGTGTTGAAAGGGAAAACGCCAGAGCAGGTGGGCGAGGAGTTGGCTAATCGCCTGCGCGGCGATTATCTGCAAAATCCGATGGTGACGGTCAGCATCGCCGAGTTCCGGAAATTCTATATCACTGGTGAAGTGGAGAAACCGAACGGATATGCCTACGAGCCGGGCTTAACCGTTGAAAAAGCGCTGGCGCTGGCCGGCGGATTTACCGATCGCGCAGACCGCAAGGATGTGGGTATTCGTCTATCGAATAGCAATCAACTGATTGAAAATGTTGATGTAAGACGTGTCGTTCATCCTGGCGATACCGTGATTGTCGGTATGAGCTTTTTCTGACCATGAGTCTATCTCTCGTGGAAAATGGCAGCAAACTGGAAAGCATCATCGATTTCTCCAGATTTGCCCAAGAGATCAAACAGAACGGCTGGAAGATCGTGCTGGCCGGCCTGATTGTGGCGGTAGTGGCTTACCCGCTGATTAGCATGATCACGCCCAAATATGTGTCGACCGCAACGGTACTGCTTAAAGCACAGCAGGATAACGTTTCGCCTTTGCCGCAGGTCGATGGTTATGATTCCACCCGTAGCGGCTATTACGAAACCCAGTATGCGTTGATGCAGTCGCGTATTGTGCTGGAACAAGCCGTGCGGGACATCAAGCTGGATCAAAACCCAGCGTTTAATGGCGGTACAGACAAAAACGCGGATAACCGTGGCGATGCGCAACAGCGGGTCGATCACGCACTGGATTCGATAGTGGCAAACCTCACTATCACTGGCGTTCGCACCACGCACCTCGCCACTATCTCATACGAATCGGCGTCGCCTGAGCTGGCGGCCGACATCGCTAACGGCGCGGCGCAGGCATTTATTGACTATACGGCCAGGCAAAAGCACCTCAAGACACTGAAAGCCAAAACATTGAACCAAAAACAGATGGAAGAGGTGTGGCAGCAAGTCGTTGAGCAACAGGCCGTCATCGACCAATTTCTGAAGAAAGAAGGGCTGCTGACTTTCCGCGGCGTGGATGGCTTCGAAACTGAACAACTGGGGATCGTCACCACCAAGTTAGCGGATGCCACCCAACGTCGCATCAGGGCTGAAACGAACTACAACAGCGTGCGTTTGAATGTGGGTACGTCGCTGGAAAACATCATTTCTCTGCCTGATATTTCTAATCATGCCCAAATTCAGGATTTGCGCATTGCGCTGATTCAGGCTCGGCGTTCTTTATACGAGTTACGGAAACGCTACGGGCTGAAGCATACCAAAATTTTAGAAGCCGAAGCCCAGGTTCAGGCGATTGAAGAGCAGACCCACACCGTGTTACTCGAACTGGAAGCGGGGCTAAATAAGCAGTATCAGGCGGCGTTGAGGGATGAAAAATATTATCAGCAACTGCTGGAGAAACAGAAAGCGGATTTCCAAACGCTGGCGTCTAAACGTGATGAATACAATAACCTGATCACCACGTTGGATAAAACAAAAGAGCTGTATAAGGCGCTCTATCAGCGCACCAAAGAGCAGACGCTGGCTGGTAACTATTTAGAGCCGGACGCGGTACTTTATGACCCTGCCGTGCCGGCGGACCACCCGTCGAAACCTAATAAAGCGATGCTGCTGGTGATGGTGGTCATGCTAACCCTGATTTTCTCGGTGGTTTACTTCATCGTGAGAGCTGCGCTGGATAATTCAATCAACAGTATCAGCCAGATGAAAAAGCGCCTGAATGTGGCGCCGGTGGGGGAAATTCGCATCTTCGCCAGTGGCGTGAAGCGCGCACAGGTTGTGCGTTTGATCACCAAAGCACCGCTGTACGTTGATATTGTCCACAGCATGCGAACCCACATTTTGTTATCGCATCCATCCTGCCAGGCCATTGCCATCAACTCGGCAGAGCATGGCGAAGGGCGATCGTTGCTGGCGCATTTGCTGGCGACATCTTTCAGCGCTGACCAAAAAACGCTGCTTATCGACCTGGATTTTTTTAACGACGACGGGCTGACGCAAGACATGGCGCCCCCTTCCGCTATCGGTGTGGCAGAACTGCTGCAAGGGCAATCATCGTTGGATGCCGCACTGGTGACAATCAGTGAAAATTTGAGCTTCCTGCCGCGTGGCAATGCCTTGATGTCTTCTTTACTGATGCTGTCGTCCGAACATGTCGTGACGTTGATGGCAGAGCTGAGAACTCGCTATCAGCGAATAATCGTTGATGTTGCTGCAGTGAATCAAACGCAGGATAGTCAACTCATTAGCCGGGTAATAGACGGGGTGGTTTTTGTGCTGAAAGCCGGCGAGTGGCGTACGGGTGATGTGCTTAATGCCATTGAGAAAGTTAAACAGCACCGCGCGGTGCTGATTGGCGCGGTAATGAATCGGGTTGCGGATAAAAACCTCGAAACCAAAGAGGGGATACGTTCCCTGAACCATCGTATGAATGCGCTAATCGACAGTACCGGTCACCTGTGAGTTTATTAAAAAGATGAGTTTACTAAAAAGCGTTTCTACCATTGCGGGTTCATCGGTGGTTTCACAGCTAATTGGCGCGCTGTCTATCTGGCTGATTTCGCATAAATACAACATGGCCGAGGTGGGGATCTACGCGCTGAGTTACAGCATCGTGTTGGTGGGGGCGCAGGTCTGTACCTTTGCATCGCAACTGCTGATTCCGAAACAGCAAGACGGTGAACTGGCGCAGAGTGTGGTATTCAGCACACTGCAAAGCCTGCTTACCGCGGTGCCCTATGCGATGTTGACCGCATGGCTGTTTCAGCGAAATGTGTTCTTTCTCTATCTGCTTACGCTGTCCTATGCGCTGGTGCTGATCTCGGAGAATTTGTCGCTGCGCGAGGGTAACTACCGTTTTCTGGCCTTTCAGCGACTCGCCGTCTCGGTGGTGGTCGTGCTTTCGCTGTTGTTCACTTCACATACCACCGCGTTTTATTGGTCCTGGGCCTGCGCCATGATGGTACTGATTAGCGGCTGTATTTTGTTCTCGTTCAATATTCGCACCGTTACGTTTGGACATTTTAGTCCGCAACGTAATAGGGCTTTCTTTCATCAACATGCTCATCATCTCACCCGCGTTGGCAGCGCCGAAGTGTTGGCGATGGTTAATAGCAATTTACCGATTATGCTGATTAACTTTTGGTTTTCCGCGTTGACGGCGGGGTATTTCTCGGTGGTGAGCCGTTTTTGTTTGTCTCCGGTGGTGATCATCGGTAATGCGGTGCGTCATTCTATTTTTTCAACCTGGTCTGCCGATTTCAGAAACAAACGTTTTAACTATGATGAGTTCAAAAAAATTCGTCTGGTATTATTGATGTCGGGAGTGGTCTGCACGCTAGGCGTATTTATTTTCTATCCGTTGGTGATGCATCTATTTTTTAGCGAGGAGTGGATTAACTCCATTCCAACCTCTCGCTATATGTTGCCTTATTTATTTCCGGCATTGGCTGTGTGTCCGCTGACGGTGATTGAACTAATATTTGGATCTCATCGCTATTTTTTACGTATTCAATTAGAACAATTGAGTGTGGTATTAATCGCATTTGTAATTTTACCTTATTTTTATAATCACTATGCCGCATCAATAATTCTTTTTTCTGTGCTGACGTTTGTACGCTACGCGTTTATTTATCTCAAAGTAAACAAACGTGCTAATGGACTGAAAAATATGATGAAAGAACCATGATCTTGAATACCGGGCTTTACCTACAGGTTTATGTTGTTATCACGCTGGTATTCTGCGGACTGACGCAGTATTTCACCGGTTTGCTGGCGGTGCTGTGGTTACCCTTTATTTTGGCGCTGAACATGGTGGGGTTGCTGATTATGCAGACTCGCTACGATAGATTGCAGTTGGATACGCAGGAATTGATGGTTCTCACGCTTTACCTCTCTTTTCTGGCGATGGCGGGATTATCTACCCTGTTACAGGGCGGAATAACCGTCACTATCGTTGGGTTTAAAAACGAGGTTGCATTGTCGCTGATGATGTTTTGCCTGCTGCTGGGATTTTGCCGCGAATCACAGATTTATCGCGTGACCCGCAGTTTGTATTGGGTGTTCTACGCGCAGTTCCCGGTGGTGATTTATCAGGTGTTGTTTGTTTTGCCGCGGCGGGTAGCATTGCGGGGAGAAGACGAAAAATGGGACTCGGTAGTCGGCACTTTCGGAGGCGACCCGATGGGCGGTGGAAATACTGCGGCGATGGGGTTGTTCTGCCTGTTGATTATGCTGCTGAAAGTCTCGGAGTTTAAACATGGTTTGACGTCGTTTAAATCCACGGCGCTGCATATCGTTTTGGGATTTAGCTTGTGTATCCTGGGGGAAGTGAAATTTGTGATCCTGATTTCACCGTTATTACTGGCCTGGGTTTGGTTAATGCCGAGCTACATCAAAGGCATGAATAGCGTAAACCTGAAAGCGATTTTGCTGATTTTCACCGGCATGGCGTTGCTGATTACCGTGGCGATTACCATTTTGGCCTCGGGTTACTCCTCGGCGTTTGGTGGCGACCCGACGAAAAGCGCGATGAGCGTATTTCTGGATTCATTGAATTATATTTTTGATACCAGCTACATTATGGAATCCGGTGAACTTGGGCGTCTTACTACGCTATTTTTCTGGCTAAAAAATCACGATATGTGGGGGATCTCCGGCACGTTGTTTGGCTATGGATTAAATGCGACAAATAGCGGCAGCGCTGTCTCTCCCGGATTTTTGAATATCATCTATAACCTGATCATTGATTCAACTTCATTAAGTGTGCTGCTATGGGAAGTCGGCGTGGTTGGAACGCTATTTTTCATCGGGTTAATTATTTATATCTTAATCATTACGCAGCCAAAGCCGGGGTTAGATCGTAATAAATTAGACCAACAGGATCTGCAACTGCTGAGTTTTTCTCCGGCCTTTAACGTTTTTGCGGTTGGGTGCCTGTTGAGTCTGCCTTATAGCCAGATCCTGATGATTATTCCCATGCTGCAATTCCTATTTTATTTATCCCTGGGCTCAAGTCTGGTGATTCGCCATTCTGTCCGCCGTTATATCGGAAAACTGTATGAGTGATAAACCTTTTATTTCAGTGAGTATTAAGACATTCAATGAGGCGGAATGCATCGAAAAAACCATCGACAGTATTCGTCGCCATATTGTGGATTACCCCCATAAAATCATTGTTGCCGATAGCTTATCAACCGACAACACGCAGCAGCTTGCCAGCGCCAAAGGCGTTACCGTGGTGTCGCTGACTGAACCGTCCGAACGCTGCTGCGGTGTGGGGCATCAGCTTGGTTACCTGTACAGTCAGGGGGATTATTTACTGCTCATGGACGGCGATATGGAGCTGGAAGATGGCTTTATTGAGCAGGGCATCGCATTTTTAACCGCACACCCTGCTTACGCCGGCGTGGCTGGAACAGTAGAGATGGATGGCGCGGCGAACTATGAGTTTACATCACGTAAACAGCGCCTTCATAAAATATATCCGTTGGGCGACTGCGGTCATTTAGGCGGTGGGGGGTTATACCGCCGCTCGGCAATTGAAAAAATAGGTTATCTCACCAACCGCAGCTTGCATGGTTATGAAGAAGCTGAATTAGGCATTCGTCTGCGCTATGCCCACTATAAATTACATCGACTTAATGTGCCTTATTTCCGTCACACGTCGTACACCATGCCAACATATAAAATGCTGCAATATCGTTGGCGGAACGGTTTTCTCTGGGCACCGGGCGAGCTTTTACGCAGCGCATGGGGGATGCCTTATTTCCGTGAGGCATTGCATATCGTTAAAAACGAAGCAGTTTTTGCGGTTTATTTGTTGGTGCTGTTGATGAGTTTATTGACGTTTAACGCCGCTGTTATTGGCATCGCGTTGCTGCCGTTACTCGCTTTTGTGGTATTAAAAACGATTAAGAACCGTTCACTGCTGAACGGGGGACAGAGTGTGATGAACCTGGCTGTATTCTCTGCGGGATTGATAAAAGGGTTAACCAGACCCGTGCGCGACCCTATGACACCACCAAGCAGCAAGGTTATTCATGAATAGGCAGGTATGATGAAAGTTTTATTGGTCAATAAATTTTTCTATATCAAGGGCGGCGCTGAAACGGTTTATTTTCAAGAGATTGATATGCTGAAAAAGGCTGGTGTTGACGTTATCGCTTTCTCTATGCAGCATGAAAATAACTTCCCGTCAGACTACACGCCCTATTTTGTCGGTAATGTGGATTATCATCAAAACAGCAGTGCGATTGGGGCAATTAAAACCGCGGTTAACTTTATTCATAATGCTGAGGCATGTAAGAAATTGCTGGTGTTATTGCGTAAAGAAAAGCCGGATATTGTTCATTTTCACAATATCTACCACCAGCTCACGCCGTCGTTGATTAAAATTGCCCGTCAATTTGGGTGTAAAACCGTGTTAACGGCTCATGACTACAAGATTATCTGCCCTTCGTACACCATGCTGCGCGATGGCAAAGTCTGTGACGCGTGTTTAACCGGTTCGGTATTTAACGCTTTTAAATATCGGTGCCAGCAAGGTTCTGCACCGAAAAGTTTACTGCTTTCGTTAGAAGGCGCCTGGCAGAATATTGCCAAAAACTATCAGGCGCTGGATGTGATCGTTTCACCCAGCGAATTTCTGCGTAACCAATTAATGCGCAAGATGCCGAATGTTCGTATTGACGTGATTGTTAACGGTATTAATGACAGCCTGCCGGTGGAGGATGTTAAAGACGACGGTTATTTGCTGTTTATTGGTCGCCTGAGTCGGGAGAAAGGCGTTGCTACGCTTGCCAGGGCGCATCAGCAAATGCTGAATAAAATTCCGTTAAAAATTGCGGGCAGCGGGCCGTTGTATAACGATTTGGTCGCGCAATTTCCGCATGCGGAATTCCTGGGTTACAAACAGCAGGGCGAAGAACTTAACCGGCTGATTAAATACGCACGCGCGGTGGTGGTTCCTTCCGAATACTATGAAAACTGTTCAATGTCGGTACTGGAATCGATGGCATTCGCTAAAACGGTGGTAGGCGGGCGTATTGGCGGTATACCTGAACAAATTCGCGATAAGATAGACGGTATTTTATTCGAACCCGGCAATGTGCAGGCATTAGCCGATGTGCTGGATGACCTGGCGTTGAATCCGCAAAAAGCCAGAGAAATGGGATTAAATGCGCGCCAACGTCTTCGCGAAAAATATTCATTACGTAAACACACAGAATCTCTATTGGCGCTTTATCGGGAAATAGTAATCGAAAAATAATATGACTACGAAAATTACCGTTCTGGGAACACGTGGTATTCCAAACGTGTTGGGTGGTGTGGAAACACATTGCCAAAATTTATATCCGACGATTAAACAGCAATTCGATGTAGATATTTGCGTTCTCGCACGTTCACCTTATGTGAATTATAAAAAATCACAATATCGAGGCGTGATGACTCGTGCTTTACTGTCGCCGAAAAAGCGTTCATTAGAGGCTATCGTTCATTCGGTGCTGGCGGCATTTATCACCTGCTTTGATCAGTCCACGGTGGTGCATGTTCACGCTATTGGTCCGGGCCTGGTGGTGCCGCTTTTACGTTTGCTGGGTAAAAAAGTGGTTTTTACTCATCATGGTCCAGACTATGACCGCCATAAATGGGGATTCCTGGCAAAGAAAGTTTTATTGCTGGGTGAAAAGGTTGCCGTGAAATATGCCAATGAAGTGATTGTGATCTCTGAAGTGATTAATAATATGATCAAGCAGAAATATGGTCGCAATGATGCCCATCTTATCTATAACGGTGTGAATCTACCCCAGCGACTTACTGCGGACGTTATCCATCAAACATTGGCGCATTTTTCTCTTCAGCCACAACACTATTTGGTTGCGGTTGGCCGTTTCGTGGAAGAAAAAGGCCTGCATGATCTTATCGCGGCCTATCGGCAATCGGGCGTCACGATGCCACTGGTTTTGGTTGGCGATGCCGATCACCCCACTGCGTATAGCATGCGATTAAAACAGTTAGCCCATGAAACCCCGAATGTGATCCTGACCGGATTTTTAACCGGCCAGGAACTACAAACTGTTTTCTCACAGGCTAAACTCTTTGTGATGTCGTCATATCATGAAGGGTTACCCATTGCGTTGCTGGAGGCCATGTCATTCTCATTGCCTGTCGTGGTCAGCAATATTCCAGCCAATCTGGAGGTGAAATTAGCGCCAGAAACGTATTTTAATGTAGGAAATGTGGCTGATTTATCCGAAAAAATCACGTTGTGCTCTAAATCGTTATCTGTTGATTACTCTGAATATTTACAAAGGTATAATTGGCAACACATCGCGGAAAAAACGATGACCGTTTACACCGCAGTAAATAAATCAATAGGTTAATAGTGAATGAATCGAATAAACGCCCGTTAGTCATTGAGCGCTTCTATGAAGCCCTTGATGGAAAAACCGATACAGAACTGACCTCGGAACAGCGGCTGGCCGTTGAGCAGGCGGTGATGTCGATTACAGCATCTTCAATGCATTGGGTCGACGTGCGTAAGAGTTTCCCTTTTTTGAACAGGCGCTATTACTTCGTTTTTTTGTTCGGTCTGGATCACCGCAAGCGTCCACGCAAAGAGTCAACGTTATTTCGCATACTGCTGACTGCGTTGATCCTGTTTACTGGCTTGTCCTGCATGCTTGCGGCGCTATTGATGCTTTACATGATTAAGTCTGCCTTGGGTATTGATATTTTCCCACATTTCCACTTAGGAATTTGGGATTGGTGGCTCAGCCTGAAGGATCACTGACCTCCGGTTTCTGCTGATGTGGAAATAAGGAGTCATAAGTGCATTGTAAAATTATCGCTGTAGGAGGTTTGCTATTTTCTGTATTGGGTGTGGCCGATGGCGTGATGACGACCGTCACCCCCAGAGGGCTAACTGGTCCGCTAACGAACCCAGGTACTGGCGTCGCCAGCTTTAACAAGGGTAATGGTACAACGTTGTCGCTGGCTGATTATCCCAACACCGGCATTGAATACGATCGCTTGTACTGGAATGAACTCGAACCGGCAGAAGGCCAATATAATTTTCAAGCCGTGGACGCTATTTTCGAACTGGCTAGCCAGCATCAACCGCCGATGAACGTGGGGTTGCGCTTTATGGCGCTTGATGAGCCTGCCAGTGGTTCAAAGATTCCTGACTGGCTGCTCCAAAAAGGCATCAAGGGCGAATGGACGCCGGACAAAAAAACCTTTGTGCCGGATCTGGACGACCCGGTGTTTATCGAATACAGCCAGCGTTTGCTTAATGCTTTTGGGCAGCGCTATGACGGTAATTCGAATTTGGCTTATATCGATATTGGGTTGGTGGGGTCATGGGGCGAGTGGCACAACACCAATTTCCCGACCATTACGCCGCTGATTGAACGCTACACATCAGCTCAGTTGGATAAGTACGTGGAAATGTATTTTGCCGCGTTTCCCAACAGCCCAAAAATTATGCTCATTAACGGCGGCGACACGTTGGCCAACGCAGTGAAGCAAGGTGCTGGATGGCGCGCGGACTGCTGGGGAGACTGGCATAATTTTTCGACTACATGGAGCCACATGCAAGATGATTACCCGCAGCGGCTGCAAAACGCGGAGGCGCTTTATCCCAATTTTAGCGCTGCGTGGCAACGTGCGCCGGTGAGTCTGGAAATCTGTGGTCATATGTCGGAGTGGCAGAGCGTGCAGCACTATACTCGTGCGCAAGTGCAGGTGGCCTTTGACTGGGCGCTGGCACAGCACGCCAGCACCATTAATCTGAAATCGCGCAGCGTGCCGACGGAATATCGGGACATTGTGGATAACGTACTGACCAAACTCGGCTATCGTTTTCGCCTAGCCTCGTTAACTCATGAGTCTGAACTGGCACAAGGGCAGAGCCTGACGTTAGACCAGCAGTGGTTTAACGACGGCGTAGCGCCCATTTATCTGAAATATGATGTGGCCTATCGTGTGGTGAATGATGCCAACACCGTAATGAGTATGGGAAAAATGGCTGATGACATTCGCACTTGGTTGCCAGGGCAGCATACCTTCGTCTACCAATTGGCGATGCCGGAAGCGCTGCCAGCCGGGCAGTATAATATTGAAATGGCGATGCTGGACGCAAAGGGAGTATCGCGAATTAATCTCGCCAACGAGGGCAAGCAAGCTGACGGTTGGTATCGAATTTCCACGGTAACGGTGCGCTGAGCACGGAATTAAGAATAGATATTCATATGCTGAAAAATATCGGCCATGTATGGTGTGAAATAAAAGCGGCGGGCAGTATTAAAGCTAAACTGGTCATACTGCTGTTTCGCCTTTCAACCATTTACCAGTCATCAAACGCGCTGCTGAAAATTATCAGCGTTCCTTTTGTTGTCCTGAATAAAGTGATTAATGAGTGGCTGTTCTGTGTGGAAATTCCGCACAGAACTCAAATCGGTTTTGGGCTGAAAATATATCATCCGCACTGTATTGTGGTGAATTCCGATGTAATCATCGGGGCGAACTGTACATTACGGCAGGGGGTCACCATTGGTAGCGTGATAAACCGTGAAGGTCATGTCACCAAAAGCCCGGTGCTGGGCAATCAGGTGGAGCTTGGTGCCAATGCCATTCTGCTAGGCGACATTACAGTCGGTGATAACGTAAAAGTCGGCGCGGGAACCGTGGTAACAAAAAGCCTTGCTGCCGGAAAGGTGGTCGTAGGGTATGGAACCAGGGAATTGAATTGAGTGTGTATGCTCATTTCTATGCGAATGTCATGTGACAGCGGGTCGCCATTCTTGCTGTCTACTAAAATAATGGGCCACATGCGATAAAGAAATGTCTGGCTCGTTCCTTCGGTTCAATTTCCTGCGACATCGATAAGTCGTAATGACATTGGCGTTATGTTATCTGTATGATTAATATCAAAATCGTGTGCCAGAGGATAACATCATGTCAGCGACGAACTGCTGTGGAGTGGAGTCTAACTGCTATGATGTCAATGTGCTGGCGTATTACAGATCAACAATGAATTACACGATCACCAGTTCCTGTTTTCATTAGCAAAGGAACCATGCTGTGCGATAAATTGGGCGACGTCTCCCATCCCTTCGCGGTTTTCCTTCTTCCACTCTTCAGTTTTAATACGGCGGACTTCTTTGCCTATGACGTCATTCACCAGACCAGAAATATTGACTCCGGCAGCACTCAGAATCTGATAGTCATCTTTGTCCACGGCAATACTAATCCGGCGTTTCATTGCCATGATCCTCTTTAACCAAGCGCTTTATATTTTGCAGGGATCTTAGCAATAATGCTGGCGGGGTCTAGAGAAAGTAAACGGGCGATATGGATGAATTCTACAATGTCTAACCTTCTTTCCCCGTTCTCAACTTTGGCGATAAACGATTGAGGACGATCCAGCGCTAGCGCCAGGTTTCCCTGCGTGATCCCTTTGGCAATGCGTGCTTCACGTAATGCCTTGATAACGATTTGATATTCATCAGAGTAAACAGAAGCCATCGATTCAACCCCATAGATAATTTCTGAACAAGACATTGGCTCAAAGGCGAGAGGTTAATTGCCTGCGCATTGGGAAAGCAACCGGAGGAGATCTAGCCGTCACGTTATCGGAGTGTGAGACCGAATCATGGGAAAGGGGAGGCGGGATAACGCGCTCGTAGAGAACGAGACCCAGTTCAGAACCCCGTTCCTCAAAAGCAAAAAACCAGCCGTTAGGCTGGTTTCTTTAAATTAGTGGTGCCCGGACTCGGAATCGAACCAAGGACACGAGGATTTTCAATCCTCTGCTCTACCGACTGAGCTATCCGGGCAACGGGGCGCATTAAACCGTATTGGCCACGTGGCGTCAATGGGTTTCTGTCACAAAGCGGAGCGCCTGCGCTATTTTCAGGCAATTGTATTATTTGCTAGCCGATTCCTGGCGATCCTTTCAGCACGCTTATACCCGTCATACTTCAAGTTGCATGTGCGTTGGCTTCGCTCAGTCACCCGAATCACTTACCTGAGTAAGCTCATCTGGACTCCTTTCCTTGCCGCCTTCCTGAAACTCGAATTATTTAGGGTATGGCGTGGTAACGTTTATTCCTGATTCGTGCGGCATGTTTCGTTGCACTTTTTACCACCTTGAGTGCGGGCTGGATTGTTGAATTTGATGAAAAATAATGCCACTATTGCGCGGTTTTTAACGTCTCGTTCACCTGAACGCCCCTTTAAGCGTAGTTAGCGTATAGCTAAAAGAGGATCGCCGATATGTCAGATTCATTGCTCATGGTGTCGCATGCTCGCGCCAGTTCGTTGATGATGCCATTGCGCTTTTCTTCTTATCATCACTGCGCGGTTTGCTTTTCTCCCCGTCGATTATCCTCCTTCACCATGCGGTGAGGCGTTCGTTCGCTCGCTGTTAGGCATGAGTAAAAATAGAGTACGGCTCTGCTTTTACTGATGTCTATCGGATGGTGCTGGCTCCAGTTTTTCCATTCTTAGCCTACAGTTTACCTGTAGGGATCATACGCTTGTCGTTATTGATTGGCATTGTGATTGGTCGGGATTGTTATCCCTGAACGGTGTCTTCCAGGCACGTACACTTACCTTTAACCGTTTGGGTTTGGTTACATGAAACAGTTAAAAATTGCGGCGAATGCAGCGGTTGGCACCCGTTTAACCACAACGCGCGAGATTGTCGCGTTGAGTCAGACTGACTTCACGGATGTGGCGGCGGTCGTGGTTTCTATTGAGGAAGCCCGTAGCGGCATTCTGTCGATATTGCAGCACACCGGTTTTAGCATTCCGGCGTTTGTCGAAGAGCCTGATGAAGATAAAGAGTTAGATGTTCTGCCAGCGGGTAGCGAATGGCTGATTCTCGATGATGAAGGCGAGCACGCAAGCGTGCTGGAGCGCGCGGCGAAGGCCTATCAGGACGCGCTGTTGCCACCGTTTTTCGATACGCTGACCAAATACGTCAACATGAAAAACACGACGTTTGCTTGCCCGGGGCATCAGGGCGGCCAGTTCTTCCGCAAGCACCCGGCGGGGCGTCAGTTTTTTGAGTTTTACGGTGAGAACGTGTTTCGTTCGGACATCTGTAACGCGGACGTCAAACTGGGCGATTTGCTGATCCACGAAGGGGCGGCGAAGAAGGCACAGAAGCACGCTGCGCGCGTGTTTAATGCCGATAAAACCTATTTTGTGTTGAACGGCACCTCTTCGGCGAACAAAGTGGTGACGAACGCGCTGCTGGCGCGCGGCGATCTGGTGCTGTTTGATCGCAACAACCATAAATCCAACCATCACGGTGCGCTGATTCAGGCGGGCGCGACGCCAGTTTATCTGGAAACCGTGCGCAACCCGTTTGGCTTTATCGGCGGCGTGGATGCGCATTGTTTTGATGAAGCCTATCTGCGCAAGCTGATCGCGGAAGTCGCGCCGGAACGCGCCAACGAGCCGCGCCCGTTCCGTCTGGCCGTTATCCAGCTTGGCACCTATGACGGCACGATTTATAACGCGCGTCAGGTGGTCGATAGCATCGGGCACCTGTGCGACTACATTCTGTTTGACTCCGCCTGGGTCGGCTACGAGCAGTTTATCCCGATGATGGAGCAGTGTTCGCCGCTGTTGCTGGATCTGAATGAGAACGATCCGGGGATTTTCGTGACGCAGTCGGTGCATAAGCAGCAGGCCGGCTTCTCCCAGACTTCGCAGATCCATAAAAAAGATACGCATATCAAAGGCCAGCGCCGTTTCTGCAACCATAAACAGCTGAATAACGCTTTTATGCTGCACGCCTCAACGAGCCCGTTTTACCCGCTGTTCGCCGCGCTAGACGTCAATGCCAAAATGCACGAAGGGGCAAGTGGGCGTCGTATGTGGATGGACTGCGTGAAGCTGGGCATTGAGGCGCGTAAGCAGCTGCTGACGCGTTGTTCGCTCATCAAACCGTTCGTGCCTGTGACGGTGGGCGGCGCGCTTTGGCAGGATCACGACACGGAGACCATCGCGCAGGACGTGCGCTTCTTCAACTTTGAGCCGGGCGAGAAATGGCATGCGTTCGAAGGGTACGCTGAGGATCAGTATTTTATCGATCCTTGCAAGTTACTGCTGACGACGCCGGGTATTGATGCGATCAGCGGCGATTATACCGAATTTGGTATTCCGGCGACGATCCTGGCCAACTACCTGCGCGAGCACGGCATCATCCCTGAAAAATGCGACATGAACTCGATCCTGTTCCTGCTAACGCCAGCGGAAGACGCTGCAAAAATGCAGGAGCTGGTGAATGCGCTGGTGCATTTCGAAACGCTGATCGCCCGCGATGCACCGCTGAGCGAAGTGCTGCCTAGCCTGTATCAAAAATACAAAGAGCGTTATCGCGGTTACCGGCTGCGTCGGCTGTGTCAGGAAATGCATGATTTTTACGCTCAGCACAACGTGAAAGATCTGCAAAAAGCGATGTTCCGCAAAACCGAGTTTCCATCCGTGGTGATGTTGCCGCAGGATGCCAACAGAGAATTTGTGCGCGGGAATATCGAGCTGATTCCTATCGACGAAGCAGAAGGACGTATCGCAGCGGAAGGCGCATTACCGTATCCGCCGGGCGTACTGTGCGTCGTGCCGGGGGAAACCTGGGGCGGGGCGGTACAGCGCTATTTTCTGGCGCTGGAAGCGGGCATTAACCTGCTGCCGGGCTTCTCTCCGGAATTGCAGGGCGTTTACAGCGTCGCGGAAGAAGATGGCAGCAAGCGCCTGTACGGTTACGTAGTAGAACAGTAATTACGGATAGCGGTAAGCTAAGACACTCAGGCTCGGAAACGAGCCTGAGTTTTTTCTGTCTTAACGCAGGCTGGATTCCTGCGGGTCGGCGAGCTTCACGGCTTCACGCTGCTTTTTCAGCCCGCGCCAGCCGATAATCAGCATGATCGCCAGTACCGGAATTGTCGCAACCGTCCAGGTACCGTTCGGGTAATCAAACGCCATCAATCCCAGCACACTGACCAGAAAAGCCAGCGTCAGCCATGATGTCACAGGCGCACCGGGCATTTTGAACGCCACCGGCTTGGCTTTCCCCTGACGAATCGCTTTACGCAACTGCATCTGGCACAGAATGATGAATGCCCAGGAACAGATAATGCCGAGCGAAGCGATATTCAGGACAATCTCGAACACCTGCGACGGCACCACGTAGTTCAGCACCACGCCGATAATGTGGATGCCGACCGTGACTAAAATACCGGTATAGGGAACGGACTGGTTGCTCATTTTCGACAGGAAAGCGGGAGCCGAACCACCCAGCGATAGCGAGCGCAGGATGCGTCCCGTCGAGTACAGACCGGAATTCAGGCTGGACAGCGCGGCGGACAGCACCACGATATTCATGATCGTCCCGATATAGGGCACGCCCAGCTTGCTGAAGAAGGTCACAAACGGGCTTTGTCCTGCCTGATAGGCGTTCCACGGCAGCAGGCAGACCAACAGCGCGACGGAGCCGACGTAGAACAGGCCGATACGCCAGATGACGCTGTTGACTGCTTTCGGCAGCACCTGCTCCGGGTTCTTACATTCGCCTGCGGTTGTCCCGATGATCTCGATACCGGCAAAGGCAAATATCACCCCTTGAACCAGCACCAGAGCGGGCAGAATGCCGTGCGGGAACAGGCCGCCGTTATCGGTAATCAGGTGCAGGCCGGGCGTGTTGCCATCCAACGGGCTGCCAGTACCGAGATAAACCGTGCCGACCACTAGAAAAATGGCGATAGCCGCGACCTTAATTAGTGCGAACCAGAACTCCATTTCGGCAAACCACTTCACACCAATCAGGTTCATCAGCGTGACGATGGACAGCGCACCCAGCGCGAACAGCCACTGTGGGACATCGGCAAACGTGCCCCAGTAGTGCATGTAGAGCGCGACGGCGGTGATGTCGACGATCCCGGTCATCGCCCAATTGAGGAAGTACATCCAGCCTGCCACGTAGGAGGCCTTTTCACCCAGAAACTCACGTGAGTACGACACGAAGCTGCCGCTGGTGGGGCGATGCACGATCAGTTCACCCAGCGCGCGCAGGATGAAAAAAGAGAAAATGCCACAAACCAGATAGACCAGCGCCAGCGCTGGCCCCGCCATTTGCAGACGCGCACCTGCGCCAAGGAACAGCCCGGTGCCGATGGAGCCGCCAATGGCGATCATCTGCACATGGCGATTGCCGAGACTTTGGTGATAACCCTTTTCGTGGAGACGTTGCTCGGCGGCATGACGCTCGCCATGAGGGAAGGAATGTTGTGTCATTGGTGTCCGTGCTTTCCTGTCTGTCACGCATCTCTTGGCGACGCGTTCGCTATTATTATTTCTAATTCAAATGGTTATGTTTTTGCCTGTGACATTTTTTATAGTGCACTGAGCGCGGCCAGTCGCATGGCAGAAAACAACGGCAGCGATGCTACCTTTTCCTGTGTGCTGTGGCAAAAAATGGAGAGAAGGAAAGTGTGTCAGAGCGTGATGGTGTGGGGCGCGGGGTATCAGACGGGAAATACACCGCCCCAGTTAGGCGATCAAAACCGGGACGGGAAAAGCAAAAAAGCGACAGTTTATGCGCCTACATCTGCGCGCGTCGGCCCCTGAAAATGGATGGCGTTGATATGGCAACTGCGCGGTTGGATGAGCACGAAACGCATAGTTTCCCATATCGAGCGGGCGTTCAGCAGATGCTCGCCCATTTTTTCCCCGCTAGCGGGATTGTCATCAAAGCCGGTGACCTCAAAATCTGGCGGATAAAATCCTGTCACGCGGATATTTTCCTGCGCGACATGATGCGCCAGATTCTGGCTAAAACCGCTCATGCCGTGCTTGGCGGCGAAGAAGGCAGGGTGGGCGATAGAGTCGTGGAACTGCGGGATGCCGCAGACGGAAACCATCGCCAGAATGTCGGCACTCTGTGAACGGCGTAAGCTTGGCAATAGCGCTTTGGTGAGTAGGATAGAACCGGTCAGGCCAGAGTTGATGGTACTGACGATATCCGTATCGGTGTCTTCTTCCCCCAATGCGCCTTCCAGCCATTGGGCGGCGCTGAGTACCAGAATATCGATGGGCGTGCTGTCTTCCAGCAGCTGTGCGGAAAAATCTCTGACCGAATCAGGGTTGGCAATATCGCACTGATACGCGCGTGCCGTTCCGCCTTCCTGATGAATGATGCCGACGCTGGCTTGTGCATCGGCCAGTTTGCGGGCGCAAAGATCGACCTTCACCCCTTCGCGAGCCAGCCAGACGGATACCGCTTGTCCAAAATCGCGGCCACCGCCAGTGACAATCGCGCGTTTACCTTTCAGCATCATGTGTTCCCTTGGCAATGTGTGTTCTTCCGTTGCTGCGTATCCGGTGACAGGACGGGACGCAGCATAAATGTGTTCGTTAGGTTTTCTGTGAAGTTGCCTGTGCGGCGTCTTCTTCCGCCTGCCGTAAAATGGCTTTGGCGACCCACTGCGTGACATCCTGAATGCCGTCTTCTTCCAGATGCCAGATATCTTTCAGCACCAGGAAAACCTCAGAACCATAAATAAGCGATAAGGCATAAATCACCCGCTGTTGTGCTTCCGGCGTGATTTTTCCTTCCAGCGGTTCAGTGGCAATCTTGAGCAGGCGTTTACGATTACCACGCGTCAGCGTATCCGTATGCAGGCGATTAGAACGGCGATCGGCCCATTGTTGTAGTGACAGATGCAGTGCGGCACGCAGCGCACCTTCATGTTCCAGCATCCTTGGATAGGCAAAGCGCAGCAGTTCGGCAACGCGTTCGCTGGCATCCGGCTGTGTCGGGTGCCACGCCAGAATCGGGCCGAGGCTTTCACCGACAACGGCGGAGACTAACGCACTTTGCGTCGGAAAATAGCGGTAGGCCGTCGCGCGTGAAAGCTGAGCCGCAGCGGCAACATCCGTAATGGAAGGGAATATGCCTTGATCGAACATATTCATGGCAGTATCAATTAGTAAACGACGGGTTTTCGCCCGTGTTGATGTCAGTTTTTCATCCCGTTCAATCACATAGACCTCATTGAATTTTCGGGCCGGACGCTATCGGGCAGCACGGCGTGTCGCCTGAACTATAGCAAATTGAGTGATTCTTGTGCCACGTCAAGCTTTCTTACTGTTAATGTAATGCCATACATAACATTTTGAGACTTTTGTCTCATTTGGGTATTTAATGATTTGTCTTTCTGATACTCAAGTCTCAATATGGCGACAAATTAATCTTACCTGTTTTTGGTTTCTTGTAATTGTTATTTATATCAATCTGTTAATTGTTTCGCTAACGGTGGGAGGGATACCAAGTGGGAAGTGAAGTTGGCAGCGTTTATATTGCAAGTACCGCTGATACTAAAGGAAAAGAACAGATTTACGTCCGCGATCTGATTGCCGCTACGGGCTTAAAAACCGTCACGGTCGACCTGTCGACGACACCGTCGTCAGCAGAGACACGGGTGTCAGAGGCGACAGATATCAGCGCCGCAACGGTGGCCTCTTACCATCCGCAGGGCGCATCGGCGGTGTTTTGCCATGACAGAGGTCAGGCGATTAGCGCCATGGCCGTTGCGTTTGAGCACTTCATGCTGTCTCGCAATGATATTGCCGGGGTGCTGGGTCTCGGTGGCTCCGGCGGAACCGCGCTGATTACGCCCGCGATGCAGGCGTTACCGATTGGTATGCCGAAGCTGATGGTCTCGACGATGGCCTCCGGCGATATCTCCGGTTATATCGGTGCCAGCGATATCAGCATGATGTATTCCGTTACCGATGTGGCGGGTCTGAACCGCATTTCTCGTCAGGTTCTCGGCAACGCCGCGCACCAGATCGCCGGCGCCGTGAAGTTTCATATTCAGGAACATCATGACGATAAGCCCGCGATTGGCCTGACCATGTTTGGTGTCACGACGCCGTGCATTCAGGAAGCCAGTGCATTGCTGGAAGCGGAGTTTGACTGTCTGGTCTTTCACGCGACGGGCAGCGGTGGGAAAGCAATGGAAAAGCTGGTGGACAGCCATTTGCTCACTGGCGTGCTCGATCTCACCACGACTGAGGTGTGCGATTTACTGTTTGATGGTGTGCTGGCCTGCGGGCCGGAACGGTTTGATGCGATAGCCAAGACGCAGGTGCCTTACGTGGCGTCCTGCGGCGCGCTGGATATGGTGAATTTTGGTTCCCCCGCCAGCGTGCCGGAGAAATACGCACATCGCCTGTTCTACAACCACAACGCGCAGGTCACCCTGATGCGGACGACGATAGATGAAAATATCGCGATGGCACGCTGGATTGGGGAGAAGCTGAACCGCTGTGAAGGCGAGGTGCGCTTCCTGATTCCGGAAGGCGGCTTCTCCGCGCTGGATGCACCGGAGCAGGCATTCTGGCACCCGGAAGCACGCGACGCGTTTATCAGCACGCTGGAGAGCGTCGTGCAGCAAACGGCAAGACGACAGATTATTCGTCTGCCTTTCCATATTAACGATCCTTTATTTGCCCATGCCGCTGTTGATGCGTTTCGGGAATTAGTGAAATAAGAAGGGAAAAAGTATGAAGTCAGGCATGAATCGTCAGGAACTGCTGGCAAAATTCCGCGAAATGATCGCGCGCCGCGAACCGATTATCGGCGGTGGTGCAGGAACAGGCCTTTCCGCGAAATGTGAAGAAGCGGGCGGTATCGATCTGATCGTGATCTACAACTCCGGGCGCTATCGCATGGCGGGACGAGGTTCGCTGGCTGGCCTGTTGGCTTACGGCAATGCGAATGAGATTGTTGTGGATATGGCGAAAGAGGTGCTGCCCGTTGTGAAGCACACGCCAGTGCTGGCGGGCGTAAACGGGACCGATCCTTTCTGCCAGTTTGATAAGTTTCTGGATGACCTGAAAGCGCTGGGTTTTTCTGGTGTGCAGAACTTCCCAACCGTTGGGCTGATTGACGGTAATTTCCGCGCCAATCTGGAAGAAACCGGCATGGGATATGCGCTGGAAGTGGACATGATTCGTCTGGCGCATGAAAAAGACATGCTGACCACGCCTTACGTGTTCAGTGCGGCAGATGCCGTCGCGATGACGAAAGCGGGGGCGGATATTATTGTGCCGCACATGGGGTTAACCACCGGCGGTAACATTGGCGCGGAAACTGCACTTAATCTGGCGGATTGCGTGCCGTTGATTAATCACTGGGCGGATGAAGCGAAATCCATCCGTAAGGATGTGATTGTGCTGTGCCACGGCGGGCCGATTTCAACACCGCAGGACGCACAGTTCATTATGGATCACTGTCCGCAGTGCGATGGTTTTTACGGTGCCAGCTCTATGGAACGGCTGCCGACAGAAACTGCGTTAACGGCTACTACACAGCAATTCAAAAAAATTAAGCGTTAACAGACTTTTTTGGTTCTATACCCAACGGACTTCCTAAAGCAGGAAAGAAGGAAGAAAGGCGGGTAAATTTTGCGTCAATATCAGGGAATGCGGCCAGCACATGCTGGCCGTAGTTTTTTGTGTATTAAACAGAGGTACTAAATAGCGTTTTAGGTCGCATCGGCAAGAAAGTCATTGTTATAAATGCTATTTTTCACAGTGCAGAAACTTCGGAGAAATAGGTATGACATGGCGTATCACGATAGGGTTGATAACGAATTTACTACTCAGCTTTGGCGTTATGGCAAACGCGGGCATTGGGTTTCAACAAATAAGGTTAGCGGATGAGGCCACTAACAGGCCGTTGGACGTCGCCGTATTTTATCCGGCTTCGTCATCATCGCAGACGACGACCATTGGTGAAAATATTGTTTTTCTCGGCATCGCTGTGAGTAAAAATGCCGTACCTGAATCCGGTGAGCATCCCTTGATTGTCGTTTCACACGGCTACGGCGGGAGTTGGTTTAATCAATTTTGGTTGGCACAGGCGTTGGTTAAACAAGGCTATATTGTCGCCGCGCCCAACCACCCCGGAACCACCTTTAAAGATATGCGGACCGAGAAGGCTCAGGCATTGTGGCAACGGCCTCATGACCTCAGTCGCGTGATTACGGCATTACTCGCCACGCCAGAAAAAACGGGGCAGGTTGATGCGAAGCGCATTGCCGCAGTGGGGCACTCACTCGGGGGATGGACGGTACTTGAGCTGGCTGGTGGGCGCTTTAGTACGGAGCAATTTGAGAAGGATTGCTTGACGCACGCTGGGCTGGCGTCCTGCAAGGTGTATGAAAAGATGCAGGTTGCAAAAAATGCCGCATCGCCTGCGCAGCTTGATAAATCACTCGCGGATCCACGTATTAGCGCCGTGATTTCGCTGGATATGGGGCTGGCGCGAGGGTTTACCGCAGAGAGTCTGGCGGCGATAAACATTCCTATCTTGATTATGGCGGCGGGGTATCCCAATGAGGAATTACCCGCCAGGCTGGAATCCCACGATCTGGCGCAGAAGCTGTCGCCAGCGCATTCAGCGTATAAAGAAATTGCCGACGCAACGCATTTTAGTTTTATGCAGCTTTGTAAACCGGGCGCCGTTGAGATTATCAACGCCGAGAACCCGGGCGATGGCATGATTTGTCTCGACGGCGGTGAGCGTTCGCGTGAGCAGATCCATCAGGAAGTTGGGAAGGATGTCAGCGATTTTCTTCAGGCGGCGTGGCGGAAGCCGTAGTCTGTTCCTGAAGTGGGTACTGACTACGCCAGACGCTCGGACTTACCCCCGTTAGCCGCAAAAATTCGCGGTTGAAGTTTGATTTAGTCTGAAACCCGCTGGCCAGCATGATATCTGTGATTCGGTCATCCGTTTGGCTGAGGAGGCGCTTAGCCTCCTCGATGCGGTATTCGTTCATCACCTGCGAGAAATTACGACCGTGAACGCGGTTGATGGTTTCGGACAGGCGTCTGAGCGGTATGCCCATACGCCTGCTCAGACGTTGAAGCGTCATGCCCGGATCTGTGTACAGCGCGTGAGTGCGGATGAAATCATCTAACGCTTTCGCGAGCTGGTGTTCGTCTTCGGTGGCGGGTACGGCTTCAGGCTTCTGGTCAGGCGGAACGACAAGCCCTGCCTGCGCAGACGTGCGGTATGTGACGATCAGCAGGGTCAATATCGCCAGCATGACGATGTGGAATGCGGTGATGATGGTTGCTGCGCTATTGCCGCTGTAGAACGCGATATCCAGAGCAATGACGGTGTCGATAGCACCGGAGATAAGCACATACAGCCCGGCGATAAACGGCGCGCTTTTCCATCTGGGTGATGACGTTTGCAGGCGGCGAGCGCGGTAAATCAGCACTGCCCCATAACCGAAGTAAATACTCACCAGCATCAGATCGATAAGCGGAACGGGTGTTCTGCTCTGGATGGTGCCTGCGCCAAGGATGAGTAAAGGCGGTAACAGGTGCCAGAGAGAGCGTCGGCGTCTGCGGGTTATGTCCTCAGATGCTTTGTCGCCGTGGGTGAAAAGGCACAGCCATAGCAGCGGCGGAATCAATGCGGCAATCGCGGGTTGAATAAACGCGGGTAAGGCAACATGACTGCCCCAACGTAACGCCACCAGCGTCAGGGCAAGACAGCTTACGCCGATGAGTACCGCTTCTGCCGTTGCTCTGCGTTTTTTGGTGTTCTTGTTATGAGAAGGGTTGTGAATAGCCAGAAACTGGATGCGAAAAAACAAAATAACCAGCAGAAGTGCGGTAATAAATGGTAACGGAATCGCGGTCATCGTGTTTATCAACAACGTTATTGTAGATATCTGGTCTGATGAAACCGCGCTACCGGAGTAAACCCGGTAGCGCGGCGTTCTGTGGTGCGCGTGAATTAGCGGCGGTAATTTTTCTGTGCCGTGTTCACTTTGTACAGATAGCGACGTGATTCGCCAGACGGGTGCTTCGTCGTCAGCGTTTGGTAGACATCGCTCGGTGACATGTTGTTGATAATGCCCACGGCGCGATCGCGATCGCTGGAGAATACGCGCAATACGCTGCCTGCGCCACCGTTATACGCGGTGATGACGGCGTAGCGTTTCGACGTCGGGTTCTCAATGCCGGCCAGATAGCTGTTCTTCAGAATCGACAGATAGGCGGTACCCGCGTCGATGTTTTGTTCTGGATCGAACAGATAGCTGCGGCTTGGCTGTCCCCATTTCCCTTTCATCTTGAAGACGTCGCGTCCTGCGCTGTGTTGCACCACCTGCATTAGACCCAGCGCATCGGAACGGCTGACGGCATAAGGGTTGAAGCTCGATTCTGTCTGCATAATCGCCAGAATCAGCGACTCTTCAATACCGTAACGCTCGGAGGCTTTACGCACCAGCGGCAGGTATTTGTGCGCACGTTTGTCCAGATGGTTAGGGACGAGCTGCATCGTGACCGACCAGATAACGTGCATGCCGGAGGTGCGTTTTTGCAGACGGTTCTGGAGCAGATAATCTGCAAAGCTGGCGGCACGGCCTTCCCAGCGGATCGGCTGTCCGGTGTTATCCAGCACCTGTCCGTACAGCAGCGGTTCGCGGCTGATTTGAATATCGTTAGCGTCGGAATACAGATCGGTGTTACTGGCGTCATCGCCCATCAGCAGGGTCGTGATAATCGCCTGGCGCAGGCTGGCAACGGAATTGGTTGCCGAAATGGTTTCGATCGTGATTGACCCGGCATCAAAGTTGATGTGGCTACGCGTCTTATATTGATCGGTGTATTTGACGTAGTCTTTCGGGCCGGCGATCAGTACTTCATTCATCCCCCAGATATTTTCGATGTTGTTGGCGAACTGGCCCATCAAAATATCGAAGGCGTTGGTATCCTTGAGAAACTCTTCGTCGTTGGCATTCCCTTTGTTTCCTGAACAGGAAACCAGCAGTGGTGCAATCACCAGCAGAGCTAACATTTTCTTCATATAACAAGCCGTGTCGGAATGGGGACGTAAGCGGGCCCGAAAGCCCGCAATCTCAGTGGCTCGGAGGCGTATAGCCTTCGATGTGTACGTCCTTCCCTTCAAACAGGAATTTGATCATTTCCTGTTCCAGCAGCTTACGGTCGTCAACATTCATCATGCTGAGTTTTTTCTCGTTGATCAGCATGGTTTGTTTGGTTTGCCACTGCGCCCAGGCTTCTTTGGAAATGTCGTTATAGATGCGCTTGCCCAGATCGCCGGGATAGAGCTGGAAATCCTGCCCTTCGGCGTCGCGTTGTAAAAAAGTACAAAAAATCGTTCTGCTCATGCTTCTTCCTCATCAATTTCGCAGGCTTTCAAATGTGTTGACTGCGGGTGAGCCAACTCCCTCAGCAAGCGTTCTACCGGGGCGGCCAGTCCGACAGACGGCGGCTGCGCTAAGTTATACCAGAGACCTGCACCGTCATCCATGCAGGACCGGTTTTGTGAGCGGTCGGTCTGCGATACGTCCAGCCAGAGCGGAACGATATCCAGATGAAAATGGCTAAATGTATGGCGAAACGCGACAAGCTGTTGCAATCCATCAGGATTCAGACCGCGTTGTTGCAGCCAGAGTTCCAATTCCCGACGTTCGCTGAACTGTGGGAAGCAAAATAGCCCGCCCCACAGGCCGACGGCAGGGCGCTGTTGCAGCCAGACCTGAGAACCCTGTTGCATCAGCAGGAACCAGCCGGTTTTCTCCGGCAGCGTCTGCTTCGGTTTCTTGCCGGGGTATTGCGCCCAGCTGTGGTTGGCATAGGCAATGCAGCCGGTGTTCAGCGGGCACAGCTCGCACTTGGGGCGACTGCGGGTGCAGACCATCGCACCGAGATCCATCATCGCCTGATTAAACTGGCTGACGCCCTCGGCTGGCGTGACGTCTTCACTCCGTGCCCACAGTTTCTTTTCGACCTCTTTCTTGCTCGGCCAGCCGTCAATGGCGTAGCAGCGTGCCAGCACGCGCTTCACGTTACCGTCGAGAATGGGATAATGCTGGCCGAGAGCGAGCGACAGCACCGCGCCGGCGGTGGAACGTCCGACGCCTGGTAATGCCGCGACTTCATCAAAGGTGGTGGGGAATTCGCCGCCGTGACGTGACACGATGGTCTGTGCCGCTTTGTGCAGGTTGCGCGCGCGGGCGTAGTAGCCCAGCCCGGTCCACAAGTGGAGCACTTCGTCCAGCGGCGCTGCCGCCAGTGCGTTTACGTTCGGAAAGCGTTCCATAAAGCGTTGGAAATAGGGAATAACCGTGGTGACCTGCGTTTGTTGCAACATCACTTCGGATAGCCATACTTTATAGGGAGTTTTCTCAAGCTGCCACGGCAGGGTTTTGCGGCCATAGCGTTGGTACCAGTCCAGCACCTGATGGGCGAACTGTTGCGCTTGCATCATAAAATGGGGTCACTATCCGGCAGGTAAAAAGTTTGATAGCGATTCCAGCACAGAGTGAATGTGCTGTAAACCGGAACTTTCCGAGGTAGCGGGCTTGCTAAACCACGGTATCCTTGCATAATGCGCGTTTCCTTAATGAAATCGGACAGCAAGTAAGCACTCTTTATGATTAACAACGTCATTTCACCGGAATTTGATGAAAATGGGCGCCCGATGCGTCGTATCCGCAGTTTTGTCCGCCGTCAGGGGCGTTTGACGAACGGACAACAGCTGGCGCTGGATAACTACTGGCCGGTGATGGGCGTGGAATATCAGACCGAGCTGGTCGATTTTAACGCGCTATTTGGTCGTGACGCGCCGGTAGTGCTGGAAATTGGGTTTGGGATGGGCGCCTCGCTGGTGACGATGGCGGCACAGCATCCTGAGCAGAATTTCCTCGGCATCGAAGTTCACCTGCCGGGCGTGGGGGCCTGTCTCGCTGCCGCACAGGAGGCGGGAATCAGCAATCTGCGCGTGATGTGTCACGATGCGGTCGACGTGCTGATGAATATGATCCCGGATGGCTCGCTGTCCATGGTTCAACTTTTCTTCCCAGACCCGTGGCATAAAGCCCGCCATAATAAACGCCGTATCGTCCAGGTACCTTTTGTCCAACTGGTACAGAGTAAGCTGAAAGTCGGCGGCGTGTTCCATATGGCAACAGACTGGGAACCTTATGCGCAACATATGCTCGAAGTGATGACCTCTGTCACCGAGTACCGTAATCTTTCCAATAATAATGAGTACGTTGAGCGGCCGGAGTCCCGTCCGCTGACGAAATTTGAAGCACGTGGCCAGCGTTTGGGGCATGGCGTGTGGGATCTGATGTTTGAGAGGATAAAATAAAATGGCACAAGCTCGTAGCCGTCGTTTACGTAAAAAGCTTCATATCGATGAGTTTCAGGAATTAGGTTTTTCTGTCAGCTTCCGCTTTCCAGAAGGCACTAGCGTAGAAGATATCGATCAACTGATGGATAAGTTCGTTGACGACGTCATTGAACCACAAGGACTGGCATTTGAAGGCAGCGGTTATTTGCTCTGGGAAGGCCTGATCTGTCTGCAAAAAGTTGGTCACTGCACCGAAGAGCATCGCCAACTGGTTAGCCGCTGGTTGGAAGAGCAGAAACTGACGGACGTGAAAGTCAGCAACCTGTTCGATATCTGGTGGGATCTGCCAGAACACCTGCTGTAATCCTTGGTCTTATCAAGGCATGCCTGAGCTGATTCTGGCTCAGGCGTTATCCGCCTCTTCAACGGGCGGATTACCGCTCTCCCGCTACTGCCGTTGTTTTCTTCAGGAGAAAATATGTCGCGTAAAATAACCCTGGGTTTATTGATGTTGCTGTCCTGGCAAGCGCAGGCAGCCTACCAGTGCAACGTGAACCCGCAGGACGACATCATTATCAGTCCGCAACACGTACAGGTCGTGGGTGCCAGCGGCAATTTACAACTCTCCCCGCAGGGCGATATCGTCCGTAACGGTACGCCGCTGACTCTGAATGCCGAACAGCGCCAGAAGGCCAAAGCCTATCAGGCAGATTTACGCCAGCAGCTGCCGTGGATCGATCAGGGCGCGCAGCAGCATCTTGAAAAAGCGCGAGTCGCGCTGGATAACGTCATCGTGCAGGAGCTTGGCAGCGACAGCAATGTGCGCAATCGTCTGACTACGCTGGATAAACAGCTCAAGCAGCAGATGAACCGAATTATCGAACACCGCACCGATGGCCTGACGTTTCACCATCAGGCGATTAAGCAAGTTGAGCAAGATGGCAAGCAGCTCGTGCAGCAAAGCATGGGCGGCGTCTTGCAGGACAGCCTGAACGAAATGGGCGTGAAACAGATGTCCAGCGGCGGCAACCCGCTACAGGCGATGATGGGCAACCTCGGTGGTTTGCAGAAAGCGATTCAGGCCGAATGGAACAATCAGGAACTGGAGTTCCAGCGCTTCGGCAATGACGTATGTAGCCGCGTCACATCGCTGGAAAACCAGCGCAAGAGTCTGTTGCAGACGCTGAAGTAAACTGGCGTCGCTTAAGGAAACGGGCTGAGGCCCGTTTTTTGATCGTCCTTTTCCTCTCATCCCTTCTCCGTATTTTCCCTTTCGGTCTGACCGCTTTACCTGTAACTGAGTGCCTCATGAAATTCATTGATTGTTACCTTCATGCGTTATGATTATTTGTACTAGTAACATAGAGTGACAATCACATTTGTGTTCGAACAGGGTGTCGTCAATGCTCTCGATGTGGAAAATCCATCCTTTCAAAAATAATCCTTTTAACAACCATTTCTTTAAAAGTAATTCATGTAAAAACAATGAAATATGTATCGCGGCGACGTCGCGGCATGCCGATATGAACGGTGGTCGTGATGGTGCTCGTTGTCGTGTGCTTGCGATGGGGTTACTGCTGTTTTGTCCTGTAACATATGGGGAGCGGATAATTTTCGCACGGCGGAGTATGAGCGAAACGGTGCCGCACTGGATTCGATCAACGCGGCAGAAGCCTACAGTCTCGGTTTCTCGGGGAAAGGCGTTGGCGTTGCGGTCATTGATGCGACCGGCGAACTGAGCGGTGATGAATTTGCCGGACGGGTGGATTCGGGCGCGGGGTGGATCTCATCGCCATGGAATGGGGCATTTCATGGCTACGCGGTTGCAGGCGTCATTGGTGCGGCGAAAAACGATAGCGGCATTCACGGCATCGCCTATCAGGCGACGCTGCTGCCGTTAGGAACCACTTTTTCATCGGATACATTGGTTAACGCCCAGCTTAACGTGCTCGACCGTCCAGATATCAAGATCGTCAATAATAGCTGGGGATACCGAATATTTAACGACACGGTGCAGACATTCAGCGCCGATCGTCAGGTTGAACTGCTGGACGGCATCATCAATAACAATATGGTGATTGGTACGGAGATGGCAAAACAGGGTCAGTTAACGGTGTTTGCTGCCGGGAACGAAGGGCATCTGACGCCGTCGATTATTGCTGGGCTGCCAACGCTATTAGATGCCTACGGCATTGACAATACGATTGCCAATAACTGGTTAAATGTCGTGGCTTACGATCCTTCTCAACGTCCTTCCAGCGCCGCGTTTATTGCCTCATTCAGCAATCTGGGGTTTGGGTCATCGGCTTATACGTTGCTTGCGCCGGGCGTGAATATTGTTTCTACCAGAGATGCGAACACCACCGACACATTCAGCGGCACATCGTTTGCGACACCTTACGTTTCGGGTGTTGCCGCGCTGGCATCTGAGGCGTTTCCCTATCTGAACGGTAAGCAACTCGCTGATATTCTTTTGTCTACGGCGACGCCGCTCACGGGGAGTAACACCCCGCGTGCGGTGTTGCTCATCCACAAGAACTACGATGACCATCAAAACTATCTCAGTAGTGACCTCAATGTTTACGCGACGGGCAATGCCGTTACGTTTAGCGATGAGGAAATGACCGTCTTTCTGGCGCGGGTCAGAGAGGATGCGTTCTTCGATAATCTTACGGATGAACAGGTGCGCAGCGCGATTCGTGCCTGCGCCAGCGCGCAAAATATCAATGTGCTTACGACGGAGGATTACCAGTCGCTGTTTGGTCAGGGGATGGTTAATGCGTACAAAGCGGTGCAGGGGCCGGGCGCATTGAATGCCCAGAGGCTAAGCAATAGCGATCTCAGTAGTGGAACGTTTAACGGTAACTACGCGATCTACGGGGTTGATACGCAAGGATATTCCAGCACCTGGAGCAATGACATCGCACAGGTGAAAAATACGACCAGCAGCAGTCCTCTGTATCAGTTGGATGTCGGCCTGCGTAAGCAGGGCGCAGGGGCGCTTTATCTGACGGGCAATAACACCTATCTCGGGCCGACCATTGTCGAAGGCGGCAGCGTCGTGGTGGGCAGAGTGGCGCAGGGAAGCGGCAGCCTAGCGGGGGATGTCTGGGTGCAATCTGCGGCGACGCTGGGCGGGCACGGCAACATCGCCGGTACCGTCACGCTTGAGAACGGCTCCACGCTTTCGCCCGGCGCATCCGTTGGCACATTAACGGTCGGCAATGTGGTGTTTCAGCCCGGCAGTCTTTATCACTATGAGATTGATGAGCAGGGGAACGCCGATGGCCTGAATGTTACACGGGATGCGACACTGGCGGGCACCGTGGTGCTGGATGCGCCTTCGCAGTCATTGGGCGATCGATTTACCCTGTTGAATGTCGGTGGCACCCTGAGCGGCAGCTTTGATGGTTTAACGTCCAACTCAACCCAGCCTTTCCTGCAAGATACGCTGAGCTATGGCAACAAGCAGGCTTATCTGGACGTGGTACGCAATAATCGCGCCTTTAATGACGTTGCTACCAGTCTTAATCAACGCGCCGTTGCGCAGACGATCGAGAGCCAGAATAGTGGGCCGGTTTTCTCTGCTATCGCGAACAGCCGCAGTGAAGCGACCGCACGGGCTGCCTTTGATAACCTCGATGGCGAGATCTACGCCGCCTCGCGTGCCGCATTGCTCCAGCGTAGCCGGTACGTGCGAGACGGGATCAACAGCGCGCTGCACGATGAAAATGCACAATCGCTTTGGCTGAGTACGTGGGCGAACAAGGGGCAGTTCGATGAGACCGCGGAATCCTCACGCGTTAACCACAGCGGCTATGGCTTCTTAATCGGTAACGGTAGCCCTGTCGGCGAAAGCAGCACGCTGGGTGTCGTTGTCGGTGCAGAGAAAAGCAAGATCAAAACCGATGCGCGTGCCGCCAGTAATGATGTGACGGCTTATCACGTTGGCAGCTATTGGGGAACGAGCTATAGCGGCATCGCATGGCGCTCTGGTCTAGTCTACAGCTATCTGGATATGGGCAGCGAGCGAGACATTCAGGTGCCCGGACTCACGAGCCGCGCGCAGGCAGATTATCATGCGCACCTTTTTCAGGGGTTTGCAGAAGGAAGCCATCGGTTTGCGTTCAATGACAGCTTAAGCGTCGAGCCTTATGGCAACCTCTCGTATGCCTGGCTCGATCTCGCGGGCGGTCAGGAACACGGTAGCGCCGCTGCGCTGCGCTGGGAACGTCAGGACAGCGGGGCGGGATACTCAACGCTGGGCTTACGCGGTGAGGCGCGTTGGTCTTCACTCTCACCTGTTCGGCTTTATGCCGATGCGGGCTATCAGCGACGCCTGACGCCGGATCGTAATCAAACGCGGCTGAGTTTTGTGCAAGGCGGCGATGCTTATACCGTCCACTCTGCCACTGACGATCGAGATGCGCTGCTAGTGCGGGCGGGCGTCACGTTGGCGATTAAGCAAAATGCGACGCTGTTGCTGGGCTACCAGGGCCTGGTGAGCGATAAAATGAGCGAAAACAGTGCCAACATGCAGTTTGGCTTCACATTCTGATACTCGAAAATCATCCCCCACGCGCGGGTAAAGCCGTGTGTGGGGCGTTTGGTACAGGGCTGTCGTCCAGTGAGATAATGCGCTGCCGATAGTCATATATCGTTAGCAGCCTATCGAAAAAAGTTCATTTTTGTGCCATGTCTGATTAACGAACCAGACATATTCTCTCCTCATAATCGTACGATATTTATACATCTCAGCGTTCTCCTTCCGAATCGTATTAATGCCCCGTGTTTATGGGAGATTTTTTATGATGCAGTTGTCCAGACATCCGACCACGCTCTATCAGGCGATTGCCGCCCGGTTAGAAGAAGCGTTACGTGAGCGCTACAAATGTGGCGACTACCTTCCCTCTGAAAAGCAACTGGCGACGCACTACGCCGTTAATCGCCATACGTTACGCCGCGCTGTGGATGATTTGGTGAAAAAAGGGCTGGTTCAACGTCGTCACGGTGTGGGGATTTTGGTGCTGATGCGACCTTATGACTACCCGCTGCATGCGCAGGCCCACTTTAGCCAGAACCTGTTGGATCAAGGCAGTAATCCCTCCAGCGAACGACTCTTTGCCATGCTGAGTCCGGCCAGCCAAGAGATTGCCACCACGCTGGGCTGTGGTGAAGGCGATAACATCATCCACTTGCGCACGCTGCGCCGGGTGAACGGCATTCCCGTCTGCGTCATTAACCATTTCCTGCCCAATCTTTCCTGGTGGCCGCACCTACAGCAGTTCAATAGCGGCTCGCTGCACGACTTTATTACCGAGCGACTGAATCAGGTGCTGGTTCGCACACAGACGCGCATCAGTACGCGTCTGGCTCAGGCTAAAGAGAGTCGGCTGTTGGAAATCGACGCGCAGGCACCGCTGCTGTGTTTGCGCACGCTGAATAAAACCGCAAACGGTGAGATCGCCGAGTACTCCGTCAGCCTGACGCGCGGCGATATGATCGAACTGACGCTGGAGCACTAGATGGATACGCTAACACACCGTCAACGCTGGCTCTCGGTGCTGGCATTCAGCCCGGTTGTCGAGCTGGAAAAGCGCTGGCACGCGCTCAATTTACACCCGCAGTACGCCCTGCTGCGCGCCGCTGAAATTGGCCTGACTCGCCTACAGGCGAGAATGGGGGGAACGGGCAAGCGCTTTGTGCTGGGGGATATGACTATCACTCGTGCTGTGGTGCGTTTGGCAGACGGTACATGCGGGTACAGCTATGTGGCCGGTCGCGATAAAGCCCATGCCGAGCGCTGTGCCGTTATTGATGCGCTGTTGCAACAGCCGGAAAACCACGATCGGTTGCAAGAGTATCTCATCACCCCTCTGGCGGCGCAGCGTGCCGCGCTGTGTGAACAGCGCGCGCGTGAAATTGCCAGCAGCAAGGTCGATTTCTTCACGTTGGTTCGCGGAGATAACTGATGTCTATACAGGCGAGCTTTGCGCAGCCGGTGGCTGACGCGCAGTGTGCTTTTCGGCGCATCCTCAAAGCCGTAAGCGAGCCGGGCGTAACGGTGACTTTGCCGTTACAGCAAGGCTGGGGGCGACTCTCTCCCGCTTCGACGGCGGTGATGCTGACGCTGGTCGATCGTGACACGCCGCTCTGGCTGGATGACGCATTGGATGATGAATCCCTCCGCAGCAATCTACGTTTTCATACCGGTGCGATATTGACCCGCGATGAGTCAGCAGCCTTCGCCTTGCTTCACGCCTCGTCAGCCATCGCGCTGTCGCAGTTTTCTGCGGGTGACGTCATGTCGCCGGAAAAGAGTACCACGGTCATCATCGAGGTCAGTGGCCTGACCGGCGGTACGCCACTGCGACTGAGCGGGCCGGGACTGGAAACCTCACGGGTCGTTGAGCCGCAATTGCCGCCGGACATGCTGCACTATCTCTGTCACCGTCCCGATCCCTTTCCGCAAGGTATCGATCTGATGTTCACCTGTGCCGATGCCTTGATGGCATTACCGCGCACCACCCATGTGGAGGTCTGCTGATGTATGTCGCCGTGAAAGGGGGAGAGAAAGCGATCGAGAATGCCCATCGCTTACAGGAGGATCTGCGCCGTGGGGATCGTAATATCCCGGAAATTGACTGCCAGCAGGTTGAACAACAGCTCGGGCTGGCAGTCGATCGCGTGATGACCGAAGGCGGGATTTACGATCGTGAACTGGCGGCGCTGGCAATCAAGCAGGCCAGTGGCGATATAGTGGAAGCTATTTTTCTGCTGCGCGCGTATCGCACGACGCTGCCGCGTCTGGCGGACAGCCTGCCGCTAATGACGGCGAACATGCGGATTGAGCGACGCATTTCTGCGGTCTACAAAGATGTGCCGGGCGGTCAGGTTCTCGGCCCTACCTACGATTACACTCACCGTTTACTGGATTTCACGCTGCTTGCCAACGGTGATACCCCCGCGCCGTCCGTGGCAGAGATACCGCTGGAAGCAACGTGCCCGCTGATATTTGATCTGATGACCCGCGAAGGCTTTGCCGTCAGGGAAGAGGATGACGGCAGCGAACCGTGCGGTATCACCCGCGATCCGCCGAGCTATCCCGCTCCGCGTTCGGCACGTCTGCAACAGCTGGTGCGGGGCGATGAAGGCTTTCTACTGGCGTTGAGCTACTCAACACAGCGCGGCTATGGCCGCACTCATCCCTTTGCCGGAGAGATCCGCACCGGCTTTGTCACGGTAGAGATTGTGCCGGAGGAGCTGGGGTTTCTGCTGGAAATCGGCGAAATCCTGCTGACCGAATGTGAAATGGTTAACGGGTTTACCGACAGGGATGAGGAAGCACCGCACTTTACCCGAGGCTACGGGTTGGTGTTTGGTCGGGCGGAGCGTAAAGCCATGTCGATGGCTCTGGTGGATCGTGCGCTGCAAACCGCAGAGCATCACGAACGGGTAACCAGCCCGGCGCAGGATGAGGAGTTTGTGCTGTCGCACGCAGATAACGTCGAGGCGGCGGGATTTGTCTCCCACCTCAAATTACCCCATTACGTCGATTTTCAGGCCGAGCTGGAATTATTGAAACGTCTGCGTCAGGAATATCAGGAGGGCAAAGATGCATGAGCTAAGCGGCTATAACCCCGGCTATCTTGATGAGCAAACCAAACGTACCATCCGGCGCGCTATTTTGAAGGCGGTAGCGATTCCCGGCTATCAGGTGCCGTTTGGCGGACGGGAAATGCCGATGCCCTACGGCTGGGGAACCGGCGGTATTCAGCTCACCGCGAGTCTGATTGGTGAAAACGATGTGCTGAAAGTGATCGATCAGGGCGCGGACGACACGACCAATGCCGTCTCTATCCGACGTTTCTTCCAGCGCGTGAGCGGGGCGGTGACCACCGAGCGCACCGTTGAGGCCACGCTGATTCAGACACGCCACCGCATTCCTGAAACGCCTCTGAAAGAAGATCAAATCCTGATCTATCAGGTGCCTATTCCCGATCCGCTGCGCTTTATTGAGCCGCGTGAGGTCGAAACGCGCAAAATGCATGCGCTGGAAGAGTACGGCATCATGCAGGTGAAGCTGTATGAAGATATCGCTCGCTATGGTCATATTGCGACAACCTATGCGTATCCGGTGAAGGTGAACGACCGCTATGTGATGGATCCTTCGCCCATTCCCAAGTTTGATAACCCAAAAATGCACCGAATGCCTGCGCTGCAACTGTTTGGCGCAGGTAGAGAAAAACGCATTTACGCCTTGCCTCCTTACTGTGACGTGAAAAGTCTGGATTTTGACGATCACCCGTTCTGCGTACAACGCTGGGATCAGCCCTGTGCGCTGTGCGGGTCGCATGACAGCTACCTTGATGAAATCGTGATAGATGATGAAGGATCGCGTCTGTTTGTCTGCTCCGATACCGATTATTGCCGTCAGCAGCAGGAGAAACAAAACCATGAATCGCAGTGAGCAGCCGCTGCTGGCGGTCAATAACCTGACGCACCTTTATGCGCCGGAAAAGGGTTTTGAAGACGTCTCGTTCGAGCTTTTTCCCGGAGAAGTGCTGGGGATCGTCGGCGAATCGGGGTCGGGAAAAACCACGCTATTACAGGCTATCTCGGCACGTTTAACGCCACAGCAGGGAACGATTAACTATCAGGGACGCGATTTATATCGCCTGAGCGAAAGTGAGAGGCGACGTCTGCTGCGCACCGAATGGGGCGTGGTGCATCAGTATCCGCTTGATGGTCTGCGCCCGCAGGTTTCGGCCGGCGGCAATATTGGTGAACGGCTGATGGCCGCCGGGCAGCGCCACTACGGTGAGATTCGCCAGCAGGCAAGCCGGTGGTTACAGGACGTTGAGATCCCCGTCGAGCGCATTGACGATCTGCCCACCACCTTTTCTGGCGGTATGCAGCAGCGTCTGCAAATTGCCCGTAGTCTGGTGACGCGCCCTAAATTGGTCTTCATGGACGAACCGACCGGCGGCCTTGATGTTTCCGTACAGGCTCGCCTGCTGGATCTCTTACGGACGCTGGTGCGAGAGCTGAATCTGGCGGTGGTGATCGTGACGCATGATTTGGGCGTCGCAAGGATGCTGGCTCACCACCTGATCGTGATGAAACAAGGGCGGGTTGTCGAAAGCGGCCTGATTGACCGCGTACTGGACGACCCCAGACACCCTTATACGCAACTGCTGGTTTCGTCAGTCCTGAGCTGATGGAAGCCGCGCGAATCCCGCGCCAGCGCGGGTGAATCAGGTTGTAATCAATCGGAACACGCCATGAACACACAGCTTCGCGTTGAGCATCTTTATAAAGTCTTCGTGTTACACAATCAGCACGGTGCCGCTTTGCCCGTGTTGCATGACGCCAATTTTGAGGTCAAGGCAGGGGAATGCGTGGTGCTGGATGGTCATTCCGGCAGTGGCAAATCGACGCTGCTCCGCTCGCTGTATGCCAACTACCAGCCTAACAGCGGCCATATCTGGGTCAAGCATCACCATCACTGGGTCGATCTGGTGAACGCTCCGTCACGGCAAATTCTTGCCATTCGCCGCGATACCATTGGCTGGGTCAGCCAGTTTTTACGGGTGATTCCCCGCGTCTCCACGCTGGATGTCGTCATTCAGCCCCTGCTGGAGCGCGGTATGGCGCGTGCTGAGTGTGAGGATCGCGCCAGACAGTTGCTCGCCCGGCTCAACGTACCAGAACGACTCTGGTTGCTACCGCCATCCACCTTCTCCGGGGGAGAACAGCAGCGGGTGAATATCGCCCGAGGGTTTATTGCCGATTACCCCATTCTCCTGTTGGATGAACCTACCGCGTCGCTGGACAGCGGCAATAGCAATGTGGTGGTTCAATTGATTGAAGAAGCCCGTGAGGGCGGGGCGGCGATTGTCGGTATTTTCCATGACGGCGCGGTGCGTAACCGGCTCGCCACGCATTTACACGCTATGCAACCTTATCCCGGGGTGCAGCAACATGATTATCAATAATGTCCGTTTGGTATTGGAAAATGAGGTGGTTTACGGATCGCTGGACGTGCAAAACGGCGTCATTGTTCACGTCAGCAACGCATGTAGCCAGCAGCCTGGGGCTTTTGATGGCGAAGGGGGATTCCTGCTGCCGGGGCTGGTGGAGCTGCATACCGATAATCTCGATAAATTTTTTACCCCGCGGCCAAAAGTGGATTGGCCAGCCTACTCGGCTATGAGCAGCCACGATGCGCTGATGGTGGCGAACGGCATTACCACCGTGCTGGATGCGATTGCCGTGGGGGACGTGCGGGACGGTGGTCATCGTTTCGATAATCTCAACAAAATGGTTGAGGCGATCCGTCAGGGACAGGAAAAAGGGCTAAACCGCGCCGAGCACTGGCTGCATCTGCGCTGCGAACTGCCGTATGACGCCACGGTGCCGCTGTTTGAAAAACTGATGAATACCCCCGACCTATTGCTGGTGTCATTGATGGATCACTCGCCCGGCCAGCGTCAGTACACATCGTTGCAGAAATACCGCGAGTATTTTCAGGGAAAATATCACCTCAGTAACCTACAGATGGACGCGTTTGAAGAAGAACAGAGGGGATTGGCCGCTTGCTGGTCTCAGCCCAATCGGCTGGCGATCGCGGCACTCTGCCGCAAAAAAGGGATCGCATTAGCCAGCCATGACGATGCCACGGTAGAACACGTTAACGAATCCCTTCAGGTGGGCTGTGCGATTGCTGAATTTCCCACCACTGAGGCTGCGGCGAGATACTCACACGACCGAGGGTTACTGGTGTTGATGGGCGCACCCAACGTGGTACGCGGCGGTTCGCATTCGGGCAACGTATCCGCCAGCCAACTGGCGCAGCAGGGCTTATTGGATATTCTCTCTTCCGATTATTACCCCGCCAGCCTGCTTGATGCTGCCTTTCGTCTGGCACAGGATGAGAGCAATCCTTATGATCTGCCGCGCGCTATCACCTTGCTGACGTGCAATCCTGCCCGCGCGATTGGGCTACACGATCGCGGTGTGATTGCTGAAGGAGGGCGTGCCGATCTGGTTCTGGCCCATACGCTTCACGGCCATGTGCATATTCGTCATGTGTGGGCAAAAGGTCAGAAGGTGTATTAATCGATTGATTTGCTTATTAGCGGATGTTGGCGCGGCTAAGGATAGCCTCACAAATCGTTTCAATTGGTCATTATTTAATCATTTAGTGTTCATTAAACCATCACGCCATCTGTTCTTAATGAGGGGGCTACCTCACCACAGTGGATATCAAGATGGCACAGGCACAATTGAAATCTGGCCTCGAATTCAAAACGCAGTTGCAACCCGTTCGGCCGCAAAAGGTTCTGTCCGTTCGTGGCGTGGGGAAAGTGTGGTCTCCACAACATCGGGTGCTAGACGACGTTAACTTCGATCTGCACACGGGAGAGTTCGTTGCCGTCATTGGTCGTTCCGGGGCGGGGAAATCGACGCTGCTGCATCTGTTAAACGGCACAATTTCAGCCTCTGGCGGTGAAATCATCAATTACAGCGGTGAGCAGCCACAGGATATTATCAAGCTACGCTCGCGCCAGATACGCCAATGGCGCGCCCATTGCGGCATGATTTTTCAGGATTTCTGCCTGGTGCCGCGGCTGGATGTTCTCACTAATGTCTTGCTGGGTCGCCTTAGCCAAACCTCCACGCTCAAGTCACTCTTTCGTGTGTTTTCTGACGAGGACCGCGCGCGCGCCATCGAGTTGTTGCAATGGTTAAATATGCTGCCGCAGGCGTTACAACGCGCGGAAAACCTCTCTGGCGGCCAGATGCAGCGTGTCGCTATCTGTCGGGCCCTCATGCAGCAGCCCAGAATTTTGCTGGCCGATGAACCCGTCGCGTCGCTCGATCCCAAAAATACCCGCCGCATCATGGATGTCTTACGGGAAGTGAGTCAGCAGGGGATTAGCGTGATGGTTAATCTGCACTCGGTGGATCTGGTGAAACAGTACTGCACGCGGGTTATCGGGATCGCCCAAGGGCGCATTGTTTTTGACGGGCATCCAACGCAATTGGATGAGCCGCTGCTTCATACGCTGTATGGCGATGAACTGAACGCACATTAATGCGATATGCATTGAACACGATGTGTATTTAAGACTGTGTGCGTTTAACACGATGGCCTTTGACACGAGAACAGGTGATAACAATGAGAAAGATCTTTGGTTTGGCGATGATGTTAACCAGCTCACTGACCGTCTTCAGCGCGACGGCGGCGGGGACGCCCAAAGAGCTGAATTTGGGTATTTTGGGCGGGCAAAATGCGACACAGCAGATCGGTGATAACCAGTGCGTCAAACAGTTCCTTGATAAAGAGCTGGGGGTTGAGACCCGATTGCGTAACGCTTCGGATTACTCCGGCGTCATTCAGGGATTGCTGGGGGGAAAAGTCGATCTGGTTTTGAGTATGTCGCCGTCGGCTTTCGCCTCTGTCTATCTGAAAGATCCTAACGCAGTGGATATCGTCGGTATCGCCGTTGACGATAAAGATCTGTCACGCGGCTACCACTCCGTGGTGGTGGTCAAAGCCGATAGCCCGTACAAAAAGCTGGAAGACCTGAAAGGGAAATCCTTTGGTTTTGCCGATCCCGATTCCACCTCGGGCTTTCTGGTGCCCAACCAGATTTTCAAACAGAAATTTGGCGGGAATAACGATAACAAATACAACAATTTCTTTTCCAGCGTGACGTTTTCTGGCGGCCATGAGCAGGACATTCTGGGCGTACTGAATGGTCAATTTGACGGTGCCGTCGCCTGGACATCGATGGTGGGCGATTACAACACGGGCTATACCGCCGGCGCTTTTACCCGCCTGATCCGAATGGATCATCCGAACCTGATGCAGCAGATTCGGATTATCTGGCAGTCCCCGCTGATCCCGAACGGCCCGATTCTGGTCAGCAACAAGCTGCCTGCGGATTTCAAACAGAAGGTCATTACTGCGGTGATGAAGCTGGATAAAGATCAGCATGAATGCTTTACCAAGGCGATGGGCGGGACTCAGCATATCGGCCCGGCAAGCCTGAATGATTACCAGCACATCATCGACATGAAGCGCGAACTGACGCAGGGCAATCGCTGATCGAGTACAGGCGCTTCGCCGTTCCCTAAACGCCCGTTCGGATGTGACATCGAACGGGCGGCAATATTTCGGTCCGCTCATCAAAGCCAGGGCATGACATATCGCCCGATAAACAGGACACTGTTTTGAAGAATGACTTTGAACAATATTATCAACAGATTAAAGGGCGACAGAAGCGCGAGGCGCTACTGTGGTCTTTGCTGCTGGCCTGCCTGTTTCTGGGGGCGGGCAAGGTCGCCGAATTCAGCCCCGCAACCATCTGGTCTTCTCTGCCGAGTTTTTTCAGCTACTTGCGCGATACGCTACCTGTATTGCACTGGCAGCAGCTTCTGGCGAACGCTCACACCGAAGGCTCTCTGGCTTATTGGGGATATCGGCTGCCGATACAGCTGCCGCTGATCTGGGAAACGCTGCAAATGGCGCTGGCTTCCACGATCGTTGCGGTGGCGGTTGCCACGATGCTGGCATTCTGTGCCGCTGCGAATACGCAAAGCTCGATGTTGTTGCGTGTGGCTATTCGCGCACTGGTGGCGTTTTTACGCACCATGCCGGAGCTGGGGTGGGCGGTCATGTTTGTCATGGCTTTTGGGATTGGAGCCATGCCCGGCTTTATTGCGCTGGCGCTGCACACCGTCGGTAGCTTAACCAAACTGTTTTATGAGTCTCTGGAAAGCGCTTCGGATCGGCCAGTACGCGGTCTGGCAAGCTGTGGTGCCAGTAAGCTCCAGATTATGCGTTTCGCCTTTTGGCCACAGGTAAAGCCGATTTTTCTCTCCTACAGCTTTATGCGTATGGAGATTAATTTCCGTTCCTCCACCATTCTTGGTCTGGTTGGCGCGGGCGGCATCGGCCAGGAACTGATGACCAACATTAAGCTCGATCGCTACGATCAGGTCAGCATGACCTTATTGCTGATTCTCGTTGTGGTCTCGCTGCTGGATGGTTTATCCGGCTATTTACGGCGCCGCGTGGTAGAAGGACAGTGATATGAGAACCGTGACGTCGCCTGATGTCGAGCAATTGAAACAGCAGCATCCCGACCTGTTTCGCATACAGTCGCGCTATCTACGCCGAATTGCACTGCTGGCGCTGGCGGTCACGCTGTATTACCTGTTCTTTTTCCAGACTTTTGGCATCAGCTGGCAGCAGTGGGTCAATGGCTCGGCGCAGCTGGGGCGATATTTTTTACGCATGTTTGTCTGGCATGATTTTCTCAACTGGCCCTTTGGTTACTACCTGTCGCAAATTGCCATCACGCTGTCGATCGTGTTTGCGGGGACGGTAACCGCGACCTGTATCGCACTGCTACTTTCCTTCTTTGCGGCGCGTAACATCATGCAGCGTCGCGGGTTACGGCCCATTGCGCTGCTGGTGCGATGTCTGTTGGACATGATGCGCGGTATTGATATGGCAATTTGGGGGCTGATATTCGTGCGAGCCGTCGGGCTGGGGCCGCTGGCGGGATTGTTGGCTATCGTGATGCAGGATATTGGCCTGCTCGGCAAGCTCTACGCGGAAGGGCATGAAGCCGTCGAACGTTCACCCGGACGAGGCCTGAGCGCGCTAGGTGCCAATGCGCTGCAAAAACACCGCTTTGGCATTTTCACACAATCGTTCCCCATCATTCTGGCGCTCAGCCTCTACCAGATTGAATCCAATACCCGTTCTGCCGCCGTGCTAGGTTTTGTCGGCGCGGGAGGCATCGGTCTGGTCTATGCGGAGAACATGCGGTTATGGAACTGGGACGTGGTGATGTTTATCACCCTGATTCTAGTCGCGATAGTGATGATTATGGATGGGATATCGTCTTGGCTGCGCAAGCGTTATATCACCGGGAAGGATATTCCGTTGTTTCAGCCAAAAGACACGGTTTCCGCATCTGAATAAAAATGTGGCTAAGAAGTTGTTTGTGAAGGAGGAGGTTCGGGGCTCATGTAAGCCCCGATTTTGACGTTTATGGCGCTGGGAACGTGAACCGGCGGTGGATAGCTTCCAGCTCGTCGAGGATCTCGCCGTCCAGCGTCAGGTTCTGGCTGTCGAGGTTGGTTTGCAGTTGTTCCAGCGTCGTCGCACCCAGCAGCGTACTGGCGACGAACGGCTGCTGACGCACAAACGCCAATGCCATTTGCGCCGGATCCAAACCGTGCTTTTGCGCTAGCGCTACGTACTCGGCAACTGCTGCCTGAGCCTGCGGGCCGGTATAGCGGGTGAAGCGGCTAAACAACGTGTTACGCGCATTGGCCGGTTTCGCGCCGTTCAGGTATTTCCCCGTCAGCGTACCGAATGCCAGTGATGAATAGGCGAGAAGTTCCACGCCTTCATGCTGGCTGATTTCCGCTAAGCCGACTTCAAAACTGCGGTTCAGCAGGCTGTAGGGGTTCTGAATCGACACGATACGTGGTAGATCATGTTTTTCCGCCAGATGCAGATAGCGCATCACGCCCCACGGGGTTTCGTTGGAGACGCCGACGTAGCGGATCTTACCGGCACGCACCTGTTCATTTAGTGCTTCCAGCGTTTCCAGCAGCGTGACGACCGATTTGTCTTCAGTATATTGCGGTTTATCATCCGTATACTGATAGTTCAGCTTGCCAAAGCAGTTAGTTTGGCGCTGTGGCCAATGCAACTGATAGAGATCGATATAGTCGGTGTTCAGGCGTTGCAGGCTGGCATCCAGCGCGGCACGGATGTTTTTTCTGTCCAGCGCCTGCTGTGGCCGGATGCTGTGATCGTTTCCGCGCACGGGGCCGGAGACTTTACTGGCCACAATCAATTTTTCACGTCCGCCACGGGATTTCAGCCAGGAACCGATATAACTCTCGGTTAGCCCCTGTGTTTCCGGGCGCGGAGGAACGGCGTACATTTCTGCTGTGTCAATCAGGTTAACACCTGCGGCAATGGCGTGATCTAACTGAGCATGAGCGTCTGCTTCGCTGTTTTGTTCGCCAAAGGTCATCGTACCAAGACCCAGCACGCTCACTTCTAAAGAACTATGGGGAATACGGTGATATTGCATTGCCAGCTTCCTTATGTCTGAAAATAGCAGGCGCTTTTCCCGTCATTTCCGCATGATTTGCTGCGATTCCAATGAGTTTGGGAAAACACACCTGAATTCGACTATAAACGAAGCCGTGGCGAGTGGGGAAGTCTCTTCTGTTGCCCTTCAGCAGGATTTTGCCGAAGAGCGTCGTTCGGTGGGGAAAATATGGGGCTAACGTTGCCGTTAGCGCTGCACGATCTGGGAGATTTGATCGCTGTTGATTTGTTTCTGATTACCTTGCTCATCGGTATAGCTGAGCAGCCCGGTATCTTTATCCAGCACGGGTTTTCCCTGCGTCAGGAGCATTTGCCCCTCTTTTGTCGCCATCACGTAGTCACTGGAACAGCCTGCAAGAGTGAATAATAACGCCAGTGTGATTGCCATTTTCATCCGTACTTTCATCATATTAACCCGTTCATAAATGCCAAAATCTAAGGTGAGTCTAGCAAATGGTTGCGGGGGATAACGTAGGAATAATGGAAAAAATATGTTTGGAGGGAATTAATATTGTGTAATCAGGCGACAGGTCGCCGCCTGATTATGACGTCTTTATCGTGAGCACTCGCTATGCGGCGATCAGTGTGCTGCTTTTTCTTTTTTACTGCGCAGCAGGTTCAATGCCTCGACGGACATCGAGAAGAACATGGCGAAGTAGATGTAGCCTTTCGGTACGTGAACGTCGAAGCTTTCCAGAATCAGGGTGAACCCGACCAGGATCAGGAACGACAAGGCCAGCATTTTGACGGACGGATGGCGTTCGACAAACTCGCCGATAGGGCGCGCAGAGAACATCATCACGAGAACGGCAATAACAACCGCTGCCATCATAATAAATAGATGGTCAGACAGGCCGACAGCAGTGATCACCGAATCCAGGCTGAAGATAATATCCAGCATCATGATCTGCACAATCGCGCCAAAGAAAGAGTACACCTTGGAAGTATGGTCTTCTGAACCGCCTTCGACGGTTTCGTGAATTTCCATACTCGACTTCCAGATCAGGAAGAGTCCCCCGAAGAACAGGATCAGGTCACGTGTGGAGATTTCATTGCCAGCGACGGTAAACAGCGGATCGGTCAGACGCATGACCCAGGCAATAGAAGCGAGCAGTCCCAAACGCATTAACATCGCGCCCATCAGCCCGATGCGGCGAGCTTTGTTTTGCTGGGCTTTAGGCAGTTTGGCGACAACCAGAGACAGGAAAATAATGTTATCGATCCCAAGAACGATTTCCAGAATAGTCAGCGTTCCCAATGCTAACCATGCGTTCGGATCAACAATCCAATCAAACATTATATCAATACACCTTAAACGAAACGTAAACGATATTATACTCTGCCAGCTCGGGGCGTAGGCAAGCGAAAGTGTGATGTCGTAGAGATATAACGTTCATACTTCGCATTGCAGCCGTGTGCTGGCGTCCCTTTTGATCTGGGTTGGCGTCAGGCTTTTCCCAGACCGATTCCCTTGTCGCACGATTGCTGCGTAATTAGAGTGCGGCGTATAAGGCTAGTGTACGATGAAGCGAGGCGCTGATGAAGCATCGTGCTAATAGAACATCGCACTAATGAAATTCAACGGCTGAGCTGCATAAAGTGGCGGGCCAGTAGCGGCGCGGTAAAGGTTTTTTTCAGATAGAACCCGCGTGGCAAGGTTAGAATCGGTTGACCAAATTCGCCAATCGCCTCGGTTAATGCCCGGCTATTTGCCGCTTTGGGACGTAGCTGTAGCACTTCTCCATGTCGGGCGGTGATGCTTTCTACCCGGCCAAGCACGATCAGATCCATCAACTCTTCCCAATCGCAGCGCAGCTGTTCCTCTTCTTCTTCATTGGGGCTCCAGATCAGCGGTGTGCCAATACGGCGTTCCCCCAGCGGAATGTGTCGCGAGCCTTCCACCGGAATCCACAGGACCCGCGCGAGCTTGTGTCGTACGTGGCTGCTTTCCCACGTCACGCCGCTGTTGCCTGTTAATGGTGCGACGCAGACGAACGTGGTTTCCAGCGGTTTGCCCTGTTCATCAATAGGAATGGTTTTGAGTTCAACGCCGATGTCGGGGAAATCCTGCTCGGGTTTGCTGCCTGCGCTTGCACCCAGAAAACGCTCCAGCAAGATACCAATCCAGCCTTTATCGCGTTTCAGGTTAGCGGGAAGGGGCAGGCGAGCGATGTCCGCTAATTCCGCGAGATTATAACCCGCGAGGGATTGCGCGCGTTCCAGCAACGTGTGCTCACTTGGCGGCGCAGTCGTGTGAACCGTGGGTGAATTCATAGCGTATAGCTCGATATTTTTTCGCTCAAAAAAAACACAATAGACAGAGAGTACCAGTGCACAGCCTGCAGGACTGTGGAGAAAAACAATAATAGCATGATTCGTAGTGCTTTTTTTTAGTGTGATGGCGATCACTTAACACCGTTTTGCAAACTGTGCACGTATAGCCACCGACAATAAACAGGATCTTACACTAGGTTATCCACAGATTTCTTGGATAACCCACATAAACATGAATTACTGGTTCGATTTACAGCCTTGACTCCCGACCTTTTTGCTGTTTTTGCCTATTTATTGCCTGACTTTGAGGCATTCCCTGTGGATAAAATCGTCATAGTGCGATCTTTCGCCAATCTTGCGTTGTATGCCATTTGAACAAAAAATAAGGGGCTGATGTTTCACGTAAGATGGTTTGTAATTTAATGAATAAAAAGAATTATTTTTTAATTCGCATTAATATTTTTTCTTCGTGAAAAATTAGTTTTACTCACTTCTTCATGGGTTCTGCACAAAGATGTCCACAGAAAAAGTGAATAAATTGCCGATTCCGGTCTTCACATGTTTATAACTTTGATCTTATCTGTGGGTTATCTTACTTTTATTCGTATCACATGCTTTCTAAGCAGTGGTTTACCGCCTGACGGGAGTGTGAAACAATCAGGTCATCTTTGCATTGATGTTTATCGAGGTAGTCGGTGATCGATGATGATGGCTACCGCCCAAACGTTGGTATTGTAATTTGTAATCGGCAGGGGCAGGTGATGTGGGCCCGGCGCTATGGTCAGCACTCCTGGCAGTTTCCGCAGGGGGGAATTAACCCCGGTGAAAGTGCTGAGCAGGCGATGTACCGCGAACTGTTTGAAGAAGTCGGGTTAAGAAAAAAGGATGTGCGCGTATTGGCATCTACCCGTAACTGGTTACGCTATAAATTACCAAAGCGTTTGGTGCGTTGGGATACAAAACCGGTCTGTATCGGCCAAAAGCAGAAATGGTTTTTGCTACAGTTGATGTGTAATGAGTCGGATATCAATATGCAGAGCAGCGGCACGCCGGAATTTGATGGCTGGCGCTGGGTGAGTTACTGGTATCCGGTACGTCAGGTCGTCTCTTTTAAGCGAGATGTGTATCGTCGCGTGATGAAGGAATTTATCAATCCGGTGATACTGCTTCAGGAGAGTGTTGCGGCTCGGGTGGTTACCCCATCTGGTCCTCGGCGAAAAAGAGGGTAATTCAGGCACATTATGCTCACGCGCTTGCGAGAAATTGTCGAAAACGTTGCGGCAACGGCCCGCCTTAGTGATGCGCTGGACATTCTGGTCAATGAGACCTGTCAGGCTATGGACACGGAAGTCTGTTCCATTTATCTGGCTGATCACGATCGTCAATGTTATTACCTGATGGCAACGCGCGGGTTGAAAAAGCCGCGCGGGCGCACGGTTACGCTGGCGTTTGGGCAAGGTATTGTCGGGCTGGTCGGGCAACGTGCTGAGCCCATCAATCTGGCCGATGCGCGTGCACATCCTAGTTTCAAATATATCCCCGCCGTGAAAGAGCAACATTTCCGCTCTTTTCTTGGCGTTCCCATTATCTACCGTCGCCACCTGCTGGGCGTACTGGTGGTGCAGCAGCGTGAACATCGTCAGTTTGATAAAAACGAAGAATCGTTCATGGTGACGCTGGCCACGCAGATGGCCGCTATTCTTTCCCTTTCACAGATAAAAACGCTCTTCGGTCAATACCGTCAGACGCGCGTTAAGGCGCTGGTGGCTGCACCCGGCGTGGCGATTGCCCCCGGCTGGCAGGATTGTACTCAGCCTTCTCTGGAACAGGTTTTCCCCGCATCGAGTCTGGACAGCGAGCGTGAGCGCTCCCGTTTAACGCAGGCGCTGGAAGAGGCAACGGCGGAATTCCGTCGCTTCAGCAAGCGGTTTAGCGCCAGCGCGCAGAAAGAGAGCGCGGCGATTTTCGATTTGTACTCGCACTTGCTGAACGATGCACGGCTCAAGCGAGAACTCTTTCAGGAAGTGGATGCGGGCAATGCCGCCGAATGGGCCGTGAAGCTGGTGATCGAGCGCTTTGCCGCGCAGTTCACCAATTTGCAGGATACTTATTTACGCGAACGGGCGGGCGATCTGCGTGCGTTGGGGCAACGACTGCTGTTCCACCTCGACGATAACGCGCAAATCATGGGGCAATGGCCTGAGCGCTTTATCCTCGTGGCGGATGAATTAACCGCCACGCTGCTGGCGGAACTGCCGCCGGAGCGTCTGGCGGGCGTAGTTGTCTATGACGGTGCCGCGAATTCGCATGCGGCGATTCTCGTCCGTGCCATGGGCATTCCGACGCTGGTGGGCGCAGACATTCAGCCCGAACTGCTGCATCAGCGACAGCTGATTATCGACGGCTATCGCGGTGAGCTGCTGGTCGATCCTGAACCCGTGCTGGTACAGGAATACCAGCGTCTGTTGACGGAAGAAAATGAGCTGACTCGTCTGGCCGAAGGCGAGATGGAACAGCCTGTCGTACTGAAAAGCGGCGAACGCATTCAGGTTATGCTGAATGCGGGGCTCAGCGCTGAACACGAAAAACGCTTTATCAATCAGGTTGATGGAGTAGGTCTGTATCGCACGGAAATCCCGTTTATGTTGCAAAGCGGATTTCCGTCTGAAGATGAGCAGATGGCGCAATATCAAAGCATGTTGGCGCTTTACCCTACGCGCCCCGTGATGCTGCGCACGCTGGATATCGGCGCGGACAAGCCGTTGCCTTATCTGCCTATTAGCGAAGAGAACCCGTGCCTTGGCTGGCGTGGCATTCGTATTACGCTCGATCAGCCTGAAATCTTTCTGATTCAGGTGCGCGCGATGCTGCGTGCCAACGCGCATATTGGCAATCTCAATATCCTGCTGCCGATGATCAGCAGTCTGGATGAAATCAGCGAAGCGCGTCGCCTGATCGATCAGGCCGCAGGCGAAGTAGAAGAATTGCTGGGCTTCCCGCAGCCCAAGCCGCGAATTGGGATCATGATTGAAGTCCCGTCGATGCTGTTCCTGCTCCCTCATCTGGCTTCCCGCATCGATTTTGTTTCGGTTGGTACCAACGATCTGACGCAGTATCTGCTGGCGGTAGATCGTAACAACGCTCATGTGGCATCGCTTTATGACAGTCTGCATCCTTCCATGTTGCAGGCGTTGAATATGATTGCCGTCGAGTGCGAGCGGCACAATATTCCGCTTTCCGTGTGTGGTGAAATGGCGGGCGAAGCGCTCGGCGCACTGCTGCTGACGGGGTTGGGGTATCGCTCGCTCAGTATGAACGGACGTAGCGTTGCACGAATTAAATATCTGCTGCGCCAAATTACGCTGGCGGAATCGCAGGCGTTGGTGAAGCAATTACTCGGTGCGCAGAGCGCGACGGAAGTCCGACAGTGGGCGGCGATCTTCATGGAAGAGCGCGGATTGGGCGGCTTGATTCGCGGCGGACGCTAATCCGTCGCGGTGCGGTATTGACGGATATATCAAGATTTAATTGCGAGTAAATGTTTAACAACGACTCAATGTTTTACAGAACTTTTCCCCTCCGCGATCAACGAGCGTGGGCGCGTATGCTATGATTCGCCACCGCGGTTCGCAGGAACGGATTCATTCTCCTGCCTTTTGCCTATCAATGACAATCCCAAAAGTAGGGATAACACAATAAAATATGTGGTGAATGATGACGACAAGCTATCTGGCGTTTCCTCAGTTTGATCCCGTGATTTTCTCAATCGGCCCGCTGGCGCTGCACTGGTATGGGCTGATGTATCTGGTGGGTTTTGTATTTGCCATGTGGTTGGCGGTGCGTCGGGCGAATAAACCGGGGAGCGACTGGACCAAAGATGAAGTCGAAAACCTGCTGTATATGGGGTTCCTTGGGGTCTTCGTCGGCGGGCGTCTGGGCTATGTCCTGTTTTATGCCTTCCCGTCATTTCTTGAAAACCCGCTCTATCTTTTCAAAGTCTGGGATGGCGGCATGTCGTTCCACGGCGGCTTAATGGGCGTTATCTGCGTCATGCTGTGGTTCGCTCATCGCACCAAACGCCATTTCTTCCAGGTTGCTGATTTTATTGCCCCTCTGATTCCTTTCGGGCTTGGTGCTGGCCGACTGGGCAACTTCATCAATGGCGAACTGTGGGGACGCGTGACGACGGATACGCCGTGGGCCATGCTGTTTCCTGGTTCGCGCGGCGAAGATATGGCGCTGGCCGTCAGTAACCCGCAATGGCAGGCGATTTTCAATCAGTACGGCATGCTGCCGCGTCATCCTTCCCAGCTGTATCAAATGATGTTGGAAGGAGTGGCGCTGTTTATCATTCTGAATCTCTTTATTCGTAAATCTCGGCCGATGGGCAGCGTTTCAGGGCTTTTCCTTATCGGTTATGGCATGTTCCGAATCATTACTGAATTCTTCCGCCAGCCGGATGCGCAGCTGGGGCTGTTCGGTGGCCTGTTCAGCATGGGGCAAATTCTGTCTCTGCCGATGGTGATCGCTGGTATTCTGATGATGGTCTGGGCCTACCGCCGTCAGCCTGCACAGCAATAATCCGCCGTCCTTCTTTAATATTTGTGGTGAGGTAGTATGAAACAGTATCTGGATCTGATGAAAAAAGTGCTTGAAGAGGGCACGCCGAAAGCCGACCGTACCGGCACGGGCACGCGTTCTATTTTCGGCCATCAGATGCGTTTCAACTTGCAGGACGGGTTTCCGCTGGTTACCACCAAAAAATGCCACCTGCGTTCGATTATTCATGAGCTGCTCTGGTTCCTGAACGGCGATACCAATGTTGCTTATCTGCATGAAAATAAAGTCAGTATTTGGGACGAATGGGCGGATGAGAACGGCGATTTGGGGCCGGTTTACGGCAAACAGTGGCGTTCGTGGGGCGCTGCCGACGGTCGTGAGATCGACCAGTTGAAGAATGTTCTGACCCAGTTGAGACAAGATCCAGATTCTCGCCGTATTATCGTGTCTGCCTGGAACGTGGGTGAGTTGGACAAAATGGCGCTGGCACCGTGCCACGCGTTTTTCCAGTTCTACGTGGCGGATGGCAAACTCTCTTGCCAGCTTTATCAGCGCTCGTGCGATATCTTCCTCGGACTGCCGTTCAACATCGCCAGCTATGCGCTGCTGGTGCATATGGTGGCGCAGCAGTGCGATCTGGATGTCGGTGATTTCGTCTGGACTGGCGGCGACACGCATCTGTACAACAACCATCTGGAACAGACGAATCTACAGTTGAGCCGTGAACCACGCGCGCTGCCTAAACTGGTGATTAAGCGCCGTCCGGATACGTTGTTCGACTACCGCTTCGAGGACTTTGAAATCGAGGGATACGATCCACATCCCGCCATCAAAGCACCGGTTGCGATCTAAAGCCTCTCCCATGTTTTCGAGGGCCGCGTAATGCGGCCTTTTTTGTTTCCCTCGTTTTCCCTACCTCTCCGCACGCTTTTTCTGTTGTTACATCGTTGCAGTAAAACATTGCGAGCCGCCGCGTATAACGCGATTAACACGCTGTTTTTACAGATAAGACTCACTATCCTGACGCCATGAAAACAGGGAATCGGCAACGGCGAGGGTTCACCTTGCTTGAATTATTGGTGGTGCTGACGATTGTGGCGCTGATGGCGGGTGGCGGTTTGCATGGCTGGATTCAGTATCAACAGGCAATTCGTCTGGAGCAGAGTGCGCAGCAACTGCTGGACTTTTTGAGTCGGGTTCAGGCGAATGCTTACTGGCATAACGAAACCCGTACGGTGAAGCTCATACCGCAGGGAGAACTATGGTGCATGGTGGCGGGGCAGAATGAAAAGCAGGCAGAGGAGACGTGCCGTGAGAACCATCCGGGGCAGTTTGTTCGCCATACGCAGGATGTTGTGCTGGCAAAGTTCACAAGCAACGTTTTTACGTTCTTTGGTTTGCGTAACGCGGCACAGGCCGGACACATTTCACTGTCGAATTCTGCGGGGCAGCTGCGTCTCATCATCTCGGTGAGAGGACGGATACGTCTGTGCAGCGAGTCGCAGGCTGTTCTGGCGATTCCCCTATGCTGAAACCGCTCGTGTTTAAACACACAAAATTGAGGCAACTAAGGCTGAGGTGTAAGCCGCGTGGATTCACTCTGCCAGAAATCCTGTTAGCACTGAGTTTAGGGAGTCTGATTATGCTGTCGGCGGCGCAGTTGTATCCTCTGCTACGCAGTCAAAGCCAGGACAGCGCACAGCTTTTCCGGCTGGAGCAATTGTTCAGTCAGGTGGCGATGGGGGTTGAGAAAGATATCCGTCGGGCTGGTTTTTGTGCGGGAACCTGTCAGGGAAAAGCAATTAGCATAGGGAAGTATCCGGGCGAGGCGGAAAACAGCTGTCTGAATGTCTCTTACGATCTGAACCGAAATGGGGTTTGGGATGGTGGGGAACAGCAGGATGCCGAGTCTTTTGGCTATCGCCTGCGCGGTCGGTCGTTGGAAATCCAGAGCGGGGCGCATAACTGTCAGGGCGACAGGTGGGAGAAGCTATTTGATCCGCAAGAGGTGGTGCTCACGGTGTTCCGGTTACAGCGCCTGTCTGCACAAAATGATGCGGCGTTGTATGAATTACAGCTCGCTGGCTATTGGGCCAAGCGTCCTGCCGTTCGGCAGCATACCACTCGCCTTATTCTTGGGCGCAGCCAATGAGAAAAGGACATCAGGAGGGAAGTGGAACGCTGGCTATGGTGCTGCTCATCGCCATTATCGGCCTGCTGTTGATGTCTGGTTTACAGCGCCAGCTTGATGCTGCCATTCAGGTGGGGAACGATGAACGGCACTATTTGCGAGCGTTCAATCAGGCATTGTCCTCGCTGAACTGGGGAAGGGGACAGCGTTGGGGAACGCTAACGGAAAACTGGCAGTGTCAGCGGCTGTCGGCAGAACAGCTCGTGGTGTGCCTGCGTGCGGCCTCGGATGGTGAACAAGGATTACTGCGTGGCGAAGGAACGCTTCCCGCTTCAGCGCGACCGTTGACGTTGTACCAACGGGTGTCCTTTTCGGCACTGTCGTCGGGCCAGATTGCGATTCAACCATTGGGTAACGGCTGGCTGGATTTTTGTCCTGATAAGGAGGTGACACGCTGTGATGCAACGGAATAGCGCGCTGAAAAAGGGGATTGTGAGCCATCAATCTGGCTTTAGCCTGCCGGAGACACTGGTGGCGGCGCTGCTGTTTGCCGTGTCGCTGATGGGGCTACTGCAATATCACCAAATCTTGCAGCAGTCATTTCAACACCAGTTGCAGCAGCGTCAGGCCTGGCGATTTGCGATGCAGCAGTTGGAGGCCTATGAAGCGGGTGTACGGTATAATCCGTCTGATATTGATAATACCGCGCCTCTTGCGAGTAAAAACTGGCAGTTTAGTGTGTCAGAGCAGCTCCAGAATGGAGAATGCCGTCAGGTAACGGCAAGAGTCATGACGCCACGTCGCTATCAGGCTACACTAAACCGTTGGTTTTGCCTGTCATCGCCTGTTGGGTAGGCATACCTGGGTAAACTATGAACTATAAATCGTAAGCCGCGGCGAGCAGGAGCCAGAATGTTTAGAATCTATCACTCTAATCAGTTAGATATCTTGAAAAGACTGATGGTTGAGCTGATAAAACGTCAGCCGCTTGCGGATCCCTTCCAGCAGGAAGTGATTTTAGTTCAAAGCCCGGGGATGGCGCAGTGGCTGCAAATTGAACTGGCTGGACACTTCGGGATTGCTGCCAATATTCAATTCCCGCTGCCCGGTGTTTTTTTGTGGAATATGTGTCGCCATGTGCTGCCGGATATTCCAAAAGAAAGCGCCTTCAGCAAGGATGCGATGACGTGGAAGCTCATGCATTTGCTGCCCGATTTGTTGGCTCAGCCTGATTTTGCGGCCCTTAACCACTATTTGCAGGATGACGATAACCAGCGCAAGCTGCATCAGCTTGCCGGACGCGTAGCGGATCTTTTCGATCAATACCTGATTTATCGCCCGGAATGGATCAAGGCATGGCAAGAAGGGAAACAGGTTGACGATCTCGGCGGGAATCAGCTGTGGCAGTCCGCGCTGTGGCGCGCGCTGGTGGATTACACGCGTGAACTGGCGCAGCCCGAATGGCACCATGCGATTCTGTATCAACGCTTTATTACTGCGTTAGAACAGGCAAAAACGTGCCCGAAAGGCCTACCGCCACGCGTTTTTATCTGCGGTATTTCGGCGTTACCCCCCATCTATTTACAGGCGTTGAACGCGCTGGCGCGTCATATTGATGTGCACCTGCTATTTACCAATCCTTGTCGCCATTACTGGAGTGACATTCAGGATTATAAATTTCTGGCGAAGCTAAAAGCCCGCAACCGCCGCTTACATCGCTTTGATGGCGAACAGGCTGATGAAACCCGCCCGCTCTTTCGCGATCCTTCACAGGCAGAAGCATTGTTCAACGACGACGGTAAACAGTCGATTAATAATCCGCTGCTGGCATCGTGGGGAAAGCTGGGGCGCGATAACCTGTATCTGCTGGCTGATTTGGATAGCGTGCAGGAGATCGACGCTTTTGTTGAGTCGGATGGCGAAAATCTGCTGCAAACCTTGCAGCGCGATATTCTTGAACTGGAAGACCACGCGGTAGTGGCCGTCAGTCAGGAAACGCAGAACACCAGCATGCAAAAACGCCTGCTGGCTCTCGACGATCGTTCGATCGATTTCCACGCTTGCCACAGCCCGCAGCGTGAAGTGGAAGTGCTTCACGATCGGCTGCTGGCCATGATGGCTGACGATCCTGAACTGATGCCGCGTGATGTCATTGTGATGATGGCGGACATCGACAGCTATACGCCGTTTATTCAGGCGGTGTTTGGTAACGCGCCAGATAACCGCTACCTGCCTTTTGCCATCTCCGATCAGCGTGCGCGACATGCGCATCCCGCCTTGCAGGCGGTAATCAGCCTGCTGGATTTACCGACGAGCCGTTTTACGGCGGAACAGGTTCTGGCATTGCTTGAAGTGCCCGCGCTGGCCGCGCGTTTCGGTATTCAGGAAGAAGGGCTGCGGCGTCTGCGCCTGTGGGTGGTGGAATCCGGCGTGCGCTGGGGACTGGATGACGACAATGTACGCGATCTGATGCTGCCGCCAACAGGGCAGCATACGTGGCGTTTTGGCCTGACGAGAATGCTGCTGGGCTATGCGATGGACAGTCAGGTCGGCGACTGGCAGGGCGTGCTGCCTTATGATGAATCCAGCGGATTGATTGCGGAACTGGCCGGTCAACTGGCCGAGCTGCTGATGCAGATTCACCACTGGCGTCAGCGCCTGTCTCAGCCGCGCGTGCTTGTCGACTGGCTACCGTTATGTCGAGAGCTGATCGAAACCTTCTTTGACGCTGACAGTGAGACCGAAGCGGCGCTGGCGTTAGTTGAAAAACAGTGGCAGTACGTGATCGGTATGGGCACGATGGCGCATTATCCGCAACAGGTGCCAATCTCCCGGTTACGTGATGAACTGTCGCGGCGTCTCGATCAGGAGCGGCTCAGCCAGCGTTTTCTTGCTGGTTCGATCAATTTTTGTACGCTGATGCCGATGCGTTCCATTCCGTTCAAGGTCGTGTGTTTGTTGGGCATGAATGACGGCGTTTATCCTCGAACGCTGCCACCGCTCGGGTTCGATCTCATGGGGCGGAAAATCAAGCGCGGCGATCGTAGCCGACGTGATGATGACCGCTATCTGTTTCTTGAGGCGCTTTTGTCGGCGCAGCACAAACTCTATATCAGCTATATCGGGCGCTCGATCCAGGATAATACGCGTCGCTATCCTTCCGTATTGGTCAGCGAACTGACGGAATATATCGCACAAAGTTACGTCCTGCCGGGCGATGAAACGCTGGATATCGATAGCAGCGCGGAGCGCGTGGTGAAGCACCTTTGCCGCGAACATAGCCGTATGCCTTTTGATGCGAATAACTTCCTGTCTGCACCGCAGCCGTTGAGTTTTGCGGCCGAGTGGCTGGCGGCGGCGAACCGAAAAGGGGAAGCTCAGCCTGATTTCGATCGCGAAGCGCTGTCCGCAAGAGCGAGTGATAGGGATGTCAGCCTGGACGATTTGAAGCGTTTTTATCGTCATCCTGTGCGAGCCTTTTTTCAACTGCGGCTTGGTGTGAGTTTCATGCTGCACAGCGATGAGCTGTTGGATGAAGAGCCCTTTGTGGTTGATAGCCTTAACCGCTATCAGTTGAATAGCGAGTTGCTTAATACCTTGATTAATGAAGGCGATACGGAAAAACTGTATCGCCGTGCCAGAGCCGCAGGTGAGTTACCCTATGGTGCGTTCGGCGAAATTTACTGGCAGGAACAGCAGCAGGAGATGGCGCAGTTGGCTGCGCGTGTGCGTGATGAATTAACGCCGTCGCTGTCGGTGAGTCGGGAAGTGGATATTCTCCTCGACGGCGTGCGCGTCAGCGGATGGCTGAATCAGGTGCAGCCGGATGGCTTGCTGCGCTGGCGTCCCGGCACGCTTTCGATGAAGGATGGCATTACGTTGTGGTTGGAGCATCTGGCCTACTGTGCAACGGGCGGGCAGGGTGAAAGTCGACTGTATGGGCGGGAAGAGACGGCGTGGCGTTTTGCTGCCTTGTCGGAAGTACAGGCCAGAGAGCATTTATCTGTCATGCTGGATGGCTATCGTCAGGGAATGAGCAAGCCGCTGTTATTGCTCAATAAAGCGGGGAGCGCTTGGTTGGCTGAATGTTATGATCGCGAAAGCGATAGCCTGCGGTCGGATGAGGAGGCGCAGAACAAAGCGCGCGCCCGTTTACTGCAAGCCTGGCAGGGCAACATGGGAATGCGGGGTGAGGGGGAGGATTATTACCTGCAACGCATCATCCGTGAGTTGGATGAAAAGCGAATGAATGAGGTGATTGAAGCGGCGCAAATCTGGCTACTGCCACCGTTCCGCTCTAATCTGGCGTGATGAGTTTGTTTTGGGTAATGCCCGAGTCGATTTCGAGGTGCGAGAAGATAACGCACTGCAACGTGAAAAGTGATGGATATGAGGTTGGAGAATTGCATGCGTAAACAGTGGGTCTGGATTACCGGGTGGTTTCTTTTATTCACATTCTGGCTTCCGGCGAGTTGGGCTGAGACGGGCTGGCAGCCGCTGGCTCAGACGATTCGAAAAAGCGAAAAAGATCCGCGGCAATATCAGGCGATCAAACTGGATAATGGAATGACCGTTCTGCTGGTTTCCGATCCGCAGGCACCCAAATCGCTGGCATCACTGGCGTTGCCTATTGGCTCGCTGGACGATCCCAATAATCAACTGGGATTAGCGCATTACCTCGAACACATGGTGCTGATGGGATCGAAACGTTACCCAGAGCCAGAGGCGCTGTCCGAGTTTTTGAAAAAGCATGGCGGTAGCCACAATGCCAGCACGGCGTCTTACCGCACGGCGTTTTATCTGGAAGTGGAAAATGACGCGCTGCGGCCAGCCGTAGATCGGATGGCGGATGCGATTGCGGAACCGCTGCTCGATCCGGTGAATGCCGATCGTGAGCGTAATGCGGTCAATGCGGAATTAACGATGGCGCGTTCGCGTGACGGTCACCGCATGGCGCAGGTGGGGGCGGAAACGCTGAACCCGGCGCACCCAAGCGCACGTTTTTCGGGGGGGAATCTTGAAACCCTGAGCGATAAACCCGGGAGCAAACTGCATGATGAGCTGGTGAAGTTCTATCAGAAATACTACTCCGCCAACCTGATGAAAGGGGTGATTTACAGCAATCAACCTCTGCCTGAACTGGCGAAACTGGCGGTTGATACCTTCGGGCGCATTCCTAATCACAACGCTAGCGTTCCTGCGGTTACCGTTCCTGTGACGACGGAAAAGCAGCGCGGCGTAATGATTCACTATGTTCCTGCTCAGCCGAGAAAACAGCTGCGCATTGAGTTTCGCGTCAGCGATATTAGCCAGGAATTTCGCAGCAAGACGGATACCTACATAAGCTATCTGATCGGCAACCGCAGCCAGAATACGCTCTCTGACTGGTTGCAAAAGGAAGGGCTGGTTGAGTCTATCGGTGCGGGTTCTTCGCCGATCATCGACCGTAATGGCGGCATGTTCGCTATTTCAGCCTCGCTGACCGATAAAGGTCTGGCACAGCGTGATGAAGTGATCGCTGCGATATTCCGTTACCTGCAACAAATTCGCACAGAAGGGATTCAGCAGCGCTATTTTGATGAGATCGCGCATGTTCTGGATCTGGATTTCCGCTATCCGTCCATCAGCCGTGATATGGACTACATCGAATGGTTGGTTGATACCATGCTGCGCGTGCCGGTCGAACATACGCTGGATGCGCAGTATGTTGCCGATCGCTACGATCCGAAAGCTATCGCCGCACGACTGGACGAGATGACGCCGCAGAACGCGCGCGTCTGGGTCATCAGCCCGAATGAGCCGCATAATAAAGTGGCCTATTTTGTCGATGCGCCGTACGAGATGAATAAAATCCCGTCAGCAACATTCACAAAATGGAAAACGCTGGGGCAGAAAATGTCACTGTCGTTGCCGACGATCAACCCCTATATCCCGGATGATTTCTCCCTGATCAAAACCGATAAGGCGATCACTAAACCGACACTTCTGCTGAACCAGCCGGGGCTACGCGTGCTGTATATGCCAAGCCACTACTTCGCTGATGAGCCGAAAGCGGAAATCACGCTGTTCCTGCGTAATCAGGAAGCGCGCAGCACCGCCCGTAATCAGGTGCTGTTTGCGTTAAACGATTATCTGGCAGGTCTGGCGCTGGATGAACTCAGCTATCAGGCTTCGATCGGCGGCATCAGTTTCTCCACTCGCAGCAATGATGGTCTGGTGATTAGCGCCAATGGTTATACCCAGCATTTGCCACGATTGCTGCTGACGTTGGCGGATGGCTACGCCTCCTTTACCTCGACGGAAGCACAGCTGGAGCAGGCAAAGTCCTGGTACATACAGCAATTGGATGCGGTAGAGAAATCAAAAGCCTTTGAACAGGCGTTACAGCCGGTTCAGGCGATATCGCAATTGCCTTACTTTGAGCGCGCAGAACGTCGTAACCTGCTGAAGGATATCCGTTTACAGGACGTGGTTAACTACCGCAAAGACCTGCTGCAAAAAGCTACGCCGGAAATGCTGGTCGTCGGCAATCTGGCACCAGAGCGTGTTACCGAGCTGGCGAATACGCTGAAGGCGCATCTGAAGGCTGGTGGCGAGAATCTGTCGCGCAGCGATGATGTCAAAGTCAGTAAGCCACAGCTTGCTAATCTACAGCGCCCGGGCAGCAGCACGGATTCTGCGTTAGCAGCGGTGTACGTACCGACGGGGTATTCGGAAACGGAAAGCATGGCGTATAGCTCGGTGCTGGGACAGATCGTTCAGCCGTGGTTCTACAGCCAACTGAGAACGGAAGAGCAACTGGGCTACGCGGTGTTTGCCTTCCCGACGACGGTCGGCCGACAGATGGGCATTGCCTTCCTGCTGCAAAGCAACAGCAAACAGCCTGCTTATCTGTATCAGCGCTATGAAGATTTTTACCTGAAAGCGCAAAAACGACTGCGTGAAATGAGTGAAGAAGAGTTTACGCAGTATAAGCAGGGCGTGATGAATGAACTGAACCAGCGTCCGCAAACCTTAGGTGAAGAGGCTAGCCGACTGCGTCGCGATCTGGATCGGGAAAATTTCGCTTTTGATTCACGCGAGAAACTGCTCGAACAAATCAAACCGCTGACGGTCACGCAGCTGGCAGACTTCTTCCAGAAGGCGCTGAAGCCTGAAGGGCTGGCGATTTTGTCGCAGGTTTCCGGCAGCCATCATGGTAAAGCCGACTATGCCGCACCGAAAGGATGGCATACCTACGCGGATGCGTCTTCATTGCAGAAAACGTTACCGCGTGAGAAAGCGCCTACGATGATCCCAGCGCCAGCGGCATCGACAGCGGTCGGTAAGGTTTCAGCAGAATGAAAAATGCCGCGCCGCAATCATTAGACGTTATGACGTTGCCGCTCCTCGGGGAGCGGCTGATTGAGGCGTCGGCCGGAACGGGGAAAACCTATACGCTGGCTGCGCTTTACCTGCGCCTGCTATTGGGGCTGGGGAAGCAAGCCGCGTATCCACGTCCACTACTGGTCGAAGAAATTCTGGTTGTGACCTTTACGGAGGCTGCGACCGAAGAATTGCGGGAGCGTATTCGTGCCAGAATTCACGCTTTGCGCATCGCCTGCCTGCGTAAAAGCGCCCAGGGTGAAGAAGCAGATAAGCCTAAAGATACGTCGCTAGCGCAGCTGCTGGCGGAGATTTCGGACCACCGCGATGCGGCCGACGTATTGCTGGCGGCCGAACGCCAAATGGACGAAGCGGCGATCTACACGATCCACGGCTTCTGCCAGCGTATGCTCAGTACCAATGCGTTTGAATCCGGCGTGCTTTTCGAACAGGTGCTGATAGAAGATGAACAGCCGCTGCGCCGTCAGGCCTGCGCTGATTTCTGGCGTCGTTACTGCTATCCGCTGCCAGTCGAAGTCGCACGCATTGTCGGTCTGGAGTGGAAAGGGCCAGAAAACCTGTTGGCCGATCTGGCGCCTTATCTGCATGGTGAAGCGCCTGCGTTTCGCTTGCCGCCAGAAGAAGATGAAACGCTGCTGAGTCGACATGAGAAGATCGTGGCGACGATTGATGCATACAAACAACGTTGGCTTGCGTCAGCCGCGGATTTGGAAGCGCTGATTAGTGCTTCTGGCGTCGATAAACGCAGCTACAGCAGTAAGCATCTTCCCAACTGGCTACAGAAAGTCACGCTGTGGGCAGAGCAGCCGACGCTGGATTACCAACTGCCGAAAGATCTGGTGAGATTTACCCAGCAAACGCTAATCGAGAAAACGAAGAAAGGCGAGCCGCCTGTTCATACCCTTTTTGAGGAGACCGAACGGCTGCTTGAAGCGCCGCTGTCGCTGCGCGATTTAGTCATTGTTCGTGCGCTGTCGGCGATCCGCGAGTCGGTGAGTGAGGAAAAACGACAGCGTGCAGAGCTGGGGTTTGACGATCTGCTGAGCCGTTTGGATGTTGCGTTGCAACAGCCTGGCGGGGAACAGCTTGCCAGTGCCATTCGCGAACGCTATCCGGTGGCGATGATCGATGAATTTCAGGATACCGATCCTCAACAGTACCGTATTTTCCGAACGCTATACGTCGGGCAGCCGCAGTGTGGGCTATTGCTGATCGGTGACCCTAAGCAGGCTATTTATGCGTTTCGCGGTGCGGATATTTTTACCTACATGCACGCGCGCGGAGAAGTCGCCGCGCATTATACGCTGGGTACGAACTGGCGCTCGTCGCACCAGATGGTACATGGCGTTAATCGTCTGTTTGAACGCCTCGATTCTCCTTTTATTTTTCAAAACATTCCTTTCCTGCCGGTCAAGCCTGCTGAGTCTAAGCGCGGTTTGGTGTTTGAGGTCGCAGGGCAGCCTCAGCCTGCGCTGCAATTCTGGCTAACGGGTTCAGAACCGATTGGCGTAGGAGATTATCAACAGCAGATGGCGCGTCAGTGTGCGGCGCAGATTCGTGACTGGCTGGCGGCCAGTCAGCGCAATGAAGCCTGGCTGGTTACTGACGACTCCCGCCGTTTGGTCAGGGCATCCGACATGAGTGTGCTGGTGCGTAGCCGGCGTGAAGCCTCGCTGATTCGTGACGCGCTGAGCCGTTTGTCCATTCCCTCTGTATATCTGTCCAATCGCGACAGCGTATTCAGCACGCCGGAAGCCAGCGATATGTTGTGGCTGCTGCAGGCGGTGCTTGCACCGGAACAGGAGCGCACGTTACGCAGCGCGATGGCGACGGCCCTGATGGGGCTGGATGCCGAACAGGTTGATGCATTAGGGCAAAGCGAAGCCGCGTGGGATGCGTTGGTCGATGAATTTGCAGGCTATCGTACTCTGTGGCGTCAGCGCGGCGTACTACCGATGCTGCGTGCGCTGATGAGTCAACATCATCTGGCGGAGAACCTGCTGGCGAGCGCGGAGGGAGAACGCCGCATTACCGATATTCTGCATATCGGTGAGTTATTGCAGGATGCCTCCGCAACCCTTGATAGCGAACATGCGCTGGTGCGCTGGCTATCACAGCAGATTGTTCAACCTAATCCGCAAGCAGAGAATCAGCAGCTACGTCTGGAAAGCGATCGTCACCTGGTGCAGATCGTGACGATCCACAAATCGAAAGGGCTCGAATATCCGCTGGTATGGCTACCTTTCATCAGCAACTTCCGCGTGCAGGATCAGGGGATTTATCACGATCGCGAAAGCTATCAGGCCGTGTTGGATCTGCAAAATAATGAAGAAAGCCAGACGCTAGCGGAAGAAGAGCGGCTGGCGGAAGATTTACGTTTGCTGTATGTCGCGCTAACCCGTTCTATCTACCACTGTAGCGTAGGCGTTGCGCCGGTTCAGCGATCGCGTAAGAAAGACGGCAGCAGCGATATGCACCAGAGCGCGCTGGGCTATTTACTCCAGCGCGGTAAAGAAGCTGAAGCTGCCACGTTAGTCAGCGAGCTGGAAGGCATGGTTGGCGACGGTATCGCATTAACGCCGCTACAGGCGACGGAAGAACAGCGTTGGCAGCCGGATAGACCGGAACTGGCAGAGCTGCGGGCTCGCCACATCGAACGCCAACTGCGCGACGGCTGGCGAGTAACCAGCTATTCGGGGCTTCAGCAGCAGGGTTCTGCAAGCGCGCAGGATCTGGTGCCGCGTCTGGATATCGAAGCGATAGGCGAGCGTCAGGAGGCGGATGAAACCCAACTGACGCCGCATACATTCCCGCGCGGCGCGAGTCCGGGAACGTTTTTGCATAGTCTGTTTGAAACGCTGGATTTCACCCAGCCCGTTGAGGATGACTGGTTAGCCGAACAGCTGCAGCTACAGGGATTTGAAGCGCACTGGCACCCGGTGTTAAAGGCGTGGATGGATACGCTTTTGCATACGCCGCTTAATGAGCAAGGGATCGCGCTATCGGCGCTGGATAACGCCGATAAGCAGGCCGAATTACAGTTCTATATACCGATTGATGCGCCAATTCAGGCGGCGCAGCTCGATCGGCTGGCGAAATATCACGATCCGCTATCTGCACGCTGTCCGGCGCTCTCTTTTCAGCAGGTGAAAGGCATGCTGAAAGGGTTTATCGATCTGGTGTTCCGCTGGGAAGGGCGTTATTACCTGCTGGACTATAAGTCCAATTGGCTCGGCCCTGATGCCAGTGCGTACACCCAAACGGCCATGATGCAGTCGATGGCCGAACATCGCTATGACTTGCAATACCAGCTCTACACGCTGGCTTTGCACCGCTATCTGCGTCATCGCATTGCGGATTATGACTATGAGCGCCACTTTGGCGGAGTGTTTTATCTGTTTTTACGCGGCGTTGAAGTGTCTCACCCCGGCAATGGCATCTTTGCCTGTCGTCCCTCTGCTGAATTTGTTTTCGGGCTTGATGCGCTCTTTAAGGGAAAGACGCCTGACGATGCTGATACAGGAATTCCCTCATGATTGCGTTACTTGAAACGGCACTGGCGCGGCGGTTACTGCGCCCGCTGGATGTTCAGTTCGCCAGAATGCTGGCGGATGAGACAAAGCCCGATCTGCTGTTGGCCGCTGCCTGCCTGAGTGCACATTCGGGCGCGGGGCACGTGTGTTTGCCGCTGGAGAACTTGCAGGCCCAGACGCTGTTTGACGGCCGCGAGCCTGAGCTGGCCCAACAGCTGCTCACGGAGGCAGGGCTAAACACGGTTGCCGCATGGCGGCAGCGCTTACTGGCGTCCGATGCCGTCAGCGACGGAAGCCAGCCGACGCCGCTGGTGTTGCAAGGAGAAAAGCTGTACTTACAGCGTAGCTGGCAGAGTGAAGGCCGCGTGGCGCGGTTTATCGCCAGCGAGCGCGATACGATCCCCGTCGATGAACCCGCGATCCGAGCGGTTCTGGATCGGCTGTTTCCTGACGTGGGCGAAGAGGTTAACTGGCAGAAGGTCGCTGCGGCTGTCGCCTTGACGCGCCGCATTGCGGTGATTTCCGGCGGGCCGGGAACGGGGAAAACCACTACGGTGGCCAAATTGCTGGCGGCGCTAATTGAGCTGAATACGGGAGAAACGTTACGTATTCAACTGGCTGCGCCGACCGGGAAAGCGGCTGCGCGGCTCACGGAATCGCTGGGGCAGGCTCTGCACCGTCTTGCGGTGGATCCATTGTTGCGGGATGCGTTTCCGCAGGAAGCGACAACCCTGCACCGGCTGTTGGGGGCGGTGACAGACAGTCAGCGCCTGCGTCACCATCAGGACAACCCGCTACATTTGGATGTGCTGATTGTGGATGAGGCGTCGATGGTCGATCTGCCGATGATGGCAAACGTGATCGCCGCGCTTCCGCCACACGCCAGAATTATCTTTCTGGGTGACCGCGATCAGCTGGCGTCCGTCGAGGCGGGAGCGGTATTGGGCGATATTTGTCGTTTTGCCGAGGCTGGCTATAGTCGTGCACGGGCGCAGCAATTGCAGCGGCTGACGGGCTGTAAGCTGGATGAAAGCGGCCCTGAAGGGCAAACGACAGTCAGTGACAGTATTTGTCTGTTACGCCGGAGCTACCGTTTCGATCCGCATTCCGGTATTGGTCAACTGGCGCTGGCGGTGAACGGTGGCGATGATGCTCGTGTGCGTACGGTGTTAAACGGCGAGTTTGCCGACATTACCTGTAGCCCGTTAACCGAGGCTGAAGAGTATCAGGCCATGCTGGCGCAGTGTGTCGAAGGGTATCGTGATTATCTGCAACTTATTGCGGCGGGAGCCACGCCGGACGCTGTGCTGCTTGCCTTCCAGCGCTATCGTCAGCTGTGCGCATTGCGCGAAGGGCCATTTGGCGTAGCAGGGCTGAATCAGCGCATCGAGCAGGCTTTGCATCAGGCTGGGCTGATTCAGCGCAGCCGTAATCCGCTTAACCGCTGGTATCCCGGCCGACCGGTCATGATTGAACGTAACGATGCCGCATTAGGTCTGTTCAATGGGGATATCGGTATTGCCATGACGGGAGACAGTGGGGAACTGCGCGTATTTTTCCCGTTGCCAAATGGCGAAACCAAAGACGTTACGCCAAGCCGTCTGCCGCCGCATGAAACGGCCTATGCGATGACGGTGCATAAATCGCAGGGATCGGAGTTCGATCATACGGCGCTGGTGCTGCCGAACCACTATTTACCGGTGCTGACGCGAGAGCTGGTGTATACCGCGATCACGCGTGCGCGCCAGCGTTTGTCACTCTATACCGACGTTCGCATTCTCTGTCGCGCGGTGAAAACGCCAACGCAGCGCTATAGCGGCTTGGAAGAGAGAATTAGCGCACGGATGAATGGCGACACACCTTAACGCATTTGCGTTGCAGACTGACGAGGCTCACTGCGGGCCGAGTCGGTAAAGGCAGCCAACGTACATGCAGTTTGACGTGTGGCGGATAGAGCGTCAGGTGGTTAGAGCGTCAAATGAATAGAACGTCAGGCGGATTCGCGTTCAATCAGCGAAAAACCAATATCCACAACAGGGGAGGGTACGCTTTTTCCCTCAATCTTTTCTGCCAGCATTGCCGCCGCGTCGGTGCCGATCTTCCAGCGATCGACTCTGACCGTGGTAATGGTCGGTGTGCTGTGTGCAGCGAAATCGAGATCGCCAAATCCCATGACTGCCAGTTGCTTCGGTACGGCTAATCCTCTGGCGGCGGCTTCGATCATCACGCCCTGTGCCAGCGTATCGGAACTGCAAATAATGGCATCAAAATCCTCGCCATCGGCGAGCAGTTCGCTGAGCCCTTGTCGCCCTAGCGCCATCGTCGCAGGCCACGGGGCAATGGCTTCACGCACGTAGCTTCCCGGCTGTTTTTGTATGACGTCGTAGATCCCTTTCTTACGCAATCCGGCACGTGCGTCTTCAGTCCAGACAAGGCCAAAGCGCGAATGTCTTTTACCCAGCAAATAGTGCCCGATGGCGTTCCCGATGCTTTCATGGGAAAAACCGACCAGCATATCGAGCGGCGTCGGGGTGAGATCCCAGATTTCGACGACGGGGATCGTGGCGTTGAGCAGAAGACGTTTGAGCTCGGGCGTGTGGTGAATACCAGTGAGAACGATCCCGTCCGGGCGACGAGAAAGCAGGGTAGCGACAAGCTCCGCCTCGGATTCATTGGTATAGCCAGCGACGCACAGCAGCATGTGGTAACCGCGAGCGGCCAGCTCATCGCTGATCGCCTGAACGGTATCAACGAACATGTTGTTATTGATTTGTGGCACCACGACGGCAATCAGCTTACTGCGTCGGGAGGCGAGCCCGCCCGCTAACATATTGGGGATATAACCCGTGGCGCGGACGGCTTCCATCACCTTGTTCATGGTTTCTGCACGAACAATCTTCGGATTGTTCAACGCGCGGCTGACGGTCATGGGCGAAATACCTGCGGCACGCGCCACATCTTCAAGCGTGGGAGCACGTGGCGGCATGCTGCTGGCGTTCTTATCGCGTTTCAATCACGGGTTCCCTTCTGAGGCTGCGCGCACATTCACATGTCGCTGGATTATCGTTGATGGCACATCGGTTTACCAGTCGCCTGTGTTTCTGACAACCTGCCGAATTGTCTCGCTTTTTCGGGCTGGATCCAGAGCTGGTCAGGCAGTAATCCCGTTGTATCCTCTTACTTTTTTTGGTGATTGCGCAATCATTAATTTTGTCTATCGATGAACAGTTTTATCGTGATAATGATTATTATGTGATCTGTATTGCATGTTTTTTCTTCATTTATCGCTATCTTCCTTCTGTTTATGAATGTTAGCGCAATCATTTTACGAGGTGAGACATGACCATCAGTGCAAATTCAGCAGCGGTTAGCTATGCAAAAGTCACGAACGTCAGAACGGCCGCCGAGTCGGGCGATCGAATCGAATGGGTAAAACTCTCTCTGGCGTTTTTGCCGCTGGCAACGCCGGTGAGTGATGCGAAAGTACTGACCGGAAGGCAGAAACCGCTGACCGAAGTCGCCATTATTTTTGCGGAAATCCGCAGTCGTGATGGATTTGAAGGGGTCGGATTCAGCTACTCCAAGCGGGCGGGCGGACAGGGCATTTATGCCCACGCGAAAGAGATTGCCGATAATCTGCTGGGCGAAGATCCAAACGATATCGATAAGATCTATACCAAGCTGCTGTGGGCTGGCGCATCGGTTGGCCGTAGTGGGATGGCGGTGCAGGCGATTTCTCCGCTCGACATCGCGCTGTGGGATATGAAAGCCAAACGTGCAGGCCTGCCTCTGTCGAAGCTGCTCGGCTCACACCGTGATTCCGTGCAGTGCTACAACACCTCCGGCGGCTTCCTGCATACGCCATTGGATCAGGTCCTAAAAAATGTCGTGATCTCCCGTGAAAGCGGTATCGGCGGGATAAAACTGAAAGTCGGGCAGCCGAATACGGCGGAGGATATCCGTCGCCTCACTGCGGTGCGCGAAGCGCTGGGAGATGACTTCCCGCTGATGGTGGATGCCAATCAACAGTGGGATCGTGAAACGGCGATTCGGATGGGCAGAAAGATGGAAGCCTTTAACCTGATCTGGATTGAAGAGCCGCTGGATGCCTACGATGTGGAAGGCCATGCGGCGTTGACGGCGGCGCTGGATACGCCGATTGCGACTGGCGAGATGCTGACCAGCTTCCGCGAGCACGAACAGCTGATCCTCGGTAACGCCAGTGATTTCGTCCAGCCGGATGCACCGCGCGTAGGCGGGATTTCACCTTTCCTGAAAATCATGGACCTGGCCGCGAAGCACGGCCGTAAATTGGCACCGCATTTTGCGATGGAAGTGCACTTGCATCTGGCTGCAGCCTATCCGATTGAGCCATGGCTGGAACACTTCGAGTGGCTGAATCCGCTCTTCAACGAGCAACTAGAGCTGCGCGATGGGCGAATGTGGGTATCCGACCGTCTGGGGTTAGGATTTACGCTGAGTGAACAGGCAAGGAAGTGGACAACGCTAAGCTGTGAGTTTGGCAAACAGCCATAAGCGGATGAAAATGTCGTGAGAGAATGAAAACAGCGTGAGCGAATGAAAACAGCGTGGCCGATTTTACGATCGGCCACGAGAAGTGTTATCGAGTGGAATAACTCAGAGATCTAGCACCAGAATCTTCGAGCGACGCTGGTAGTTATACAGCGCCTGCTTTTTCTTCGGCAGCATTTCCACTTCGGCGGGTAAAAAGCCGCGCTCCTGGAACCAGTGGATGCTGTGCGTCGTCAGCACGAACAGCTTTTGCAGACCCTGCTGACGCGCCTGAGCGGCAACGCGCAGTAACAGCATATCGCCGCGTGATGAGCTGCGGTAATCCGGGTGAACCGCGACGCAGGCCATTTCGCCGATGCTTTCTTCCGGGAACGGATACAGTGCGGCGCAGGCGATAGTCAGGTTATCACGTACCACGACGGTGAATTTGTCGATCTCCATTTCCAACTGCTCACGCGAGCGTCTGACCAGAATACCTTGCTCTTCCAGCGGGCGAATCAGCTCCAGAATACCGCCAATGTCATTGATGGTCGCACGGCGAACCTGCTCGGCGCTTTCCATTACGATCTGCGTACCGATACCGTCACGTGAGAACAGTTCTTGCAGCAGCGCGCCGTCGTCCTGATAGCTGATCAGGTGGCTACGGCGTACGCCGCTGCGGCAGGCTTTGACCGCGCCGCGCAGGAATCGAACCGTACCCGAATGGTAATCACCAGCCTGTTCCAGTGCATCAATACGCTGCTGTGCATCGTCGGGGAACAGTTCGGAAATGATGTTGCCTTCTTCATTGGTCACACCCTGCGAGGAGCAGAAACCGATCATCTTTTCCGCTTTCAGCTTAATAGCGAGCTGGGTCGCGACCTCTTCCGAGGTTAAATTGAAACTTTCACCGGTGACTGAAACCGCAACCGGGCCGAGCAGCACAATTGCACCGCTATTCAGCTGGCGGTGAACGGCTTCTTCATCAATGCGGCGAATACGGCCGCTGTGGCAGTAGTCCACACCGTCATCCACGCCAAGCGGCTGCGCGATAATAAAGTTACCGCTAACGACATTAATGTGGGCACCTTGCAGCGGCGTGTTGTTCAGGCTCATCGACAGCCGGGCAGTGATGTCCAACTGCAGCATTCCTGCCGCCTGCTTGACCAGCTCCAGCGTGGTGCTGTCGGTGATGCGGGTATTTTTATGGTAGAGAGGTTCGTAGTGATGCGTTGTCAGGTTGGCATCGATCTGCGGGCGAGCGCCATAAACGACCACCAGCTTGATCCCCAGACTGTGTAGCAGCCCGATATCATTTACGATGCTAGAGAAGTTGGCATGTTCAATGGCTTCGCCACCTAACATGATGACAAACGTTTTGCCACGGTGGGCATTGATATAGGGAACTGAATGGCGGAAGCCCTGAACCAGTTCTGTACTCCGTTCCTTCACTGCGAGCCCTCTTTGCATTTTTATTCGTAATTTCTGTATTTTTATTCTTTATGACGTAAAAGGCAAGAGGAAGTATTAACCAGAAAAGTCAGGATTCTGTTTCATCTTGCTACCATGCCCTAAATAATTCGAGTTGCGTGAAGGCGGCAACCGCGCGAGTCCCCGGGAGCTTACATAAGTAAGTGACTGGGGTGAGCAAGAGAAGCCAACGCACATGCGGCTTGAAGTATGACGGGCATGCAAAGGATTTTTGCATGACAGCGTGGAACAGATTCGTTAAAGTTTTTGACAATTTTTACCTTTATTCATTTTTTAATGGCCTATCCCGTGCATTCGCAACACAACAATGCAGGATAGCGCACAGCAATCAGATCGGAGCGGCATGTCTCATTCGAATCATCATCTGACTCGACGGCGTCTATTACAAAGCGCAGCAGCAACCTGGCTGTTAAGCGTAAGTGGTGTAGGAATAGCAGCGACGACGCAGGTCGTGGCCGTGCGCGTCTGGCCGTCCTCCGCCTATACCCGCGTCACGCTGGAATCCAATCACCCGCTGAAATATAAACAGTTTAGTCTGAGTAATCCTGAGCGCATCGTGGTGGATATCGAAAACGTTCATCTGAACAGCGTACTGAAGGAGATAGCCAGCCAGTTTAAGTCAGATAACGACCCGCTGATTAAAGAAGCGCGCATCGGCCAGTTTGATAAAACCACGGTGCGCCTGGTGTTAGAGCTCAAGCAGCAGGCGACGACTAAAGTCTTTACGCTGGGGCCAGTGGCTGAATTCAAGCACCGACTGGTGCTGGATTTGTATCCCGCCGCAGGGCGCTACGACAACGAAGACGATCCGCTGTTGGCGCTGCTGGAGGATTACAACAAAGGCGATCTGGAACGTACGCTGCCAGCAGAAGCGCCGAAAGCCGGGAAAGCCGGGCGGGATCGTCCGCTGATTATCATGCTCGACCCCGGTCACGGCGGTGAGGATCCCGGTGCGATTGGCAAGAATAAAACGCGCGAGAAAGACATCGTGCTACAAATTGCCCGTCGCTTGCGCAAGCTGATCGACAACGAATCCAACATGAAAGCCTATATGACGCGTAATGAAGATGTGTTCATTCCGTTACGTGTACGGGTGGCGAAAGCGCGCAAGCAGCGTGCCGATCTGTTCATTTCGATTCATGCGGATGCGTTTACCAATCGAGCTGCAAGAGGATCGTCGGTTTTTGCCCTCTCGAAGAAAGGGGCAACCAGTACTGCCGCCAGATTTCTGGCAGAGACCCAGAACGAATCGGATTTGATCGGTGGCGTGAGCATGAGCGGCGACCGCTATCTGGATCACACCATGTTCGATCTGGTGCAGACCGTGACGATTGGCGACAGCCTGAAATTTGGTAAAGAGATCCTGACCCGACTGGGCAGGGTGAATCGTCTGCATAAAAACAGTGTCGATCAGGCTGGGTTTGCGGTACTGAAAGCACCGGATATTCCGTCTGTTCTGGTTGAGACGGCATTTATCAGCAATCTGGAAGAAGAGCGCAAGCTACGTACCAGCCATTTCCAGCAGCAAATTGCGGAATCCATTTTTGCAGGAATTAAAGCCTACTTTGCCAGTCAGGCTGAGCGGTAGTTGATGTTGCAGATATAGAATGCACGATGACCGCGCCTAACTAGCGCGGTTCAGAGGAATGATGTCTGGGGCATGGTACGTAGAAACAGGTAGTTCGTAGAAGCAGATAGTACGTAGAAACAGATAGTACGTAGAAACAGATAGTATGTAGAAACAGATAATGCGTAGAAAACAAAAAAGCACCCGTTAAGGTGCTTTATTGCGCGGTTCTTAATTTAAAGAACCTTAATTGGTTGCGGGGGCCGGATTCGAACCGACGACCTTCGGGTTATGAGCCCGACGAGCTACCAGGCTGCTCCACCCCGCGTCCGTATGACTTATTTTTACTGCTTTCACATCTCTTGATGTACGACTCACATCAATTGGTTGCGGGGGCCGGATTCGAACCGACGACCTTCGGGTTATGAGCCCGACGAGCTACCAGGCTGCTCCACCCCGCGTCCGTACTGACTATCTTTTACTGCTTTCACATCTCTTGATGGACGGCTCACATCAATTGGTTGCGGGGGCCGGATTTGAACCGACGACCTTCGGGTTATGAGCCCGACGAGCTACCAGGCTGCTCCACCCCGCGTCCGTGGATGCGCACTATACTCTCCATGAGCATTGATGCAACCTATTTCTCTAAAAAGCGTGGTATTGGGCTGTCAGGTGATTGATTTACCACCTGATAGGTTGTTTTATGACCGTAACGTGGCGATAAGCAGAACTCCTGGCTTTTGTTACGCCGCGTGCCGAACGGCATACGCTCGATCCGTGGATTTATATGCTGTCCCATTCCTTTCTCGATAGCCGTTTGTTATCGTTCGACGGTAAATTTTTTGATGTAAAAAGCGAGCGCAAAGATGAAGGGACGGTGGGGAAAATACGTGCTGACCGCAGTGGTCATTGCCATTCTGGCGGGGTGCCAATCCAGGCCAACCGATCGCGGGCAGCAATATAAAGATGGTCACCTCAACCAGCCTCTGGAATTGGTGAATGAACCTAATGCCAAAGGAAAACCGGTCAACGCACGGGATTTCATGACTCAGGTTTCTGAAATTCGGTCGGCGTCACCTAATCTGTACTCGCGCAATAATACGACCTTTCAGGCGATTGAAAACTGGATGATGTCCGGTGCCGATACCCGCGAACTGAGCAAATTTGGTCTGAACGCCTGGCAGATGGAAGGCGTTGATAACTTTGGTAACGTGCAGTTTACCGGTTACTACACGCCGGTGTTGCAGGCGCGTCATACCCGTCAGGGTGAATTCCGTCATCCTTTATATGCTATGCCGTCAAAGGGCAAAAAGAACCGCCGACTGCCAGATCGTGCCGGGATTTATGCCGGTGCGCTGGATGAGCGTCTGGTTCTCGCCTGGACCAATTCGCTGGTTGATAACTTCATGATGGAAGTGCAGGGCAGCGCCTATATTGATTTTGGCGATGGACGCCCGCTGACGTTCTTCGGCTATGCGGGCAAAAACGGTCACGCTTACCGCAGTATTGGTAAGGTGCTGATCGATCGTGGTGAAGTGCCGCGTGAAGAGATGTCGATGCAGGCCATCCGCAAGTGGGCGGAGCAGCACACCGAGTATGAAGTGCGTGAACTGTTTGAGCAGAATCCTTCCTTTGTGTTCTTTAAGCCGATGATGTCTGCGCCCGTCAAAGGGGCAAGCGCGGTGCCGCTGGTGGCGAAAGCCTCCGTCGCCTCTGACCGTTCGCTGATTCCAGCAGGCACGGCTCTGTTAATGGAAGTGCCGCTGCTGGATAACATGGGTAAATTCACCGGCAAGTATGAAATGCGCCTGATGATCGCACTGGATGTCGGTGGGGCGATTAAAGGCCAGCACTTCGATATGTATCAGGGCATTGGGCCGGATGCAGGTCACTCGGCGGGTTTCTACAACCACTATGGCCGAGTCTGGGTTTTGAAGAACGCGCAAAGCAGCCCGACGAACGGTTCAGGTTCTTCACTGCTGGTTAATTATCAACAACATTGATTCTTCTCTGAGGTTGTCATGGCGATTAAATGTTATCCACATCTTGCGCACTGGGGCGCGTTTACCGCTGTGGTTGAAGACGGCAAGCTGATTCGCTGCGAGCCATTTGCCGACGATCCGGCACCGTCCGCCATGCTCGATTCCATCGTGCCGCTGGTGTATTCCGACCGACGTATCCGTCGGCCTTCGGTGCGTCGCTCCTGGCTTCAGAAACGCGAAAACAGCGACAGAACGCTGCGTGGTCGGGAAGATTTTGTTGAAGTGGATTGGGACGTTGCGCTCGATCTGGTCGCGCAGGAAAATCGCCGTATCCGCGATCGCTACGGTGCGGACGGCCTTTTTGCCGGTTCTTACGGCTGGTCGTCTGCCGGGCGCTATCACCATGCGCGTTCTCAGGTGCGACGCTTCTATTTCTCCGGCGGCGGCGCGGTCGATCAGCAGGGCAATTACAGCTGGGGTGCGGCGCAGTTCTTCCTGCCGTACGTGATTGGCACCTTTCATCCGCTGACGGGCAAGGTCACCGAATGGCGCAGCGTCGCCGAGCATTGTGATATTTTCCTCGCGTTTGGCGGTCTGGCGCTGAAAAACGCACAGGTGGCATCCGGTGGGGCCGGGCACCACACGCTTAAGCCCGCGCTGGAAGTGCTGGTGGCGAAAGGGATTCCGGTCATCAACATCAGTCCGATGCGCGATGACTGCCCTGAATTTGTGAATGCAGAGTGGATTCCAATTCGCCCGAATACCGATGTCGCCTTGATGCTGGCTCTGGGCTATGAAATTCAGCGCCTGGGTGCTGACGATAAGGATTTCCTGCAACGCTACTGCGTCGGTTATGAACAACTGAGTGACTATTTGCATGGTCGCGGCGACGGCGTGGTGAAAACCCCCGAATGGGCCAGCGATATCACAGGCATTCCCGCCGAGCGCATCCGACGTCTGGCGCAGCAACTGATCGGCGTACGCAGCTTTATTACCTGTTCTTACTCCGTGCAGCGCGCCCATCGTGGCGAACAACCTTACTGGATGATGATTGCGCTGTCTTCCATGCTGGGACAGGTGGGGTTACCGGGCGGCGGATTCTCCTTCGGCCACGGTTCGATGAACAGCGTCGGCAACGAGCGTATTTCAACGCCTGCGCCGGCTTCTCCGTCAACCCCGAACGCGGGGAAGGCGATCCCCGTGGCGCGCATCGCCGATATGCTCTTACATCCGGGAACGCCTTATACCTTTCAGGGCGAAACCCATACTTATCCCGATATTCACCTGATTCACTGGGCGGGCGGTAACCCGTTCCATCATCACCAGCAGTTGAACCGTCTGGTGGACGGCTGGCGCAAGCCGGATACGGTGATTGTGCAGGATATCGTCTGGACGCCCGCGGCGCAGATGGCGGATATCGTGCTGCCTGTCACCACGACACTAGAGCGTAATGATATCGGCGGCTCATCTCGCGATCGCTTTATCTTTGCCATGCATCAGGCGATTGCGCCGCAGCATCAGGCGCGTAATGACGTGGATATTTTCAGCGAACTGGCGGAGCGTCTGGGTTATGGCGACGCGTTCACGCAAAATCGCAGCGAGCAGCAGTGGCTGGAACACCTTTATGAGGAATGCCGTTCAAGGCAGCGAGATGCCGCTGATCGCTGGCCGTCATTTGAGGATTTCTGGCAGCAGGGACATGTAGAAATCCCGATGGATGAAAAACCATTTGTGTTCTTTGAGGATTTCCGCCGCGATCCGCAGCAGCACGCGCTCAGCACGCCAAGTGGTAAAATTGAACTGTTTAGCTCTGCCATCGCCAGCTATGGCTATGCGGATTTTGCGCCGCATCCTGAATGGCAGCCTCCCGTTGAATGGCTGGGTGCCAAAAGCACGGAAGAGTGGCCGCTGCACTTTATTTCCATTCAGCCGTCCGACCGTTTACACAGTCAACTAGCCGCTACACCACAGGTTGCCGCGAATAAGACCGCAGGAAAAGAGACGCTTTACATGCACCCGCAGGACGCCGCTGCGCGGGATATCGTCGATCGCTCACAGGTGGAAGTCAGAAACGCGCGTGGCCGTATTCTGGCGGGCGTACAGATTACCGACGGCGTCACGCCGGGCGTGGTGATTATGTCCACCGGTGCCTGGTTTGAGCCCGGCTTCGGCCAGAAAACGTGGCATCCGGTTGAACAATCAGGAAATGCGAATGTACTGACGCTGGATATCGGCACGTCGCCGCTGACGCAGGGGCCGAACGCCATGAGCTGTCTGGTGGATGTCGTGCGGGTTTAGCGCTATCCTGAGCCGCTTTTTCTCGTGGTTTTATTTTCCTGTGATTTTGTTTTCGTAAGGTTGGTTGAATGAGTACGCAATTATCCGAAGCCTATTTGCAACGCTTCGGCGGCACCGCGCGGTTATATGGTCAACAGGCGCTGGCGCTGTTTTCTCAGGCTCACGTTTGCGTGATTGGTATTGGTGGCGTCGGCTCCTGGGCGGCTGAGGCGCTGGCACGTACCGGCATCGGCGCGATCACGCTGATCGATATGGATGATGTGTGTGTCAGTAACACCAACCGGCAGATCCACGCGCTGCGTCAGCACACCGGACAGTCGAAGACGGAAGTGATGGCCGAACGAATTCTGGCGATCAACCCAGAATGTCGTGTCACCTGCGTAGATGATTTCATTAGCGTGGAAAACGTGGCCGAGCTGCTCGACCAGAACTTCAGCTATGTGATTGACGCCATCGACAGCGTGCGTCCGAAGGCGGCTCTGCTCTCCTACTGCCGGCGCTATAAGATCCCGGTGGTGACAACCGGCGGCGCGGGTGGGCAGATCGATCCGACCCGCATTGAGGTGGTCGATCTGGCGAAAACGATTCAGGATCCGCTGGCTGCTAAGCTGCGTGAGCGGTTAAAGCACGATTTTAACGTGGTGAAGAACAGCAAAGGAAAGCTGGGCATCGACTGCGTGTTTTCCAGCGAACCGCTGGTTTATCCGCAGCCTGACGGTTCCGTCTGTGCGTCGCGCAGTACGGCTGATGGGGTGATGCGTATGGATTGTGCGTCAGGCTTTGGTGCCGCGACGATGGTCACCGCAACCTTTGGGTTTGTTGCGGTATCTCATGCGCTGAAGAAGATGATAGCGAAAAGGGAAAGAGCGTCTGCGCCGCAGAAATAAATAGCGCGAATACCGCTATTTGTCCGCAGCCTCTTGTTCAGCAATCTCCTTGATTCTGGCGGCCAGCGCCGCCAGTCCGCTTGAACGCGAAGCGCTGAGCTGCGCGCGAAGCCCTAGCTTATCGAACAGCGCCAGCGGATCGTGCTGTAATAACGCTTCTGGCGTTTCTCCCTCTACGGCGGTTAACAAGACCGCCAGTAATCCCCGCACAATGCGCCCGTCGCTGTCGCCGTAAAAATGTAGCTTGCCGTCTTCCTGACGTTGATAACCCAGCCAGACGCGATTTTCACAGCCGGATAATGAAATCTCCTCGGTTTTCAGCTCGTCTGGCAACGTTGGTAATGCCTTTGCCAGCAAAATGAGCTGCCGATAGCGATCTTCCCATGCGCGGCAGGCATCGAAGCGTGCCAGCAGGTCGGCGACAGTGGTGTGGTGACCAAAAGGATGCATGTAGTCAAAAGGATGCATAGTGTCAGTTGTCTGGGTCATGGTTTAGTCGATCAGTAATTCAAGGGCGTTGCCCACTGCGGCGATCAGCGCAGCAACATCTTGTTGGTTGTTATACGGGGCAAACGAGGCGCGGAGCGTGCCGCTGACACCGAGTGCGTCCATCAGCGGCTGCGCACAGTGATGTCCGGCGCGCAGTGCGATGCCGCTTTCGGCTAGTAGCGTAACCAGATCGCTGTGGTGCACATCGGCAATATCAAAGGACAGTACGCTGGAATGCGGGCTACGGAAGCTGCGAAAGCCGGGGAACTGCGCTAAATACGTTTCGGCAAGCTGCGCTAACTGCTGGCTATGCTGCTCCGCGGCGTGCCAATCCAGCGTAGTCAGCCAGTCGAGTGCCGCAGACAGGCCAAGTACGCCGGCAATGTGCGGCGTTCCCGCTTCAAAGCGCTGTGGAATCGCCTGCGGTTTGAAACCGTCAAAGGACACCTGCGTCATCATCTTCCCGCCGCCTTGCCACGGCAGCATGCTTTCCAGCAAGGCGGTTTTGCCGTACAGCACGCCAATCCCGGTTGGGGCATAAAGCTTGTGTCCGGAAAATGCGTAGAAATCAATATCCAGCGCCTGCACATCGGGCGGGCAATGAACGATGCCCTGCGCGCCGTCAACCATCACCACCGCACCATAGCGGTGAGCCAGCGCAATCGCACGCGCCAGATCGGGCTGGCCACCTGTCACGTTTGACATCTGTCCCAGCGCCAGTAGGCGGGTTTTTGGCGTGATCAGCGTGGTGAGCTGTTCGATATCCGGTAACCAGTCCGCGCCTATCGGTAACTTCACGATATTCGCGCCCGTTTGCTGCGCCACCATCAGCCACGGAATGAGGTTAGCGTGATGTTCCGCTTCGCTCACGACGATCTCGTCGCCCGGTTGAAGGCGGGGGCGCGCATAGCTCTGCGCGACCAGATTAATCGCTTCCGTCGTGCCTCTGGTCCAGACAATGGAACGCGGATCGTCTGCGTGGAGCAACGCGGCAACTTGCTCACGAGCGCCTTCAAAACGCTGCGTTAACGCCTGCGCGCCGCGATGCTGGCTGCGATGCACCGTACCACTCTCGCTGCCATAGAACGCCTGCACAGCATCAATGACGGGCTGCGGCTTCAGTGCGGTCGCGGCGCTATCAAGATAGACAGTTGAATGCTGGAGAGCGGGGAACTGTTGGCGAAAGGTGGCGGGGTTAAACGGTGTCATGAGCATCCTCTTTTGGAGGGCAGATCCTGTCCCATTTTGTCGAGAGAGACAAGTTTAGGACTATGCCTAATGCGATTTTATGGAAAAAAAAGCAACTATTGCTACGCTTTAAAGTGTTAATTTTCAGGATTTCCTGATGAATAAGGTTAACTAGAAAACATTTAAATTCATTGAGGGTTAACTATGAAGAATAAAATTTCTATTTTTGCCGCTATCGTGATGGCGTTTTCTCTGGCAGCCTGTTCCAGTAATTACGTCATGCATACCAATGACGGTCGTACCATCGTCGCAGAGGGGAAACCGAAGGTTGACGATGAGACGGGTATGATCAGCTATACCGATGCCTACGGTCAGCAGCAGCAAATTAACCGTGATAATGTGAAAGAAATGGCGAAAGGGAAATAGTGCTGCTTGCCCATCATCACACGTTGCCTGTTAAGCTGTGCCAGATGCTAGATCAGCGTGCCATGGCATTCAGGCGTGAATCGTAAGCAAAAAAAAGCACCGCAATTTGCGGTGCTACACAAAAAATCACTTTGGACAGACAGGGTAAATGTACAGGAAGTGAATAGGGTAGACTCGCTACCACATCTGCAAAAGGCAGACAAACAAATAGCAAACACAACATCACAACCACAAGCCAAAAGCACCTCAGGTCACCCCTCCGCACTTTTCGTTCCGGCCCAGGAAGTTGCGCTAATATAGGTATTTGCTGGTACATCCTCAACGGACAAATTATAATGTCTCGGATTACAAAAACTAATATATGTACCCGTCATCTTTTCGTTGTGGAGAGGTTGGTCGCTGTCGATTATTTTGATCGTGTAGACAGCGGCTCGGCTGGGGCGATTTCCGATTGTCGCCTTTCTGCATCTTAAGCGTTATTGGGTACGAATGTGCCTGATAAATCGCTGATTTAGCGTAAACCAAAAGATTTCATTCATGTCAAAACGTCTCCCTCCGCTCAACGCATTGCGCGTTTTTGATGCGGCGGCTCGCCATTTAAGTTTTACCAAAGCGGCAGAAGAACTGTTTGTTACGCAGGCTGCCGTCAGCCACCAGATTAAGTCACTGGAAGATTTCCTGGGGCTTAAATTATTCCGCCGTCGTAATCGCTCCTTGCTACTGACGGAAGAAGGGCAAAGTTACTATCTTGATATCAAAGAGATCTTCTCCTCTTTGAATGAGGCAACCCGTAAGCTGCAATCCCGCAGCGCCAAAGGCGCGTTAACGGTCAGCCTGCTGCCCAGCTTTGCCATTCATTGGCTGGTGCCGCGTCTTTCGAGTTTTAACTCCGACTATCCGGGGATTGATGTGCGTATTCAGGCGGTGGATCGCGATGAGGATCGTCTGGCGGATGACGTGGATGTCGCGATTTTCTACGGCCGGGGAAACTGGCCGGGGCTGCGGGTAGAAAAGCTGTACGCCGAATATCTGTTGCCAGTTTGCTCGCCGGTGCTGCTGACGGGGAATCATCCGTTAAAAACGCCGGACGATCTGGTTGCACATACATTGCTGCATGATGCATCGCGTCGTGACTGGCTGTCCTATACGCGCCAGCTTGGCGTGCAGATTAACGTGCAGCAAGGGCCGATTTTCAGCCACAGCGCGATGGTATTGCAGGCGGCGATTCACGGGCAGGGCGTCGCGCTGGCAAATAATGTGATGGCGCAGACGGAAATCGAAGCGGGGCGACTGGTGTGCCCGTTTAACGATGTGTTGGTGAGCCGGAATGCTTTTTATCTGGTATGTCATGACAGTCAGGCAGAACTGGGTAAAATAGCCGCCTTTCGCCATTGGATTCTGGCGCGGGCAGCCAGCGAACAGGAAAAATTTCGCTTCCGCTATGACAACGGCACGCGCTGAAGCCGTGTCAGCTGGCTGATTAACCGAATAACTCACGTAGGTAACTACGTATCAGGCTGATGACAGATCTATTTGCCGAACGAAAACGGGAGTAACGGAGTAGAAGAGTAAAGCGTTTGCGCCAGGGACAAAAACGTCAGGAACGTTTTTGAACGTCGCTAGCGACGGCCCTGAAAGGGTGAATCTCATGGATGAGATTCATATCTGCGCAATCCGAGCGCACAGGGATGTGTTCACAGCGACTTTACGATCTATCCGTTACTACCGCTCGACGGCCTTTGTCAGCAACCTCATTTATAGGTAATAACGTATAGGTAATAACGATGAATAGTCGTTTCATGCTGGTGTTTGCTGCTATCAGTGGCTTCACTTTTGTCGCGCTGGGCGCGTTTGGCTCTCACGTTCTCAGCAAAACGCTGGGTGCAACGGAGCTGGGCTGGTTGAAAACCGGCCTTGAATATCAGGCATTTCACACGCTGGCGATTTTGGCGCTAGCGATTGCGATGCAACAGCGAACCAATCTGTGGTTTTACTGGAGCAGCGTTTTTCTGGCGTTAGGAACGGTACTCTTCAGCGGAAGTTTGTACTGTCTGGCGCTTTCTCACCTGAAACTGTGGGTTTATGTGACGCCGATTGGCGGAGCCTGTTTTCTGGTGGGGTGGATATTACTATTGATTGGCGCACTGCGTCTGAAGAGAAAGGCTGAACGCCATGAATAAAGTCATTTTGTATTGTCGTCCTGGGTTTGAGAAAGAGTGTGCGGCAGAAATAACGGAAAAAGCCACGCAGCATAATGCGTTCGGCTTCGCACGGGTAAAAGAGAACAGTGGCTACGTCGTGTTTGAATGCTACCAGCATGAAGATGCCGAACGTCTGGTCAAAACGCTGCCGTTTCATGAGCTGATTTTTGCTCGCCAGATGTTCGTGAGCGGTGAACTGCTGCGCGACCTGCCGCCAGAAGACCGCATCACGCCCATCGTTGGTATGCTGACGGGAGCCATTGAACGCGCGGGAGAGCTGCGCGTCGAAGTTCCCGATACCAATGAAAGCAAAGAGCTGATGAAGTTCTGCCGTAAATTCACCGTGCCGCTGCGCGCGGCATTGCGCGAACACAAAATTCTGCTGGGTTATGAAAAAGCAGATCGTCCGGTGCTCCATGTGCTGTTCATTGCGCCCGGCTGCTGCTATGCCGGTTACTCTTATAGCAATAACAATTCACCGTTTTATATGGGGATCCCACGCCTCAAGTTCCCTTCTGATGCACCAAGCCGTTCGACTCTTAAACTGGAAGAAGCGTTTCACGTCTTTATTCCTGCCGACGAGTGGGATGAGCGTCTGGGCAGCGGCATGTACGCGGTGGATTTAGGTGCCTGCCCCGGCGGCTGGACCTACCAACTGGTTAAACGCAGCATGATGGTTTATGCGGTAGACAACGGCCCAATGGCACCGAGTCTGATGGATACTGGACAGGTGATGCACCATCAGGCGGATGGTTTCCGCTTCGAGGTACCGCGTAATAACGTGTATTGGCTGGTGTGCGATATGGTGGAGAAGCCTGCGAAAGTCACCAGCCTGATGAGTGATTGGCTAATCAAGGGCTGGTGTCGTGAAGCGATATTCAATCTGAAGTTGCCGATGAAGAAGCGCTATGAAGAGGTGTCACAGAATCTGACCATGCTGCGTGAGCGCCTAAGCGAAAATGGCGTTAATGCTGAAGTGCATGCCAAGCATTTGTATCATGACCGTGAAGAAATCACCGTGCATGTTCGTCGTTTCTGGAGCGCAGTGCCCGGCCGTCGCGACGAGCGATAGTCTCGATCTGGTGCGTATCTGGGAGTCACTCAGGTACGCATCCGTATTTATCTGCTAGTGAGAATGCGGCTGAGCGCTATTCTGCACCGGCAGCCTCAACTGTTGAAGATTGCCATTAAGCGTTAAATCGGTACGCAGCGTCGCAACCTGACGGCTGATCAGTGCCATTTCTTTATGCTGCTCCAGCTTCTTACGCCACTTCTCTGGTACGGTTTCCAACTGCTGATACAACGCCTCCAGACTCCCTGCCTGTTGCAAAAGCTGTGTGGCACTTTTAGGGCCGATTCCTGCGACGCCCGGAATCTTACTGCTGCTAATGCCAGCCAGCCCCCAGTAGTCCGTAAGCTGCTGCGGTGACACACCAAATTCCTGTTCGATAAACGGCAGATCCAGCCAGCGTTTCTGAAAGTAATCCCGGATCTGAATGTGTGGTGCCAGTAGCTGGCAATACCCTTTGTCAGTCGACACGATCGTTGCCTGATGACCTGCGGATGACAGCTTGGCGGCCAGCGTAGCCGCCAGATCGTCGGCTTCATTGCCGGGACTATGCCAGCTTGCTACGCCAACGGCGGCAAATGCCGCTTTAATCTGCGGGAGTTCCTGCTTCAGATTCTCCGGCATTGGCGTGCGTCCTGCCTTGTAGTCCGGTAGGAGCTGGTGACGCCAACTGGTATCGCGATCTTCATCATCAAAGACGGCGACAGCATGCGTAGGCTGACTGTTTTGTATGAGTTGATGCAGCGCATGTTGGCATGCCGTGATACAAGGCGAACCTTGTACCGCATGAATGCGACGTATCAGATTGAGCGCGTCGACAATCAGCAAATGGACGGGCATCGCGTAATTCCTGATGTGATAAGAGGGGGAAGCCAGGCTTCCCCACAGAGGTACGATCGAGCGGTAAACCGTTAAGAGCAGATTTCGTAGCAGGGGATATAGGCGCTGCCGGGCAGCTTCATGCGCTGCTGTGCGACAAAGCCCTGTAGCAGCGTATCCATGCTTTTCATCATCTGCGGGTCGCCGTGAATTTTGTACGGCCCACGTTGCTCAATCGCCTGAATACCGACTTCCTTCACATTGCCAGCCACAATGCCGGAGAACGCCCGACGCAGCGCGGCAGCCAGCTCTTCAGCGGGCTGATTAGGATGCAGGTTGAGATCGGCCATATTTTCATGTGTCGGCTCAAAAGGCAGTTGCAGATCGGGGGCGATGCGCAGTGACCAGTTAAAGCTGTAGGCATCGCCCGTGTGGCGGCGGCTTTCTTTCACCTGCGGCATCGCTTTCTTCATCTGACGGGCGACTTCTGCGGCATCATTAATGATGATTGAGTAGTAACGACGCGCCTGACGGCCCAGCGTGCTAACAATGAATTCGTCCAGCACGCGGAAATAGTCTGCGCTTTCCTCCGGCCCCGTCAGGATAATCGGCAGCACCTGCTCGCTGTTCTCTGGGTTCATCATAATGCCCAGCAGATAGAGGAATTCTTCTGCCGTTCCGACCCCGCCGGGGAAAATGATGATGCCGTGTCCGATACGGACAAAGGCTTCCAGACGCTTTTCGATATCCGGCATGATAATCAGTTCATTGACCAGCGGATTCGGTGGTTCAGCGGCAATGATGGACGGTTCAGTCATGCCGATGAAGCGTCCTTCTTTATAGCGCTGCTGCGCGTGACCGACGGCGGCACCTTTCATTGGCGCTTCCATCGCACCCGGACCGCAGCCCGTGCAAATATTCAGTTCACGCAGGCCGAGCTGACTGCCCACCTTGCGGCCATACTGGTATTCGATTTCATTAATCGAGTGGCCGCCCCAGCAGACTACCATGTTCGGTTCTTCCCCGACGTGGAGCGCTCTGGCATTACGCAGGATAGAGAACACCAGATTGGTGATATGGGTGGAATTTTCCAGATTCAGGTTCTGATAGCGACCTGCGCTGGCGATTTGGCCATTGACGAACAGAATGTCGCGCAATACGGCGAACAGGTTAGCCTGCAAGGCTCGAATGATGTTGCCGTCAACGAAGGCGTCTTCCGGCGGGTTCACCAATTCCAGTTTGACGCCGCGTTCGCGGCGCAGCACGTTGATATCAAAATCTTCATAACGAGACAGCAACTCTTTGCTGTTATCTGTCTGGCTACCGGAATTCAGTACGGCGAGGGAACAGTTGCGAAACAAACGGTAGAGATCGCTGCTGGCTGTGCTTTTCAGCATGTCCACTTCCAACTGCGATAACAAATCCATCGATCCCAATGGGCTGATATGTGTAATCAATTTTGCTCCTTGAAACGCAATATAATTCGCGATGCCATGCTGGCTGCCGAGAGCACGTTCCGTTGTTACACGCTCGACGTTTCAGCAGCACGGCACGAATGTCATTCATTTAAGGCGCTACGCGCATGCGTTAAATACCGCGAGCCTAAATGAAACCTACTTGAGCACCGTTCAGACGTTATGGATCTTTTGTTGTCTGGCACATCACCTTAACGCGCTGCCATCATTTTTTCCAATGTTGGCGGCAGACTCTCCCCTAACTTGCGTGACGCTACGCATATACCCGTCATACTTCAAGTTGCATGTGCGTTGGCTACATTCAAATACTCGGCCCGTCGTGGGCCTCGCCCTGAAGGGCCGCTGCAAGCAGCGTTCAAATCTGCTCCCGGCAGATTTGTCACTCGAATCACTTACTTGAGTAAGCTCATCGGGATTCCCTCACTTGCCGCCTGCCTGAAACTCGAATTATTTAGGGTATCTTATAGTGCGGACTTTTGATTTATCGGTCGGTTACTGGCGCGGCAGGCGTCCATTTGGCGCGTTAAACGGGGTATTGCTGCGCCACGGGTTGATGTCCAGCCCTCCGCGGCGGGTATAACGGGCATACACGCTGAGTTTTTCCGGCTGGTAGTAGCGCATGATGTCGTTAAAAATTCGTTCCACACACTGTTCGTGAAATTCGTTATGATGACGAAATGAGACAATGTAGCGCAGCAGTGCTTCACGGTTGATGCGCTTGCCGCAGTACTGAATCTGTACCGAGCCCCAGTCGGGCTGATGGGTGATCAAACAGTTGGATTTCAGCAGGTGGCTGACCAGCGTTTCTTCAACGACTGGTGCGTCCTGTTCGTTGGTCGCCAGATAGTCGGCGTTGAAGTCGTAGCTGTCGATCTGAATGTCCTGGTCGTCGATGCACTCGCCTGTTAATCCCGCTATCGGCTGGCCTTCAAGCTCGCTGAGTTTGAAAAGCGTGATGCTGACATCCCCCTGTGCACAATGCGCCAGATCCTTGGCTAACGTTGCGCGTGCGCTTTCCCAACTGTCGAATGCCGTCTGATTAAAGCTGTTCAGATACAGCTTAAAACTTTTTGATTCAATCAGATTCAGGCTTTCCGCATTGAGATGCATTTCACCAACGGCTACCTGAGGCACGCCGCGATTGTTCAGCCAGGAAAGCTCATAGAGCGTCCAGATATCCGCGCCATGAAAAGGCAGGCTGTCAGGATAAATGCCGAGTGGATCGCGGTTCAGGCTACGTGGCACGGGTTGCAGAAGTGCGGCATCATAGCGGTCATGATAGGGAGTGGGTTTGCCCAGTGTCAGCCCGCTCAGGGCCTGATGCTTGTCATAGACGGACATGCTGTTACCTTGATGTGATAAGCGTGATGGCGAATAGTGTAACCTGACTAAAAGAGTGATGAGAAAAATTATGGAGCATGAGGTTGTTTCAGCGCTGACGGCGTTCACCCAGCGCTATGTTGCCTGCTGGCAGCAGGAAAAGGGGCATTTGCCTGCCAGTGAAGCACTTTACGGTATACCTTCCCCGTGTATTGTCGAAAATCATGATGATACGGTTTACTGGTTGCCACAGCCTTTTGTGCCTTCAGCTGCATTGGATGGTGTGGAACGTGCGCTGGAAATCAGCCTGCATCCTGATGTTCATGCTTTTTACACCGCGCAGTATGCTGGGGATATGACGGCGCAGTTTGATTCGCTATCGTGCCAGCTGTTGCAGGTATGGAGCGAAGAGGATTTCACCCGGATGCAGGAGAATCTGATTGGTCATTTATTAACGCAGAAGCGCCTTAAGCTCACGCCGACGCTGTTTTTAGCAACGACCGATTCAGAGCTGACAATGGTGTCGCTGTGTAATGTTTCCGGGGAAATCATCCTGGAAGAATTCGGCACCAAAAAACGTCAGACCTTAGCGCCAACGCTAGCGGTGTTTCTTTCTGGCCTTAATCCATTAGCGGTCTAATGGTTAATCGAATTTCACTTTCTGCTTTGTGAGAGATCTCTTACATTCTCTGTAAGAAATGTCTTATCTTTAATGTTGAAAATAGGTTTCATTTTTATTTTTTCATTATTAATTAGTTAATTATAAGAAAAATCTGCAAGGTCACTTAAGGGGTGTTGAGAAACACTGTCAATTACCCCTTGCTGAAAGCTGACAATTAATACATCTTATTACTTAAGTTAGTAACCGGTTACAGTGTGTGTAACCGTTACTATAGGTAACAAAATAACGTTACTGCACTCGGGTTATTTTCAGGAAGAAACATTGTTTCAGGAAGAGGCATTGTTTTAGGAAGAAACGCTGTTTTAAGGATAAACACTGTTTTAGGAAGAAACAGTCGCTTCAGGAAGAAGCGTTGTTTTCAGGAAGAAGAACAGTTTTCAGGAAGAAACATGGTTTCAGGATGAAATCAGGGACACCTCCAGGAAGGAGACCGAGAGCCGATTAGGAATATCGGTGGGGCAGGAGCCTAAAGGGATTGAATCACGGAAGATACAGGATGGAAACGTCAGGACGAAAGTGGGACGCCAGCAAGGATTGTGGGTTAGGACGACCAAAAAGGAAAAGTTTTCACGGATGAGCAGGGATGCAAATGTGTAGCGGGATAGCTATAAAACGAACCGGGGGTACTGAGCAATCAGTACCCCCAATTTTTTGCCTCTGGCGATCGGATTGAGGGGTTATCATCGATAGCATATAGCCAAAATGCGACGATTGGGTCAGGCTGATATCAGTGCTATGCTTTGCCGCCATTACTGTAGGCGTCAAGGGCGAGAAACCGCATGAGTAGAGAGAACCAGGTTCGTCAGTCATTATTCGATATTGAACGTGCATTGAGGGAAAGCCCTTTCTGGCAGGTCATTCCGCCGGAAGAGGAGGCGTTTAACAGCACGGAGCCCTTCAGCCTCGATACCATGAAACCCGAAGAGTGGTTGCAGTGGGTCTTTTTGCCGCGCATGCATGCCTTATTGGACAGCGAGCTAGCACTGCCCGCTGAGCTGGTTTTACTGCCTTATTTCGAAGAAGCGCTGGAAGGGTCGCCAGAAGAGACGGCGGCGGTTCTGTTGCGTATCGGGCTGCTTGATGAGCTGTTCCGCCCGGATGCACAGGATGGCACAGCGCACGATGCTTGAGATTATTTATCAGGATGAGCATCTGGTTGCCGTCAATAAACCCAGCGGCTGGTTAGTCCATCGTAGCTGGCTGGATCGCAAAGAAAAAGTCGTGGTGATGCAGACCGTGCGCGATCAGATCGGCCAGCACGTGTATACCGTTCATCGTCTCGACAGGCCGACATCCGGTGTGTTGCTGCTCGCGCTGTCCAGCGAGGTCGCACGTGCGTTATCCCAGCAGTTTGAATCGCATCAGATGCAGAAAATGTATCATGCCGTTGTGCGAGGCTATGTGCTGGATGATGATGTGATCGACTATGCGCTCACCGAAGAGCTGGACAAGATCGCCGACAAGTTTACTAATCCTGATAAGGCGCCGCAGCCTGCTGTTACGCATTACCGTTCCTTGGCGCAGGTCGAGATGCCGGTTGCCATCGGCCGTTACCCAACGGCACGCTACAGTCTGATGGAGCTGAAACCACAGACCGGGCGCAAGCACCAACTCCGCCGTCATATGTCACATATCCACCATCCGATTATCGGCGATACCGCGCACGGCGATTTGCGACACAATCGCGGTATGGAATCGCACTTCTCCTGCGGCAGGCTCATGCTGCATGCCAGCGAGTTGCAGCTGAATCATCCGGTGAGCGGGCAGCCATTGACGTTGCAGGCGCGTTGGGATGCGCCGTGGCAGGGGGTGATGACTCAGTTTGGCTGGCAGGGGATTCTCCCTGAGTTTGAAGGGGTTGAGTTTCCTGCCGACTCAGGTCAGGATAGCGAGCATTCCGTCGGGTAATAGCGGTCTTATTACCACCGTCTTATTTTTGTATTACATATATCGAATTAAAAAGGGAGTCAGAAGCATGGCGCAGATTGGTATTTTTGTTGGTACGGTCTACGGGAATGCATTGCTGGTGGCCGAAGAAGCCGAAAATATTCTCAGAGATCGTGGGCACGAGGTTAAGGTCTTTGAAGATGCGACGCTGGAATCCTGGCTGGACTACCGCGAGCAGACGGTTTTAGTTGTCACGTCGACGACGGGGCAAGGCCAGTTGCCTGATTCTATTGTTCCGCTTTACGCCGCACTGCGTGAAAACGGCGGTTACCAGCCCGCGCTGCGCTATGGCGTGATTGCGCTGGGTGACAGCAGTTACCCGAATTTCTGCGCGGGTGGCCATCTGTTCGATGCGCTATTGCAGGAAATCGGTGCTAAGCGCCTGGGTGATGTTTTGGAAATTGATGCTGTCGAGCATCCAGAACCAGAAGTGATGTCATGCCCGTGGGTTGAAGCATGGGCGGATTTAGTTGACGCACAGTGATGCCGTGCTGAAATGACAAACGGGAGCCTGTCGTGCTCCCGTTTTCGTTTGCGGCCTGTGGAGATCATCGCCTTAGCGATTCTTGGTCAGTTTCTCTAAATCCGCTTCGATTTCGGTAATTTTGTTGGAAACGACGCTTTCCAGATGACGCAGATCGTCAAGGATTTTGCGTTTCAGATCGACTTCAACCTGTTCCTGCTGGCAGATCTTGTCTAATTCATCAATCACATAGCGCAGATTTGGGCTGATCTCGTTGATCTCTTTGTAGCCCTGTCCAGAGTTATCTGCCACGACGGTCTTGCGCTGGCGCGGATACTTGAACTTCACGCTTTTAGCGAAAAACTCGCCCTTATCTTTACGGAAATAGATCTTCAGGATGTCGTTGTTCGCTTCCTGACGCAGGCTATAGCGATCGATATCATCGGGATTGGTAATGCCCAGGCTTTTTAGATTGTCATACATAGCGTCACCTTCTCGGTTTTTAGATAGTCCTGATTATCGTTCGTACATAAAAAAACGGCGGGTGATTAACCCGCCGCTTCTAGTTTAGTCGATGGTGCGTAATAACTCATTGATACCCACTTTTCCGCGGGTTTTTGCATCCACTTTCTTCACAATAACAGCACAGTACAGGCTGTAGCTGCCATCTTTGGACGGCAGGTTGCCGGAAACCACAACGGAGCCAGCCGGTACGCGGCCATAGTGGATTTCGCCAGTTTCACGATCGTAAATACGGGTGCTTTGGCCGATGAACACGCCCATGGAGATGACGGAACCTTCTTCTACGATCACGCCTTCTACCACTTCAGAACGCGCGCCGATGAAGCAGTTGTCTTCGATGATGGTCGGGTTAGCCTGCAGCGGCTCCAGAACGCCGCCGATGCCGACGCCGCCGGACAGGTGAACGTTTTTACCGATCTGCGCACAAGAACCGACGGTTGCCCATGTATCCACCATGGTGCCTTCATCAACGTAAGCACCGATGTTGACGTAAGACGGCATCAGTACGGTATTACGTGCAATAAACGCACCTTGACGCACGCTGGCGGGAGGCACTACGCGGAACCCTTCACGCTGGAAACGGGCTTCATCATAGTTTGCAAATTTCATCGGCACTTTGTCGTAATAACGAGTTTCCGCGCCTTCCATTACCTGGTTATCGTTAATACGGAAAGAGAGCAGCACGGCTTTCTTCAGCCACTGATGCGTAACCCACTGGCCGTCGATTTTCTCTGCAACGCGCAGGGCGCCGCTATCCAGCAGACTGATAGCCTGATTGACGGCTTCACGCGTGACGGTGTCTGCGTTTGCCGGAGTGATTTCAGCGCGACGCTCGAAAGCCGTCTCAATGATGTTCTGTAATTGTTGGTGCATCCTGATTTCTCTTTCCTGATTGTAAAAATTAACTCAATGGTACTTTATCGTTTGGGTTAAGGGCTTCTGTCAACCGTTCTTGCAATTTAAGGCGTAAATCCGGCTTTAATGCCCGCCTGTCGCTGTCGGCCAGAATGAAAAGATCCTCTACCCGCTCGCCGATCGTGGAAATGCGTGCGCCGTGCAGCGACAGGTTGAGATCGGCAAAAATTTCACCGATACGTGCCAGCAGCCCTGGTTGGTCAAGCGCGCTGAGCTCCATGTAGCTGCGTCTGTCCGTATGTGTCGGCAGGAAGTTGACTTCGGTTGGCACGCTGAAGTGGCGCAGCTTGGGTGACGGTCGGCGCACGCGCGGGTGTTGATAGCTCCGATGGGTCAGCGCCTGTTCCAGTGCGTGGCGTATCATTTCATGCCGATCCTGCGCCAGCGGGCTGCCGTCTGGTTCCAGCACAATGAACGTATCCATCGCCATGCCGTCGCGGCTGGTAAAAATCTGTGCATCGTGCACGCTGAGGTTGCGTCTATCCAGTTCACCGGCGACCGCCGCGAAAAGATAAGGCCTGTCCGGGCTCCAGATAAAGATCTCTGTACCGCCACGGCTGGCCTGATGGCTGATCAGCACCAGCGGTTTGTTGACATCATGCTCCAGCAAGTGGCGCGCGTGCCAGGCAAGCTGATTTGGCGAATGGCGCAGGAAATAATCGGCTCGGCAGCGGCTCCAGATGTGGTGCAGCGCTTCTTCATCAATATTGTCCATACGCAGCAGCGCCAGTGCCTGCAAGCGGTGATGCCGGACGCGTTCGCGTAAATCTGGCGTATTTTGCATGCCGCGGCGCAGCTGTTTTTCCGTCGCGAAATAGAGTTCACGCAACAGGCTCTGTTTCCAGCTGTTCCACAGCGTTTCATTGGTGGCGCAGATATCGGCAACCGTCAGGCTAACCAGATAGCGCAGACGGGTTTCGCTCTGCACTTCCGTAGCAAATTGCTGAATGACGGTGGGATCCTGAATGTCGCGACGCTGTGCGGTGACGGACATCAGCAGGTGGCAGCGCACCAGCCAGGAAACCAACTGAGCTTCACGCGAATTCAGCCCGTGCAGCGCGGCAAACTCCAGCACATCCTGCGCGCCCAGTTCCGAGTGATCGCCCCCGCGACCTTTCGCGATATCGTGGAACAGCGCGGCCAGCAGCAATAATTCGGGCTGCGGCAGGCGAGGGTAGAGCTCGACGCACAGCGGGTGCTGTGGTCGCGTATCCTCGTCGGCGAAGCTCTCCAGCTTGAGCAGAACGCGGATCGTGTGCTCGTCCACCGTATAGGCGTGAAACAGATCGAACTGCATCTGACCGACGATGTTCCCCCACAGCGGCATATAAGCCCACAGCACGCTGTGGCGATGCATTGGCAGCAGCGCGCGACTTACTGCATGCGGGTGGCGCAGAATATTCATGAACAACTGGCGCGCTTCTGGGATGGTGCAAAGCGGACTGGCGAGATGGCGACGAGCATGGCGCAACTGGCGCAACGTGGTGGAGTAAATGCCGCTGATGTCACGGTTGCGTACCATCAGGTAGAACATGCGCATGATGGCTTCCGGCTTTTTGATAAACAGGTTTTCATCGCGCAGGTCCAGCAGATTGCCGCGTAGCTGAAATTCATCGTCAATCGGACGGGGCTTTTCACTTGCGTCCAGCGCCAGAATCGCTTCGTCAAAGAGCTGCAACAGCATCTGGTTCAACTCGCTGACGCGACGCGTCATACGGTAGAAATCCTTCATCATGCGCTCGACTGGCGTGTTGCCTTCCCCCTGATATTGCAGCAGCTGTGCGACGTTCAACTGCCTGTCGAACAGCAGCCGGTTGTCGTAACGCGGTAGGATCAGATGCAGGGCGAAGCGGATGCGCCACAAAAAGCTTTGGCACTCGTTCAGCTCTTTACGTTCCGCCTCGGTTAGAAAGCCGAAACCGACCATTTCATTGAGCGACGTCGCGCCGAAGTGGCGTCTCGCGACCCACAGCAGCGTGTGAATGTCGCGTAGCCCGCCCGGGCTGCTCTTGATGTCGGGCTCCAGATTGTAGCTGGTGCTGTGGTAGCGCTGATGGCGTTCCTGTTGTTCGGCGATTTTTGCTGGGAAAAACGTGTCTGACGGCCAAAATTCATCACTGAATACGTTTTTTTGCAGCGAGAGAAAGAGGGCGACGTCGCCGCATATCATGCGGGATTCGATCAGGTTGGTGGCAACGGAAATATCTGCGCGTCCTTCCTGTAAGCACTCTTCCAGCGTTCTGACGCTATGGCCGACTTCCAGCTTCAAATCCCACAGTAGGGTGATGAATTGGCCGACGCGCTGGGAATGTTCTTCACTCAGCGCTGTCTGGCTCAATACCAGCACGTCGATATCGGAAAGCGGGTGTAGTTCACCGCGGCCATACCCGCCTACGGCGACCAGCGACGTTTGCGCGATATTTTCAAAGCCGTAGAAATACCATAGCCGCTGCAACAGGCGATCGATGAACAAGGTTCTGGCATCAATCAGCTTTTCTGCGCTGACGCCGGAGCGGAATTCTGAACCGAGCCAAAGCTGAAACAGTTCCAACTGCTGTTTTAACGTCTGACAATCTAGCATGTCATCCGCGTAGGTCAGCGGTGAAGCGGGCAACTGCGCGGGTGCAATGGGGTCTATAGGGCTGTTTGATGAGGCAGCGTCAGGTGGTGTACTGTCTGGCGAAAAGCGGTTATCTGTCATAGCGCAGCCCATAAAAAAAGCCGGCATCTGCCGGCTTAGTGTTTACTGTTCATGCGTGATGATGTTGGGGATGGTGTCATCCTTTCGCAACGTCATTATTTCGCAGCCGTTATCGGTTACCACAATAGTATGCTCGTACTGTGCCGACAAGCTGCGATCTTTGGTTTTTACCGTCCAGCCGTCTTTCATCGTACGAATACGGTAATCACCGGCATTAAGCATAGGCTCGATCGTGAATGCCATACCCGCTTGCAGCACGACGCCACCGTCGTCTGCATCGTAGTGCAGCACCTGTGGCTCTTCGTGGAAGCCCTTGCCGATGCCGTGACCGCAATACTCACGCACTACGGAGAAGTTATTCCCTTCCGCGAACTGCTGGATCGCCTTGCCCAGCGTGCGCAGGCGAATGCCCGGCTTAACCATTTTCAGTGCCAGATAGAGGCTTTCCTGCGTGATGCGGCAGAGGCGCTCACCCAGAATGGTGGGTTTGCCGACGATAAACATTTTTGACGTATCGCCGTGGAAATCGTCTTTGATCACGGTGACGTCGATGTTGACGATATCGCCGTCTTTCAAAATGCGTTCTTCGCTAGGAATGCCGTGGCACACCACTTCGTTGATGGAGATGCAGACGGATTTCGGGAAGCCGTGGTAGCCCAGAGAAGCAGAAATGGCCTGCTGCTTGTTGGTGATGTGATCGTGACAGATTCTGTCTAATTCGGCAGTGCTCACGCCGGGTACCACGTGGGGTTCGATGATTTCCAGGACTTCGGCAGCCAGACGACCAGCTACGCGCATTTTTTCGATGTCTTCAGGAGTTTTAATTGAAATTGCCATTGATGATTGTCCGCAGGTGCCTGTTAAGCACAAAAATTAAGAGCGATAACTAATAACTTATGTTACCAGCCATGCCGCTGGCTTGCCAAACTATCATTCTGATTTGTGGACGATTGAATAACAAATGTTGGTGTCGTTGGGGGATTTATGGTATAAAGCGCGCCGATGATCCGGCTGGATATCGGTTATACGGTATTCAACCACATCGACTAAACTCACTTTGTGTAAATAACACACACATGTCGGCACGTTCGCCGGGGTGCTCCTGAGGTGTTTCACCGGATGGGGTCGGCGCAATGGGACATGTGGAGGCATAACCCCATACTTAATTAATAGAGGTAATCATGGCAACTGTTTCCATGCGCGATATGCTCAAGGCTGGCGTACACTTTGGTCACCAGACCCGTTACTGGAACCCGAAAATGAAGCCATTCATCTTCGGTGCACGTAACAAAGTTCACATCATCAACCTTGAAAAAACTGTACCAATGTTCAACGACGCTCTGGCTGAGCTGAGCAAAATTGCTTCTCGCAAAGGCAAAATTCTGTTCGTTGGTACTAAGCGCGCAGCAAGCGAAGCGGTAAAAGATGCAGCCAACAACTGCGATCAGTTCTTCGTGAACCATCGTTGGTTGGGCGGTATGCTGACTAACTGGAAAACCGTTCGTCAGTCCATCAAACGTTTGAAAGATCTGGAAACCCAATCTCAAGACGGCACGTTCGACAAGCTGACCAAAAAAGAGGCGCTGATGCGCACTCGTGAACTGGACAAGCTGGAAAACAGCCTGGGCGGTATCAAAGATATGGGCGGTCTGCCAGACGCGCTGTTCGTTATCGACGCCGATCACGAGCACATCGCAATCAAAGAAGCTAACAACCTGGGTATTCCGGTATTCGCAGTGGTTGATACCAACTCCGATCCAGATGGCGTTGACTACATCATCCCTGGTAACGATGACGCAATCCGTGCAGTTAGCCTGTACCTGAGCGCTGTTGCTACTGCTGTCCGCGAAGGCCGTTCTCAAGATCTGGCTGTGCAGGCAGAAGAAGGCTTAGTAGAAGCTGAATAATAAGTCTGGCTCGTTGAGCCCTTATTAACCAGGTAGTACTAGTTTGGTTAGGGGCCTTTTTATGGCCCCTTTTTCACTTTTAAAGCTGTTTGGTCGTGACGACCAGGCAGAACAAATCTTCCGAGGATTTTAGAATGGCTGAAATTACCGCATCCCTGGTAAAAGAGCTGCGTGAGCGTACCGCTGCGGGCATGATGGAATGTAAGAAAGCGCTGGTTGAAGCTAACGGCGACATCGAGCTGGCAATTGAAAACATGCGTAAATCTGGCGCAATTAAAGCAGCTAAGAAAGCAGGTAACGTTGCTGCTGATGGCGTGATCAAGACTAAGATCGACGGTAACTACGCTGTGATCCTGGAAGTTAACTGCCAGACTGACTTCGTTGCTAAAGACGGTGGTTTCCAGGCATTTGCTGACAAAGTGCTGGACGCTGCGGTTGCAGGCAAAATCACTGACGTTGACGTGTTGAAAGCACAGTTCGAAGAAGAGCGTGTTGCACTGGTTGCGAAAATTGGTGAGAACATCAACATTCGTCGCGTTTCCGCTCTGGAAGGCGAAGTTCTGGGTAACTACCAGCACGGTGCGCGCATCGGTGTTCTGGTTGCCGCTAAAGGCGCTGACGAAGAGCTGGTTAAACACCTGGCTATGCACGTTGCAGCAAGCAAACCAGAATTCGTTAAGCCAGAAGACGTGTCTGCTGAAGTGGTAGAGAAAGAGTACCAGGTTCAGTTAGAAATCGCGATGCAGTCTGGCAAGCCGAAAGAAATCGCAGAGAAAATGGTTGAAGGCCGTATGAAGAAATTCACCGGTGAAGTTTCTCTGACGGGTCAGCCTTTCGTTATGGATCCAGCTAAGTCTGTTGGTCAATTGCTGAAAGAGCACAACGCTGACGTGACTAACTTCATCCGTTTCGAAGTGGGTGAAGGTATTGAGAAAGTTGAGACTGACTTTGCTGCTGAAGTTGCAGCAATGAGCAAGCAGTCTTAATAGCAAAAAAAAAGAGCCGCCAGTTGGCGGTTCCTTTTTATCCAGCCCAAAGAGTTTTAGTTCGCTTGGTTTCCTGCATTCAGATAGGAGCCGAGTAGAACAGTTTTGATTTTTACAACCCCCCAATACGACGACAGCCTGTAGGATAAGAACACCATGGCAACCAATGCAAAACCCGTCTATCAACGAATCCTGCTGAAGCTCAGTGGCGAAGCTTTACAGGGAACTGAAGGTTTTGGTATCGATGCGAGCATTCTGGATCGCATGGCTCAGGAAGTGAAAGAACTGGTTGAGTTAGGCATTCAGGTCGGTGTGGTTATCGGCGGTGGTAACCTGTTTCGTGGCGCGGGTCTGGCTAAAGCGGGTATGAACCGCGTTGTGGGCGACCACATGGGAATGCTGGCGACCGTCATGAATGGTCTGGCAATGCGTGATGCGTTGCACCGTGCCTATGTGAACGCTCGCCTGATGTCTGCTATTCCGCTGAATGGCGTCTGTGACAACTACAGCTGGGCAGAGGCGATTAGTCTGCTGCGTAATAACCGCGTAGTGATCTTCTCCGCCGGGACAGGCAACCCTTTCTTCACCACGGATTCTGCGGCTTGTCTGCGCGGCATTGAGATTGAAGCGGATGTCGTATTGAAAGCGACCAAAGTCGATGGCGTCTATTCTGCCGATCCAGTGAAAGATCCTTCAGCGACGATGTACGAAACGCTAACCTATCAAGACGTGTTAGAACGTGAGCTGAAAGTGATGGATCTTGCCGCGTTCACGCTGGCACGCGACCATAATTTACCCATCCGTGTTTTCAACATGAACAAGCCTGGCGCACTGCGTCGCGTTGTCATGGGTGAAAAAGAAGGGACGTTGATTAGTCAGTAATAACGGCTCACGCTAATTATGGGGTACTATACTCCCCAGTATTGCGCCATACGCCAGCCGTGCGCTGGCATTAATTATTCACCGGGTCATGTACTGACATGGCCTGCCAGGCAACCAGTTTTCAAGGGTTCACAACGTGACTAATGAAATCAGAAAAGATGCTGAAACGCGCATGGACAAATGTGTTGAAGCGTTTAAAAATCAGATCAGCAAAATCCGTACCGGCCGTGCATCGCCTAGCATTCTCGATGGCATCCAGGTTGAATACTATGGCAGCGCAACGCCACTGCGTCAGGTTGCTAACGTTGTCGTAGAAGATTCCCGTACTCTGGCAATCACCGTATTCGACCGTTCACTTGGCCCGGCAGTTGAGAAAGCGATCATGGCTTCCGACCTCGGCCTGAACCCGTCTTCTGCTGGTACCGTAATCCGTGTTCCGCTGCCACCGCTGACGGAAGAGCGCCGTAAAGACCTGATCAAAGTGGTTCGTGGCGAAGCAGAGCAGGGGCGTATCTCCGTACGCAACGTACGCCGTGATGCTAACGACAAACTGAAAGCGCTGCTGAAAGATAAAGCGATCAGTGAAGATGAAGAACGTCGCGCTCAGGACGACGTGCAGAAGCTGACTGACAACTTCATTAAGAAAGTGGACGTCGCTCTGGCAGAGAAAGAAGCGGAGCTGATGGAGTTCTAATCAGCCTGTTGAATAGTGCGTCGCAGGGAATCTGTGGGCTTGCCCTCTTTTTCCGGCGGCGCTTTATTTTATGGTTATACAAGGAATGGGTGAAGGCTAGCCCCTCTGGGTAGTAAACAATTTTTGCTGTATATATGCCTGCGGCTGTCGTGACTGTGATCGATAGCAGAGATATATCATGGTAATCGTCTCAGACTCGTGTACCTTCCTGTCATCAAATCCGGTTATTCAGAGCATTTTTAATGAAGCAACTGACAATTCTTGGTTCCACTGGCTCTATTGGCGTCAGTTCGCTGGCCGTCATTAAAGCCAATCCCGATAAATTTGCCGTACGCGCGTTATCCGCCGGGTACAACGTCAAGTTGATGCTGGAGCAGTGCCTCACTTTCCAACCCGCCTATGCCTCAATGGCTGATGAAGCCTCAGCAACTGCCCTGCGCCAGCAGTTGGCGGAATATGGTTGCAAAACGGAAGTGCTGGCTGGCGAGCAAGCCGCGTGTGACCTTGCTGCATTAGAGGGCGTTGATCAGGTCATGGCTGCGATTGTGGGTGCGGCGGGGTTATTGCCAACACTAGCGGCAATTCATGCTGGAAAGCAGGTGTTGCTGGCGAACAAAGAATCACTGGTTACCTGCGGACGTCTGTTCATGGACGCCGTGGCGCAAAGTGGCGCACAGCTTTTACCGATTGATAGCGAACATAATGCGATTTTTCAGAGTTTACCTGAGCAAATTCAGCGTCAATTAGGCTACGCTTCATTGTCGCAGCATGGGGTCGAACGTATTGTTCTGACCGGTTCCGGTGGGCCGTTTCGTGAAACCCCGGTGTCGGCGCTGGCAGACATGACGCCAGATCAGGCGTGTGCGCATCCAAACTGGTCAATGGGACGCAAAATTTCGGTTGATTCTGCCACGATGATGAACAAAGGGCTGGAGTACATCGAAGCGCGCTGGTTGTTTAATGCTTCTGCCGAACAGATAGAAGTCATTATTCATCCGCAGTCGGTGATTCACTCGATGGTACGTTACCGTGATGGCAGCGTTCTGGCGCAGTTGGGATCGCCCGATATGCGCACGCCGATTGCCCATGCAATGGCTTATCCCGAACGTGTGGCATCGGGTGCAAAAGCGTTAGATTTTTGCCAGATTGGCGCGCTGACATTTTTGGCACCGGACTATGCACGCTATCCTTGTTTACAGCTCGCTATTGATGCCTGTAATCATGGTCAGTCAGCCACCACGGCATTAAATGCTGCAAATGAAATTGCGGTAGCGGCATTTTTGCAGTCGCAGATCCGTTTTACGGATATTGCGGCGGTAAATCGGCATGTTATTGAACAACTTACATTACCAGAACCCACCAGCGTTGATGATGTTCTGTTTATTGACCGCTGGGCCAGACAGGTCGCAACACAGACCCTGACACATTACGTGCGATAGCGGGATAGCGCCGTGGCACAATTTGTTCATGTGCGGTGGAGGTGGTATAGTCTGCGCCACTCAATGGTTGATTATGCGAAAGTTGTTTAATCGACCGTGAAGATAAGCCGTGATCGTTCACGGCTTTTTTTGCGCTAACGGGGTCTGATGTTACGGAAGGACTGTTGTATTTCTTGCTTGAGGAAATAAGTACGCGTTATGCCGTCCGATAATCAAAAAAATACTAACGATCTGCCACCCGCCGGGCCGCGGCATGTTGCCATTATCATGGATGGCAATGGTCGCTGGGCAAAAAACCGGGGGAAAATGCGGATTTTTGGCCATCAGGCTGGTGTAAAGGCTGTGCGGCGTTCAGTCAGTTTTGCAGTGAGCCAGGGGCTGGACGCGCTGACACTTTACGCATTTAGCAGTGAAAACTGGAACCGTCCGGCGCAGGAAGTTTCCGCACTCATGGAACTGTTTGTCAGGGCGCTTGATAGCGAAGTGAAAAGCCTGCACAAGCACAATGTTCGCTTGCGGGTGATTGGCGATATCGGCCGCTTCAGTCCGCGTTTACAAGAGCGAATCCGCCGTTCAGAAGCACTGACGGAAAAGAATCAGGGGCTCACACTGAATATTGCCGCGAATTATGGCGGCCGTTGGGATATTATTCAGGGAGTACGGCAACTTGCAGAGCAGGTGCAGGAAGGCATTCTGCGCCCTGATAGCATTAATGAAGCGTCATTATGTCAGTACATCTGTCTGCATGATCTGGCTCCGGTTGATTTGGTGATCAGAACCGGTGGAGAACACCGCATCAGTAATTTTCTTCTGTGGCAAATTGCTTATGCTGAACTTTACTTTACTGATGTCCTCTGGCCTGATTTCGATGAACAAGTCTTTGAAGGTGCGCTGAATGCTTTTGCACAACGCGAGCGCCGCTTCGGGGGAACAACACCTATCGATGCTGATGCATCCTAGGGGGAACTTTTGCTGAAGTATCGCCTGATTACTGCTTTTATTTTGATCCCGATTGTTATTGCAGCACTTTTCTTGCTGCCTCCTCTGGGATTCACGCTTGTTACGCTGGCCGTCTGTATGCTGGCGGCATGGGAATGGGGTCAGTTGGCAGGGTTTGCCTCTTATGGTCAACGCCTGTGGCTCGCGATCCTGTGTGGTTTCTTGCTGGCGCTGATGCTGTTATCACTCCCGGCCTACCATTATTCCGTCCATATTCCGCAAATCAGTATCGCGCTCTGGTCATCGCTGGTGTGGTGGGGTGTCGCGCTGCTGTTGGTGCTGTTCTATCCGGCTTCCGCCTCATTCTGGCGTCATTCGCGTACATTGCGACTGGTGTTCGGTATCATGACGATCGTGCCGTTTTTCTGGGGCATGGTCGCGCTTCGTCATTACAATTACGCGATTAACCCATTTGCTGGTGCCTGGTGGCTGCTGTACGTCATGCTGCTGGTATGGGGCGCGGACAGCGGTGCCTACATGTTCGGTAAACTGTTTGGTAAGCGTAAACTCGCGCCAAAAGTTTCGCCGGGCAAAACCTGGGAAGGCTTTCTTGGTGGCCTGGCAACCTCGGCGCTCATCTCTGTGCTGTTTAGCCTTTATGCGCCATTAACGGTAGCGCCAGCCACGTTGTTGATTTGTTCTATCGCCGCTGCGCTGGCCTCGGTGTTGGGTGATTTGACGGAAAGTATGTTCAAACGCGAGGCGGGCATCAAAGACAGTAGCCATTTGATTCCGGGGCACGGTGGTGTGCTCGATCGTATCGACAGCCTGACTGCTGCGGTTCCTGTGTTCTCTTGCCTGATGCTGCTGCTGTTTAAAGTGGCTTAGAATAAAGCGGTAGAGCTATTTATGCTGAGTTTTCTCTGGAATCTTGCCGCGTTTATCATTGCACTGGGTGTGCTGGTCACTGTCCATGAATTTGGGCATTTCTGGGTAGCGCGCCGCTGTGGTGTGAAGGTCGAACGCTTCTCCGTCGGTTTCGGACGTGCGCTATGGCGTCGTCGCGATCGTACCGGTACAGAATTCGTGATTGCGCTGATCCCACTTGGCGGCTACGTGAAGATGCTAGATGAGCGCGTCGACACCGTTGCGCCAGAATTTCGTCACCAATCATTTAATAGCAAAACGGTCTGGCAGCGTGCGGCTATCGTTAGCGCGGGTCCGATTGCCAATTTCCTGTTTGCCATTGTGGCGTATTGGTTGGTGTTTATTCTCGGCGTACCGGGCGTGCGTCCGGTAGTGGGTGAAATACTGCCCAACTCCATTGCGGCGCAGGCGGAAATGTCGGCGGGAATGGAACTAAAGTCCGTTGACGGTATCGAAACGCCTGATTGGGATACTGCGCGTCTGGCCCTGATCGGTAAAATCGGCGATAGCGATGTTGTGATCGGAACCGCACCTTTAGGCTCTGATCGTGTCGTTCAGAAAACGCTGGATTTACGCGAGTGGCAGTTTGAACCTGATAAGCAAGATCCTGCCGCTTCGCTCGGGATTATTCCGCGTGGGCCGCAAATTGAGCCGGTACTGCATCAGGTGCAGGCTGGGTCGGCGGCGGAAAAAGCAGGTTTGCAAGTCGGAGATAGGATCGTTAAAGTCGACGGGCAGGCGCTAGCGCAATGGCGTGATTTTGTTATCGCCGTGCGTGACAACCCCGGACAATCTATTGCTCTGGAGGTGGAGCGCAACGGTTCAACAGTCCCGTTGACGTTAACGCCAGACAGCAAATCTGTGGGAAGTGGCAGAGTTGAAGGGCTGGCAGGCGTTATGCCAAGTGTGACGCCGCTGCCTGAAGAATACAGGACTGTGCGCCAGTATGGGCCGTTCAGTGCGATCTACCAGGCAACAGATAAAACCTGGCAGCTGATGAAATTGACCGTCAGTATGTTAGGGAAACTGGTTATGGGGGATGTTAAGCTGAACAACCTGAGTGGTCCCATTTCGATTGCTCAGGGCGCAGGAATGTCAGCAGATTATGGATTGATTTATTACCTGATGTTTTTGGCCTTAATCAGCGTCAATTTGGGGATCATCAATCTGTTCCCTCTGCCGGTATTGGATGGTGGACACCTGCTCTTTCTTGCGGTTGAAAAGTTGAAGGGCAGGCCGGTTTCTGAGCGTGTGCAGGACGTTAGCTATCGCATTGGTACAGTGTTGCTGATGTTGTTAATGGGACTCGCACTTTTCAATGATTTCTCTCGTCTCTAGGCGCGGGATTAGGTTAGGAAAAACGCATAACAACGATGGCGATCAAAAAGTTGCTCATAGCGTCGCTGCTGTTTAGCAGCGCAACCGTATACGGTGCAGACGGGTTCGTAGTGAAGGACATTCATTTCGAGGGCCTGCAAAGGGTTGCCGTCGGGGCGGCATTACTCAGTATGCCAGTCCGCGTTGGTGATACCATCGGTGACGATGATATCGGTAATACCATCCGTGCCTTGTTTGCGACCGGAAATTTTGAAGATGTTCGTGTCCTGCGCGATGGCGAAACGCTGATTGTGCAGGTGAAAGAACGTCCAACCATCGCCAGCGTCACGTTTTCCGGCAATAAGTCAGTCAAAGACGACATGCTGAAAGAAAACCTGGAGGCCTCTGGCGTGCGCGTCGGTGAAGCGTTAGACCGCACTGCGCTCACCAGCATCGAAAAAGGACTGGAAGATTTCTACTACAGCGTGGGCAAGTACAGTGCGTCGGTTAAAGCCGTTGTCACGCCACTCCCGCGTAACCGCGTAGACCTGAAACTGGTCTTCACGGAAGGCGTTTCCGCCAAGATCCAGCAGATTAATATTGTCGGTAACAAAGCGTTCAGCTCCGACGAATTGATCTCTCGTTTCCAACTGCGTGATGAAGTGCCGTGGTGGAACGTGGTCGGCGATCGTAAATACCAGAAACAAAAACTGTCTGGCGATCTGGAAACGTTACGGAGTTTCTATCTGGATCGCGGCTATGCGCGTTTCAACATCGATTCCACACAGGTGAGCCTGACGCCAGATAAAAAAGGCATCTACATCACCATCAATATGACGGAAGGCGAACAGTACAAGCTGTCCGGCGTAGCGGTGAAAGGCAATTTGGCTGGTCACTCTGCGGAAATCGAAGGATTGACGAAGATTGAACCGGGTGAACTCTACAACGGGACGAAAGTGACCCGAATGGAAGAGGACATCAAGAAGCTGCTGGGTCGTTATGGCTATGCCTATCCGCGTGTGGTCACACAGCCGGAAATTAATGACGCAGACAAGACGGTGAAATTAAACATCAACGTTGATGCTGGTAACCGTTTCTATGTGCGTCATATCCGCTTTGACGGTAACGACACGTCTAAAGACTCCGTTCTGCGCCGTGAAATGCGTCAGATGGAAGGTGCCTGGTTAGGCAACGATCTGGTTGAGCAGGGCAAAGAGCGTTTAAATCGACTGGGATACTTTGAAAGCGTTGATGTAGAAACACAGCGTGTACCCGGCGTGGCCGATCAGGTTGATGTAACGTATAAAGTCAAAGAGCGTAATACGGGGACATTCAACTTTGGTGTCGGTTTTGGTACAGAAAGTGGCGTGAGCTTCCAGGCTGGGGTCCAACAGGACAACTGGCTGGGAACGGGTAACTCCGTTGGTATCAGCGGGACTAAAAACGACTATCAGACGTATGTTGAGCTGTCACTGACCGACCCATACTTTACCGTCGATGGCGTTAGCCTCGGTGGCCGCATATTCTATAACAAATTTGAGGCGTCTGACGCCGATCTGTCCGACTACACTAACGTGAGTTATGGCGTTGGCAGCACCTTGGGCTTCCCGATTAACGAGAATAACTCACTGCGTGTCGGTCTGGATTATGTGCATAACGATCTGTCGGATATGAGACCGCAGGTAGCGATGTGGCGTTATCTGGATTCCGTGGGGGTTAATCCATCCGTGGTTCAGGAAGGGAATAAATCTAGCGCTGACTTCAAAGCGAACGATTTCTTCCTGAATACCGGATGGTCGTATAACAATCTGGATCGTGGCTACTTCCCGACGAAAGGCACACGTGCGTCTGCGAATGCCAAGATTGCCGTACCGGGTTCGGACAACGAATACTACAAACTGACGTTTGATTCGGCGAGCTACTACCCGTTGAGCGACAGTGGCAACTGGGTGGTGATGGGCCGGACGCGCGCAGGTTTTGCGGATGGTATCGGTAGCAAAGAAGTGCCGTTCTACGACAACTTCTATGCAGGTGGTTCCAGTACGGTACGTGGCTTCCAGTCGAATACGATTGGGCCTAAAGCGGCGTATTACCAGTGTACCCGTACATCTGGAGTACTCCCACCTTCTTATTCTGGCTGTGGTATTGATAAAACCAATCTGGATGATGCCGTTGGCGGTAACGCGATGGCGGTATTGAGTGCGGAACTGATCGTGCCAACACCGTTTATCAGTGATAAATACGCGAGTTCCGTACGTACGTCCTTCTTTGTGGATGGCGGTACGGTATGGGATACCAACTGGAAAAATACACAGGAAACAATTGACGCAGGTGTGCCGGATTATAGCAAGGCGACCAACTTCCGTGTTTCCAGCGGTATCGCGTTGCAATGGATGTCTCCGCTTGGGCCATTGGTCTTCTCCTATGCCCAGCCGGTTAAAAAGTACGATGGAGACAAGTCGGAACAATTCCAGTTTAACATTGGCAAAACCTGGTAGTGTGACGTCAATAGATCGTATGCAGGGAATGTCGCATCGTGATTCGTTGAGACGAGTATGTCGTTGATATGAATAGTTCATGGATAGGAATGGTTGATCATAAGACGTTCATACCATGACGCGATGCTCATAATTAAAGTGTTAAGACACAAATTAGGTTAGGTTGAGGAGTTTATAGTGAAAAAGTGGTTATGTGCCGCAGGCCTCGGTTTAGCATTGGCTGCTTCAGCCAGCGTTCAGGCTGCTGACAAAATTGCCGTTGTTAACGTCTCCAGCATTTTCCAACAGCTGCCGCAGCGTGAAACCGTTGGCAAACAGCTGGAAAACGAATTCAAAGGCCGTGCTTCTGAACTGCAATCGATGGAAAACGATTTACAGGGCAAGATGCAGAAACTGCAACGTGATGGTTCTACCATGAAAGCGAGCGAGCGCAGCAAAATGGAGAAGGACGTCATGGCGCAGCGCGAGCAGTTCTCGACTAAAGCGCAGGCTTTTGATCAAGACAACCGCCGCCGTCAGATGGAAGAACGTAACAAAATCCTGAGCCGTATTCAGGATGCGGTGAAAGCCGTTGCAACCAAAGAAGGTTATGATGTTGTGATTGACGCTAACGCAGTTGCGTATGTCGCCAATGCGAAAGACATTACTGCCGATGTGCTGAAACAGGTTAAATAATACATGTATTCAATTCGACTGGACGCGTTAGCTCAACAGTTGGATGCACAATTACACGGTGATGGCGATATCGTCATCACCGGTGTTGCTTCTATGCATTCAGCAAAAACTGGGCAAATTACGTTTCTTTCCGACAGTCGTTACCGTGAGCAACTGGCCGGGACGCAAGCGTCAGCGGTCGTGCTGACGGAAGCGGATTTACCTTACTGTCAGGTTGCGGCGCTGGTAGTGAAGAATCCCTATCTGACCTATGCGCGTATGGCGCAACTGTTGGATACGACACCGCAACCAGCAACCGATATTGCACCGAGTGCGGTTATTGCTCCAGACGCGACGCTGGGCCAGAACGTGTCCATTGGTGCAAACGCCGTTATCGAATCTGGCGCACAGCTGGGTGATGGCGTTGTCATTGGTCCTGGCTGTTTTATCGGCAAAGATGCCCGCATTGGTGCCGGTACGCGTTTATGGGCAAATGTAACGATTTATCACCGCGTTGAGCTGGGTGAGCATTGCCTGATCCAGTCTGGAACCGTGATCGGTTCTGACGGCTTTGGCTATGCTAACGATCGCGGCAACTGGGTGAAGATTCCACAGCTGGGTACAGTCAGAATTGGCGATCGGGTTGAGATCGGTGCGAGCACAACCATCGATCGTGGTGCGTTGGATGATACGGTCATTGGTAATGGTGTTATCATTGATAACCAATGTCAGATTGCGCACAACGTTGTGATTGGCGACAATACCGCGGTAGCGGGTGGCGTCATTATGGCGGGGAGCTTGAAAATTGGTCGTTATTGCATGATCGGTGGTGCCAGCGTAATTAACGGGCACATGGAGATCTGCGATAAAGTGACGGTAACGGGAATGGGGATGGTCATGCGACCAATCACAGAACCTGGGGTATACTCTTCGGGCATTCCTTTGCAACCCAACAAAGTGTGGCGCAAAACTGCAGCGCTGGTGATGAATATTGATGAGATAAGCAAACGGTTGAAAGCCGTTGAACGAAAAGTCGATAACGTTTAATCACTCGCGTTTTATTTGCGGCCTGCCTGAAGACACCTAATTTAGGGTCTGCGCAGGCCGTGTTGTTGATGGCATCAGTTTTTATGGACAGGAAGAGTATTTTGACTACTGACACTCATACTCTGCATATTGAAGAGATTTTAGAATTATTACCGCATCGTTTCCCGTTTTTGCTAGTTGATCGGGTACTGGATTTTGAAGAAGGGAAGTTTCTGCGGGCGGTGAAAAACGTCTCTTTCAACGAACCCTTCTTCCAGGGCCATTTCCCGGGCAAACCGATTTTTCCCGGCGTGCTGATTCTGGAAGCCATGGCTCAGGCCACTGGTATTCTTGCGTTTAAAAGCGTAGGTAAACTGGAACCGGGTGAGCTGTACTATTTCGCTGCTGTAGACGAAGCGCGCTTTAAGCGCCCCGTGCAGCCAGGCGATCAAATGATCCTTGAAGTTGAATTCATCAAAGAGCGTCGCGGCGTTGCGCGCTTTAAAGGTGTTGCCAAAGTTGATGGCGAAGTGGCCTGTGAAGCGTCAATGATGTGTGCTCGCCGTCGGGAGTCCTGATAACGTGATTGATCAAACCGCCTTTATTCACCCTAGTTCGATTGTTGAAGACGGTGCCATTATTGGTGCTGGCGTTCATATTGGCCCGTTCTGCTATATCGGTTCTCAGGTTGAGATCGGTGCGGGGACGGTGCTGAAATCACATGTCGTCGTCAATGGCGTCACTAAAATTGGTCGCGACAACGAAATCTATCAGTTCACGTCAATTGGTGAAGTGAATCAGGATCTCAAATATGCCGGGGAACCGACCCGCGTTGAGATTGGCGATCGTAACCGCATCCGTGAAAGCGTCACGATTCATCGTGGCACGACACAGGGCGGCGGGTTGACTAAAGTCGGTAGCGATAACCTGTTGATGATCAACACGCATATCGCACATGACTGCGTAGTGGGCAATCGTTGTATTCTGGCGAATAACGCGACGCTGGGTGGCCACGTTTCCGTCGATGATTTTGCGATTATCGGTGGGATGACGGCCGTGCACCAGTTCTGCATTATCGGTGCCCACGTCATGGTTGGCGGATGTTCCGGTGTAGCGCAAGACGTGCCGCCGTATGTGATCGCGCAGGGTAACCACGCCACGCCGTTTGGCCTGAATATTGAAGGCCTGAAGCGTCGTGGATTCGAAAAAGACACCCTGCACGCGATTCGTAACGCGTACAAGCTCCTCTACCGCAGCGGCAGAACACTGGACGAAGTGAAACCGGAAATTGAAGCGCTGGCGGCTGAACACCCGGCTGTACAGGCGTTTACCGATTTCTTTGCCCGTTCTACTCGCGGCATCATTCGTTAATCCATGTCATCACGTCCTTTGACTATTGGGCTGGTCGCCGGAGAAACTTCCGGCGACATCCTTGGTGCAGGCCTGATCCGGGCGCTTAAAGAAAAGGTGCCTGATGCGCGGTTTGTCGGCGTTGCCGGGCCACGTATGCAGGCCGAAGGCTGTGAAGCCTGGTACGAGATGGAAGAGCTGGCTGTCATGGGCATTGTTGAGGTGCTTGGACGGCTTCCCCGCCTGCTGAAAATTCGGCGAGATTTAACCCAGCGCTTTAGCGAGCTTCAACCCGATGTTTTCGTGGGCATTGATGCCCCTGATTTCAATATCACGCTAGAGGGCAACCTCAAAAAGCGTGGTATCAATACCATTCACTACGTCAGCCCTTCCGTATGGGCATGGCGTCAAAAACGCGTTTTCAAAATAGGTAAAGCGACCAATCTGGTGCTGGCTTTTTTGCCTTTTGAAAAAGCGTTTTACGATCGTTTCAATGTACCTTGTCGCTTTATTGGTCATACGATGGCCGATGCGATGCCGCTGCACCCCGATAAGCTGGCTGCACGTGCGACGCTGGGTATTGCACCCGATGTGCCTTGTCTGGCGCTGCTGCCGGGCAGTCGCGGTGCAGAAGTTGAAATGCTTAGCGAAGATTTTCTCAATACGGCTGTGTTACTACGCCAGCATTTTCCCGATCTGGAAATCGTGGTTCCGCTGGTCAACAGCAAGCGCCGTGAACAGTTCGAGCGGATAAAAAGTAGTGTGGCGCCCGATCTACGCGTACATCTGCTGGATGGGCAAGCGCGAGAAGCAATGATTGCCAGTGATGCCGCTCTGTTGGCATCGGGTACGGCAGCGCTGGAGTGCATGCTGGCTAAATGTCCGATGGTTGTAGGGTATCGCATGAAGCCCTTTACCTTCTGGCTGGCGCAGCGCCTGGTCAAAACACCGTGGGTGTCTCTGCCGAATTTGCTGGCGGGACGTGAGCTGGTGGCCGAACAGCTACAGACGGACTGTACGCCGGACAAGCTGGCCGCTGCGCTGCTGCCTCTGTTTGCCAATACGGAAAAAATGGCTGAGCTACGCGCGACGTTTGTGGATTTGCACCAGCAGATCCGCTGTAACGCCGATGAGCAAGCGGCTCAGGCGGTGCTGGAATTAGTCAAGCCGTGTTAATAAAACCATGTTAATAAGACCATGAGTGAAATATTTGTCTATCCGCAGGCGAGCTGTATCGCTGGCGTTGATGAAGTGGGCCGCGGCCCTCTGGTTGGTGCGGTCGTGACGGCTGCGGTTATTCTTGACCCAACTAGGCCAATTGTCGGGCTGGCGGACTCCAAAAAGCTGAGTGAAAAACGTCGACTGTCGCTCTATGATGAAATCAAAGAGAAGGCATTGGCGTGGAGCCTTGGCCGTGCGGAGCCGGAAGAGATTGACCAATTGAATATCCTGCATGCTACCATGCTGGCAATGCAGCGTGCGGTTGCTGGCTTGGCTGTCGTGCCTGATTTTGTTCTCATTGACGGCAATCGTTGCCCGGCTTTGCCGATGCCCGCTCAGGCGGTCGTAAAAGGGGATAGCCGCGTGGCAGAAATCAGCGCGGCCTCGATTATGGCGAAAGTGACTCGCGATCGTGAGATGGTCGAGTTGGATCAACGCTTCCCCGCTTATGGTTTTGCCCAACACAAAGGCTATCCAACGGCTTTTCATCTGGAGAAACTGGCCGCACTGGGCGCCACTGAGTTTCACCGTCGGAGCTTCGCGCCAGTCAGACGTGCATTAGGTCTGGCGTAAACATCATCATTAACTCTCGGTATGGCGTGGGCACGTAAGCGTGCCGTTGCCATGCTGACTAATCGATAAATTCTGGGATCTGGAGATGGCCGAACCACGTTTTGTTCACCTGCGTGTTCACAGTGACTATTCCATGATCGATGGGCTGGCCAAAGTCGGTCCGCTGGTAAAAAAAGCGGCGGCACTCGGCATGCCAGCGCTGGCGATTACTGATTTTACCAACCTGTGTGGGCTGGTTAAATTCTATGGCGGTGCGCATGGCGCGGGAATCAAGCCCATTATCGGTGCAGATTTCTGTGTCGAAAGCGACGAATTGGGGGATGAGCTCGCGCATCTTACCGTCCTGGCCATGAATAATGCTGGCTACCAGAATCTTACGCTGTTGATTTCCCATGCTTATCAACGAGGTTATGGCGCTGCCGGGCCGACGATTGATCGGGATTGGCTTGTTGAACATCAGGAAGGGCTGATTTTACTGTCTGGTGGCCGCCGGGGTGATGTCGGTCGGTTTTTGCTGCGTGGTAACCAGACGCAGGCCGAACAGTGTCTGGCCTTCTATCAGGAACACTTCCCCCAGCGTTACTATTTGGAACTGATCCGCACGTCCCGCCCCGATGAAGAAAGCTATTTGCATGCTGCCGTCGAATTGGCGACGAAGCACGGGGTGCCCGTGGTGGCAACCAATGAAGTGTGTTTTATCAGCACCGATGATTTTGACGCTCACGAAATCCGTGTGGCCATTCATGATGGCTACACGCTTGACGATCCCAAGCGTCCACGTAATTACAGCCCACAGCAGTACATGCGTTCCGAAGAGGAAATGTGCGAGCTGTTTGCGGATATCCCCGAAGCGCTGACGAACAGCGTTGAAATTGCCAAGCGTTGTAACGTAACGATTCGTCTGGGTGAATATTTCCTGCCGCAGTTCCCAACGGGCGACATGAGTACGGAAGACTTTCTGGTTCAGTGCTCGAAAAAGGGGTTGGAGGAGCGTCTCGAATTCCTGTTCCCTGATCCGGAAGTGCGCGCTGAGCGTCGGCCTGAATATGATGAACGCCTGGATATTGAACTGGGCGTTATCAACCAGATGGGGTTCCCCGGTTACTTCCTGATCGTAATGGAATTTATTCAGTGGTCGAAGGATAACGATGTGCCTGTTGGACCGGGACGTGGTTCCGGTGCGGGTTCGTTAGTGGCCTATGCGCTGAAAATCACCGATCTGGATCCGCTGGAATTCGACCTGCTGTTCGAACGCTTCCTCAATCCTGAACGTGTTTCCATGCCCGACTTTGACGTCGATTTTTGTATGGAAAAACGCGACAAGGTCATCGATCACGTCGCGGAAATGTACGGGCGTGATGCGGTATCGCAGATTATCACCTTCGGTACGATGGCGGCGAAAGCGGTTATTCGTGACGTAGGGCGCGTGCTTGGGCACCCTTATGGGTTTGTCGATCGTATTTCAAAGCTGGTGCCGCCCGATCCGGGCATGACGCTCGAAAAAGCGTTTGCTGCTGAACCGCAACTGCCTGAAATTTATGAAGCCGATGAGGAAGTTAAGGCCCTCATCGATATGGCGCGTAAGCTCGAAGGGGTAACGCGTAACGCGGGTAAACATGCGGGTGGGGTGGTGATATCCCCCACCAAGATTACCGATTTCGCGCCGCTGTATTGCGATGCGGAAGGCAACCATCCGGTTACCCAGTTCGATAAGAACGACGTGGAATATGCCGGGCTGGTGAAGTTCGACTTCCTTGGCCTGCGTACGCTGACCATCATCGACTGGGCGCTGGGAATGATTAACGCCCGTCGCGCGAAGCAAGAACTGGAGCCGATTGATATTGCGGCGATTCCGCTCGACGATAAGAAAAGCTTCGACATGCTGCAACGCTCGGAAACCACCGCGGTATTCCAGCTTGAATCGCGCGGCATGAAAGACCTGATCAAACGCCTTAAGCCCGACTGCTTTGAAGATATGATCGCACTGGTGGCGTTGTTCCGCCCCGGCCCGTTGCAATCCGGCATGGTAGATAACTTCATCGACCGTAAGCACGGTCGTGAAGCGATCTCGTATCCTGATATCGAATGGCAGCACGAGTCACTTAAGCCTGTGCTGGAGCCGACCTACGGCATTATCCTGTATCAGGAACAGGTCATGCAGATTGCGCAGGTTCTGGCGGGCTATACGCTGGGCGGCGCGGATATGCTGCGTCGTGCGATGGGGAAAAAGAACCCGGTCGAAATGGCGAAGCAGCGTGGTGGCTTCGAAGATGGTGCCAAATCTCGCGGCGTGAACGGCGAACTGGCGGTTAAGATTTTCGACCTGGTGGAAAAATTCGCCGGTTATGGCTTTAATAAATCTCACTCCGCGGCCTATGCGCTGGTGTCTTACCAAACGCTATGGCTGAAGGCGCACTATCCGGCAGAGTTCATGGCGGCGGTGATGACGGCCGATATGGACAACACGGATAAAGTGGTCGGTCTGGTTGACGAATGTTGGCGGATGGGGTTAAAAATCCTGCCTCCGGACATCAACAGCGGACTGTATCACTTCCACGTTAACGACGATGGCGAGATTGTTTACGGCATCGGTGCGATTAAAGGCGTGGGTGAAGGCCCGATTGAGGCGATTATCGAAGCGCGTAATCAGGGTGGCTATTTTAGAGAGCTGTTTGATCTCTGCGCGCGTACCGACATTAAAAAGCTGAACCGCCGCGTGCTGGAAAAGCTGATTATGTCTGGGGCGTTTGACCGTCTGGGGCCGCATCGTGCCGCGTTGATGAATTCATTGCCTGATGCGCTGAAGGCCGCCGATCAGCATGCGAAAGCGGAAGCGATTGGTCAGGTGGATATGTTCGGCGTGCTGGCCGATGCGCCTGAACAGGTTGAGCAATCTTACAGCACGGTGCCGCCGTGGCCGGAGCAGGTGGTGCTGGATGGTGAACGGGAAACGCTGGGGCTGTACCTGACCGGCCACCCGATCACGCAATATATTAAGGAAATTGAACGCTATGCCGGTGGCGTGCGTTTGAAAGATATGCACCCGACGGATCGGGGTAAAATGACCACTGCCGTTGGGCTGGTGTTGGCGGCCCGCGTTATGGTCACCAAGCGGGGTAACCGTATTGGTGTCTGTACATTGGACGATCGTTCCGGTCGTCTTGAGATAATGCTGTTTACCGATGCATTGGAAAAATATCAGCATTTACTTGAGAAAGACCGTATCCTTATCGCCAGTGGACAGGTCAGCTTTGATGACTTCAGCGGCGGGCTTAAAATGACCGTCCGAGAGTTAATGGATATCAGTGAAGCGCGGGAAAAATACGCGCGCGGGCTTGCTATCTCGCTGACTGACAGGCAAATTGATGACCAGCTATTAAACCGTCTCCGCCAATCGTTGGAACCCCATCGATCGGGGACGATCCCAGTGCATCTCTATTACCAGCGTGAAGATGCGCGCGCCCGACTACGTTTCGGCGCAGCATGGCGTGTAACGCCTGCCGATGCACTACTGAACGAGCTGCGCACATTAGTGGGTAATGAGCAGGTGGAACTGGAATTTGACTAATATAGGAATACTATGAGTCTGAATTTTCTTGATTTTGAGCAGCCGATTGCAGAGTTGGAAGCGAAAATTGACTCGCTGACCGCAGTCAGCCGTCAAGACGAAAAATTAGATATTAATCTGGACGAAGAAGTCCAGCGCCTGCGTGAGAAGAGCGTTGAACTGACGCGCAAAATCTTCGCCGATTTGGGTGCCTGGCAGGTTGCGCAATTAGCGCGCCATCCACAACGTCCTTATACGCTTGATTATATTAAGCATATCTTTACCGACTTTGATGAATTGGCTGGCGATCGCGCCTACGCCGATGATAAAGCCATTGTTGGTGGAATTGCTCGTTTGGATGGGCGTCCGGTGATGATCATTGGTCATCAGAAAGGGCGTGAGACCAAAGAAAAGATTCGCCGTAATTTCGGCATGCCTGCACCGGAAGGCTATCGCAAAGCGCTGCGCCTGATGGAAATGGCCGATCGCTTCAAGATGCCTATCATCACCTTCATCGACACGCCGGGAGCTTATCCGGGCGTGGGCGCAGAAGAACGCGGTCAGTCTGAGGCTATCGCGCGCAACCTGCGTGAAATGTCGACGCTGCGTGTGCCAATCATCTGTACCGTTATCGGCGAAGGTGGTTCCGGTGGTGCATTGGCTATCGGCGTGGGCGACAAGGTCAACATGCTGCAGTACAGCACCTACTCGGTGATTTCACCGGAAGGCTGTGCGTCTATCCTGTGGAAGAGCGCAGATAAAGCGCCGTTGGCAGCAGAAGCCATGGGCATTATTGCGCCGCGTCTGAAAGAACTGAAGCTGATCGATACCGTGATCCCTGAGCCGTTAGGTTCGGCGCACCGTAACGTCCCAGCGATGGCAGAGTCTCTGAAAGCACAGCTGCTGGCCGACCTGCTCGACCTCGACGGCCTGACAGAAGAAGAGCTGTTGAACCGTCGTTATCAGCGTTTGATGAACTATGGTTACTGTTAAGTACAGTGGCTACTGCTGATAAAGTGATTGTCTGATTGATGTGTTATCAATCAGGCGATTCTGGCGTTACTTTGAAAATCCGTTGTCAGAAATGACAGCGGATTTTTTGCTATGAGGGTTTGAAGCATGCTGAAGTTGCTTGATGTCCATCACATTGCGGTTATTGCCTCTGACTATGAACGCAGCAAGGCGTTTTACTGTGGTGTGCTAGGGTTTACGTTGAATAACGAGATCTACCGTGAAGCGCGGCAGTCGTGGAAAGGGGATCTCTCGCTGAATGGGCGTTATACCATTGAGCTATTTTCTTTCCCCCACCCACCTGCGCGCGTGAGCCGCCCGGAAGCCTGCGGCCTGCGCCATCTGGCTTTTGCGGTGGCTAACATAGAACAGGCTGTCGCCTCGCTGGAACAGGCTGGCGTTATTTGTGAACCTGTCCGGATCGATCCTGAAACGCAGCAGCGCTTCACCTTTTTCTCCGATCCTGACGGCTTGCCTTTAGAACTGTATGAGATCTGATACCGTGGACCGCACCGAACCTGATGATCGATTGCTCCAGACGATCGCGACGCAAACAGCCGGATGCGGGTCGATCTTGCTGGCCTACAGCGGTGGTCTGGATTCTAGCGTGCTATTGCATCTGCTGGTGGCTCTGCGTCAGCGTTCTGGGCTACCCATTCGTGCGGCTTATATCCATCATGGTTTAAATCCGCTGGCCGATAGCTGGGCTGAACATTGTCGTCAACAGTGTGAGCGCTGGCAGGTGCCGTTTGCCTCGCTGTCGGTGACGGTTGAAGCGCAGAACGGCGGTATCGAAGCTGCGGCCCGAACGGCACGGTATCAGGCGCTGCAAGCGCATCTGCAAGACGGGGAAACCTTGCTGACGGCGCAGCATCTGGATGATCAGAGCGAAACGTTTTTACTGGCGCTTAAACGCGGCAGCGGGCCTGCCGGATTATCTGCGATGGCGGCTCAAAGTACGCTCGGTCATTATCGTCTTGTGCGTCCGCTGTTAGGCCTTTCTCGCTTGCAGTTGGAAGCCTATGCGCAGCGGCATCAGCTTGACTGGATTGAAGACGACAGCAATCAGGACGAACGCTTCGACCGCAATTTTTTACGTCGTCAGATCTTACCGCGATTGACGCAACGCTGGCCGCATTTCTCCTCCGCCGTCGCGCGTAGCGCCGAGCTTTGTGCCGAACAGGAACAGTTGCTAGATGAGCTGCTGGAGGAGTCATTGCAGGCGTTATGCCAACCGGATGGCGCGCTGAATATTGACGGTCTGGTAACGCTAAGTCCGGTGCGTCGTTTTGCACTCCTGCGTCGCTGGCTGGCGCAGCAAGGGGCGATGATGCCCGCGCGTGAACAGCTACAGCGACTCTGGGATGAGGTGGCGACGAGCCGTCAGGATGCGGAACCGATATTGCAACTGAATCAGATGCAGGTTCGTCGTTTTCGTCAGCATCTCTATCTGCTGCCGCTGATGCCGTCACTAAAAGACCAAATTATCCCGTGGCCGTCGCCGTTATGCCCGTTGTCGCTACCCGATAATCTGGGCACGCTGTCACTGGCCGATAGCGGCGTGGAGATTCGCGCGCCGGAAAACGATGAGTTGGTGAGTATCCGTTTTTCGACTAGTGGAACTGTGCATATTGTCGGCAGAGCCCACGGGCGACAAATCAAGAAACTTTGGCAGGAGCTGGGCGTCCCGCCCTGGTGGCGCGACCGTACGCCGCTGGTGTTCTACAACGAGCAACTGATTGCGGCAGTGGGACGATTCGTCACGCGAGAAGGGCAGGCGAGAGAAAGCCAGCCAGTATGGCGCATTGTTTGGGAAAAGTAAGTTTGGGAAAAATAAGCCAGGGGAAAAAGCTGAGGGAAAACCCTGAGGCTAGCGCTGAAATAAAAACGGACAACCTGTGTTGTCCGTTTGGGAAGCATGGGTTCAGCGTTTGCCGCTGAATGAAAGGAGAAGTCTGTCAGGATTCGCTGACGACGACCTTCCCGATTTCAGGATGACTGAAACTGACGATGTGGTCGAGACGTAGCTCGCGCGTTGTGCCTGAGGCTTCAATCACCAGGTATTCGACCTGCTTACGTGAGATCATATCACTGGCTTTACCGGTCACAACTTCACCATTGCGTAGTTCCAGCGTCAGCGTCAAATTCTGCTGACAGGTGGCTTCCAGGCTGTCGTAATCATCACAGTTGATGGGTTGATATTCATTACTCATTGACATAGTCACTCACCAATAAGTTAGCGGCGGCAAAAGCGGCCTGTTCCCTGACGGAGGATGGCAACGCATCATTCGCGGCAATGCCATCCAGGGTTTTTAAAACACAACCCAGCGAATCGGGTATATAGCCCAGATCGCCACTGGCGATCTCTGCGTATAAGCGACGTACTAATTCACAGTATTCTTGCACTATATCCTCCCTTAAAAGCTTAGCTCGGTAGATATTCATGCATCATCACTAGCTGCGGTGCGCGATGTTGTAAGCCTACGAAGATAAACTCTATTTATCAAACCGACTATAGCATAGGCACTAACAGGATATCAGTAGTCCTTAGAGGCCTAATCTATCGGTTACGTGGCAGATATCACCTTTACTGTGAGGATGGCGCTAACTCAAGTAAACTAGGAGGGAATAAAGACGAGGTTACTGATGGCATTAAAAGCAACGGTTTACAAAGCAACAATCAATATTGCCGATATGGATCGGAATTTTTTTCACGATGCGAACCTGACGATAGCGCAGCATCCGTCTGAAACCGAGCAGCGTATGATGCTGCGGCTTTTAGCGTGGATTTGCCATGCTGATGAAAACCTGCGTTTTACCAAAGGACTCAGCGCAGATGATGAGCCGGAAATCTGGCGGCGTAACGATACGATGGAACTGGAACTGTGGATTGAGCTAGGCCTGCCGGATGAAAAACGGCTCAAGAAGGCCTGCAATCAGTCCCGTGCCGTGGTGTTGTACGCCTACAGCGAGCGTGCGGCACAGGTTTGGTGGAGTGCGATATCGGGCAAGGTCTCTGGGTACAAGAATCTGGCTATCCGTTTTCTGGATGATAATCAGCTGGCTCAGCTTGCCGGACTGGTTCAACGCACGATGTCATTGCAGGCAACGATACAGGACGGCACGATCTGGTTGTCTGACGATAAGAATAGTCTGGAAATAGCATTTTTTGAGTGGAAAATTCCTCAGACTCAGGGATGATAACAGATTGGATATATTCCAGATCGTTGAGTAAGAACGATAAAAACAGGGCAGAGACGGCAGGAAAATAATGATGAAAAAACTGGCTATCGGTGTGCTGTTGATTGCAGGGATTTCTGGGTTGATCGGGTGTCATACCCGCTCGCAAGTTCAGGAAGAACCCCTTAAACCAATGGCACAAAGTTATCGTGGCGTTTTACCCTGCGCGGACTGCGGAGGGATAGATACGTCACTGTTTTTGGAAAAAGACGGGACTTTTGTTCTTCGTGAACAGTATCAAACGACACGAGAGGGCAACAACACGTTCGCGTCCTATGGGCAATGGCGACGTACCGCGGACAAGCTGGTGTTGACGGATAGCGCGGGCGAAAAACGTTACTTCCGCCCGGTTGATAACTCTCTTGAAATGCTGGATCGGGAAGGGTTGCCCATCAATTCTTCGCTTCCTCGCCAACTGACGGCAACCAAGCAGGCATTGCCGGATACGCCGATGTCGATGAAGGGCATGTACCGCTATCTGGCGGATGCAGCGACGTTCTCTGACTGCGCAACCGGGAAAACGTTTGTGGTGGCGAGTAATGCCGTGCTGGAAAGGTTGTACCTTCGTACGACGGCGTCGGCAGGTGAACCGGTGCTGGTTTCCTTTACCGCGCATTTTGCCGTGATTCCATCAATGGAAGAAGGGCAGATGGTGAAAGCGGTGGTTCCTAACAGCAGCGATAACGCCCGCATGAACGCGCGAGCAAACTGCGATACACAGATAGACTAACGCAGCGTTAAGTTAAAAAGAAAAGGCACTGATTCCAGTGCCTTTTTCGTATCGATTACGGGTTAGAGCATTTTCTTTAGCTGATAAAGCCAATCCAACGCCTGACGCGGCGTGAGCGCATCAGGATCGATGGCTTCCAGCGCTTCCATTGCCGGTGACGGTTCGTCATTACTCAGCAGCGCTAGCTGCGCGCCATCGATATGGCTGGATGACGCATTATTCGATAGCGTTTCCAGCTCCTTCAGCTTCTGGCGCGCGCGCTTAATCACTTCTTTCGGTACACCAGCCAGTGCGGCGACGGCAAGGCCATAACTTTTGCTGGCTGCGCCATCTTGTACGCTGTGCATGAAGGCGATGGTATCACCGTGTTCGCGCGCATCTAAATGCACGTTCACCACGCCTTCCATTTTTTCCGGCAGAGTGGTCAGTTCAAAGTAGTGCGTTGCAAACAGCGTCATCGCTTTGATGCGGTTCGCCAGATTTTCGGCACAGGCCCAGGCCAGCGACAGGCCGTCATAGGTTGAGGTTCCGCGACCGATTTCGTCCATCAATACCAGGCTGTTTTCCGTGGCATTGTGCAGAATATTCGCTGTTTCCGTCATTTCCACCATGAAGGTAGAGCGGCCGGAAGCCAGATCGTCGGCGGCACCCACACGAGTGAAAATACGATCGACGGGGCCAATGACCGCCTGATCCGCAGGCACAAAGCAGCCGATATGCGCCATCAGCACAATCAGTGCGGCCTGACGCATATAGGTACTTTTCCCGCCCATGTTGGGGCCGGTGATAATCAGCATACGACGCTGTGGTGCTAGCGATAGGGGGTTCGAAATAAACGGCTCACGAAGCACCTGCTCGACAACGGGGTGACGACCACCCGTGATTTTGATGCCGGGCTTATCGCTCAGCGTCGGGCAGACGTAATTCAGCGTATCGGCACGTTCGGCCAGATTCGTCAGAACGTCCAATTCTGCCAATGCGGCGGCGCTTTGCTGAAGCTCGGCCAGATGAGGTAACAGCAGATCGAAAAGCTCATCATAGAGTGCTTTTTCGAGCGCCAGCGCTTTGCCTTTCGAGGTCAGAACTTTGTCTTCGTACTCTTTCAGTTCAGGGATGATATAGCGTTCGGCGTTTTTTAGCGTCTGGCGGCGGACATAGTGGATCGGTACCAGATGGCTTTGGCCACGGCTGACCTGAATGTAATAGCCGTGTACGCCATTGAAGCCGACTTTTAGCGTATCGAGCCCCAGTTTTTCGCGCTCGCGAATTTCCAGACGATCCAGATAATCGCTGGCACCGTCAGCCAGCGCGCGCCATTCATCCAGCTCTGCATGGTAGCCCGGCGCGATGACACCGCCGTCACGTACCAGCACGGGCGGCGCGTCGACAACGGCGCGCTCCAGTAAATCACGTAGCTCATCAAATTGCCCAATCAGGCTGACCAGACGACGAACGGAATCGGTATCCAGTGGCGCAAGCTGCTCACGAATATCGGGGAACTGTTGGAAAGCGTGGCGCATACGAGCCAGATCGCGCGGGCGTGCCGTGCGCAACGCGAGTCGTGCCAGAATACGTTCCAGATCGCCGACCTGTCGCAGATAGGGTTGCAGATCGGGCGTGATGTCCTGCAACGCGCTGATGGCCTGCTGGCGCTGTGTGAGCGCATCAATATCGCGGCTGGGCATATGAATCCAGCGCTTCAGCATTCGGCTGCCCATTGCCGTCACGGTGCAGTCCAGTACAGCGGCCAGCGTATTCTCCACGCCGCCGGACAGATTCTGCGTCAGTTCAAGGTTACGGCGGGTGGCTGCGTCCATGATGATGCCGTCCTGCTGGCGCTCCATGGTAATCCCGCGGATATGCGGCAGCGAGGTGCGCTGGGTGTCTTTTGCGTATTGCAGCAGGCAGCCAGCGGCCCGTAATGCGAGCTTGGCCTGCTCTACGCCGAAACCGGTCAGATCGCGGGTGCCAAATTGCAGGTTAAGCTGCTGGCGTGCGGTATCCGGTTCAAACTCCCACAGCGGACGACGGCGCAGCCCGTGGCGATTTTCGATCAAATCCATGGACTCGAAAGATTCGGGGTAGAGTAACTCTGCCGGATTGGTGCGCTGTAACTCAGCCGCCATGGTTTCCCGATCGTCTGGTTCGCTCACGCGGAAACGTCCTGAGCTGATATCCAGAGTGGCATAACCGAACCCCCGACCGTCCTGCCAGATTGCGGCTAGCAGGTTATCCTGCTTTTCCTGCAATAGCGCTTCGTCACTGATGGTTCCTGGCGTGACGATACGTACAACTTTGCGTTCTACCGGACCTTTGCTGGTGGCGGGATCGCCAACCTGTTCGCAGATAGCGACGGATTCGCCCATTTGCACCAGTCTGGCAAGGTAGTTTTCAACGGCATGATGAGGAACGCCCGCCATCGGTATCGGTTCCCCTGCGGAGGCACCGCGCTTCGTCAGCGAGATATCCAGCAGTTGAGAAGCCCGCTTGGCATCGTCATAGAACAGCTCGTAAAAATCGCCCATGCGGTAAAACAGCAGGATTTCCGGATGTTCAGCCTTTAACCTAAAATACTGCTGCATCATGGGAGTGTGGGCAGTGAAGTCCTTCTCTGTGGCTTCATTCATATTGATTTTACTCAGTCTTAACGCTTTTGTTCGTTCAGGTGACGGCGCAGTGATGGTCAACCTTGCTGATGGCCCATCACCTGAGCATTGAAATGGAATGCCAGAAGTATACTGACTGACGGATGAAAAACATCACCCGCGAATGCGCTATCTTACCACTGGTGGCCGTTATTTGGCGTCAGACGACGTTACCAGACTGGGACCGGGATGCGTATGCGGTTTTTCCTCTATTGCTCAGGCGCGCGAGGCTGCTCGCAAGTTTGCCAGGAAAAGGTATAAGGGCAGTGAGGTGAGGATTAAGTCAAATCGGGGAACAATCAATGTTATTGAGCTTATAATGGGTGACATTTCTGCCCAATAGCGCAGTCAACCATAGGGTAAGATTGCAGTAGCAAGAGAAGGTCTCAGCCTGGATAACGCGTTAAAGTCATCTGTCCGTAAAGCGCTTCGCAAACAGGAATTGGGCCAAAGGGCGAAAATTTAGCTGATTAGCAGAACAGATAACCAAGGGAATGGATGATGGATAAAAGAGCACTAATCTTAAAATCAGGATTGACTGTCAGAGAGCTACTTCGTCTGAAAAATAACTATGTGTATGTCAAAAGCGATGATTTTAAATTTAATACCCTAACAAAGAAAGCGGAGTCCTTTGCAGACTATATTTTTATAGTTGCACGTTTATGCTGGGAAGCAATGTATCTTCCTTTCTTCATGAGCCTATTTTTTCTGTTTATGATTTTTATAAATATGGAAATGTAGTTGCAAGTTTAACAGTGTTTTTTATTCTATAATTATTTTTTTTTGCGTTTTAAAAGTCGAGAGTAATTATTATAGTATACACATGATTACGGTTGTAAAATTAATTGCATTTAAGTTTTTATTATAGATAGTGAATGATTTTACCTAGGTGTAAGTTTTTTTACTATTAATTTAGTTGTCAGCCATGATAAAAGTAGTGCTATTAATACAAGGAAGATAAGTAATGAATCTAAAGACGAATTCATTATGTTAAATGGGTTGGTTAGCTTTGCAATAAATAAGTAAATCTTTTCAGGTAAGTATTTAAATACTAGCTCAAATAAAAATATGATATATATCACGTTAATTATTAAAAATAAAATTGTTTTTTTCACTTTATCCATTCTTCTTATTTTCCTCAACATAAGGTATCATTTTAAGTAAAAGGATTTTAAAGTCAAATTTTATGAGGTACGGGATGACTATTGCTTATCTGAAACAAAAAATGCAAGCAGACCGAATTATTGCGTTGAAAGTTGAGAATGCACTTGTGGAAATTAAGCAGGATCTTAGGGAAACTGCGGATACCTTATATTCCGGAGTAGAAAGAGTAAGTTGGTATGGTTCTTGTCTTTTCGATGATTATAAAGATGTTTGTCGGCAGTTAAGGAAAGAAGATTACAGAATGCTTATTGCTGTTAAGCAGGTGTATCTAAGAGATGATGTTGTTCTTGATATGGTTGAGATTTTTTTCAAAAAAAAGCTAATGGGAATAAGCGAGGAAAAACAAAATAGTATTTTACAGGAGGTTGCAAAAAAATAGCTGAACACACTTCCATTAAATTTAGCAAATTATCCCTTGCTTATGTAATCGCTAAAATAGTCAGAACATCGAGAGATTTTAATGATTCACATACCAAAGTTATTAATAAAGGTAGTCTGGCTGTTGTACAGGTGGGAAGTTTTTATGGAAAAATGCAAAAAGCAGCGATGGCAGCAAGAAGATTAAAAAATATAGAGCCAGAGTATTATTGGGAGTTATATAATGAAAAAATCTAATCATTGTATTTTTTAATTGAACCTGAAATGTCAAAAATAATATACATGACTAACTCCGGTTATTATAATGAAGATGATGTCATTTATTTGCTAAACCAGGTTTTAAAAAAATGAAATGGATTGTTGAATGGTTAGGTCAGTCTTTTTTTATTTTGTACCTGTTGTCGCCATTGTTTTAGGTGGTGTTTTTTTTGTTAGTTTTTTTCCAAACTGCGGATTCTATCTTACCGTTATATGGGTGTTTATTGTTGTTTTTTTATATGTGAAATATTCTAAATGGTATTAGCAATGTTTAGAATATTTCACTGTCAGATGTTAGTATTTTACTGTTTCCCATAAAATGTAAGAACTGGTTCTTGCTACTACATGCTCCCATTCGATTGATGCAAATTTAAAAGAAATGCTTTCATGAGGTTGAACCTCATTATGTGTTAATGAATTCGGATAATGAAATTGTATACCTGTAATAACTGCATCTCTTAGCACCATTTTAAAGTAGAGCTCGTTGCCACCGGATTGGGACGTTCTGTAAAACAGAAATTCACAGGTTAGTTTTTCGTTATCGCTTAATGCCTGAGCCAGAAGTGGGGTGGCTTTATCTATTGGCTTTCTTATTTCGACGGGATACAAAGAAACGTTATCTTGCCTCGTTATCTGACTCATTAACTCATAAACAAAAATTTCATCTTCATGAGAAGCCTGATATTTTTCCGATAGAGTCTGCACTTGAACAGCCCGCAGAGATAAGACCTTGTTTGATGCCAGTGAGCTTTAGGTAGATCAAATTTGCCATTATTTACTCCTTCATGTTGTCCATAATCCTGCCCCATAAATCCTTTTTCCTTATGGGTGGGTAATTTCTGCATTTTTTAATAAATGAGTCAATAGCGGTTATCGTACAATGTGTATGATTTAAATGGTTGCTTATATAGTAATTATCGTGATTGTTATTTGTGTGAATATTTGTTTTTTATAAAAGACGAACTGGGAGGAATGTGATCCATAAGCATCGTAAAATTAACACTAAAACCCGATGCTTGGAGGATTTTTCGATATATTCCCAGCGATTATTATAGAAAAATAAACACGATGAGCAGAGCATCACTGATGCTGAAGATAATCGTACGGCCGATATCATTCAGATTCACTCACCCGAATCACTGACCTGAGTGAGCTCATCGTGATTAAATGAGAGAGATTCTGTCTATCACCGAAGGCCAGTCGTTGGCTGGTCAAATTCGTTCCCGACGAATTTGACCTTCTCTTGCCACGTTATTCGGCCTTACGGCCTCAGCCTTTGGGATCAGCACAAGCGCTGTTCAAAAACGCCTTGCCGTTTTTTTCCTGAAACTCGAATTATTTTGAGCATAACGTTATGGTACAGCCAACACCGCACAATTACATAAGTCATCACTTTCAAAGTTGGTTATATCACCTGCCTGCATGCCAGGAACAGGGAAAACGCGAACAGTAAGTGGTTTATTTAGGCGAAAAGCCATCGTCCCAGTGTCTCTCATTAAAGCAGAAAGTTTATCAATAGATACATCACCGGGAACAGGAACAGTATCCAACCCAATTCCACAAACAGCGCTGTAAGTCAGCAATGCACGAATATCAAAATTTGATTTCACAGAGCCATCGGCTAAACCCTGATCTTCGGTTAATGCAAGCATTAATCCAGAAAAACCCACTAATTCTGTCTCTTTTACTGATTTAAATACTTTGGTTAATAGCCCTGATGCTTCAACAGTACCTGATGCACCAAAGTATTCGACCCCCATCTGTTCATAGACTTCTGCCATACTGGCACAATTTTTAGAGGGAGCTGCTGAACTATCGAAGCCTGAAAACTTAAAAGGAAAATCCATTTCTGCATGTGTAATAATATTTTTAATTGCTGAGATATGATACTGAAGCGCTGTACTCAGTATGGTGTAATAACTACTGAATAGTTCATTATGATTTTTTATATTTTTCTCTTTATTGAAGGTTTTTAATGTATTAACCAGTAGGTCTGGGGTTTCAAGGCCAATAACAAAGCAATCCCCTAATTCTTTTTTGTGATATCCAGCCGGAAAGTAAGGAATCAGTGGCTTGCAATTGAAGTTGACTGTAAAGTTAAAGTTTCCCTCACCCCGAGGAGTTATTATACTGATTTTTTTTACACATGAAGCGGCAGTTTTAATAAGCTCATCGTCGACAATACCATAATCATCTAAGGGGATATTTACACAGGCATTACATAAATCGCCAAACTCATTGATGAGATCAGGCAGTATCTCAATTTCTCTTGTTGTTTTTGCTTCACCAATAGCAAATCGTACCCTTACTCCTGAGTGATTATTATGAGCCAATAACTCGCTAATATAGTGTAAATCATCTCGGGCATTCTCTATACTGCTTAGATTGAGATATTCCCCAAATGGATTGGTAACAATGCGAATGGACTGTACCGTGTAGTGGTGACGTTGAAACTCTGCCATTAAATCTGATAAAAATTTTGAGGCTTTATTAATTTCTGTCTGCCAACTTTCTTTATCGTGACTTAATGATAGAAACGTTGTCACTGTCCGTATTTTACAAAGTGCTTTCTCTTTATAATCCACTAGGTTCTCCCTGGAAACTATTGCCATACATTGAGTTATTTTGTCATATCATCCTACTCGGCATAGCAAAAAAAATACAATAGCATTTGATGTATACGGCGACATGCCCTGCTTTTTTATACGCATTAATATGTATGAGTCGCGATTGGAACTGAGCCATTACCTTGAAAAATAGCGTGTTGTTGGTTTTGATATGGATGCATACCCGATTTTTCCACTATTACTGAAGTGCGCGAGGCGGTACGCAAGTATTCCCAATGGCATGATGCCTCGCGCTGATCCCTTATTCTGCGCGTGATTCAATGGCCTGAATTTTTTGCCAGCTCGGCAGATTTTTCAGGCGTTGTGAGTAGCGCTGAATATTCGGGAAGCGCTCGCCGGGAACGAGTCTCTCCACGACGGTGTTAATAACAAAGCCTAGCATAATATCTGCGCCGCTCAGCGTATCGCCCACGATAAATTCCCGTGAAGATAGCGAATTGTCTAAGAATGAAAAGACTTTCTCGAATTCGTTGTCAGCGTAACCTTCGAGGAAATTCAGCGTGGTGCCGGTATTCTTTTCAAACTCGCCAAAGATCTTCAATAAAACTGGGAGCATGGCGGAGCTTTCCGCAAAGTGTATCCATTGCAGATAGTCAATGTATTCGGCCGCGTTTGCATCCGGGGCCAGATGTTTTGCGTGGCGATTGATCAGGTATTCCACGATAGCGCCGGATTCTGCGATGATCTTTCCATCTTCTTCAATCAACGGTGATTTACCTAAAGGGTGGATCGCTCTTAAGGAGGCCGGAGCTAAATGCGTTTTTTCATCCCGCTGATATCTGACAAGCTCATAAGGTATCCCTGCTTCTTCAAGCAGCCAGAGGATACGAACAGACCGCGAATCATTAAGATGATGCAATTTTAATCCCATATCACGCTTCCTTAAATCCTGATGGTTTGAGTTAATCGCCATAGTGGTGTTATGTGTATTGGTTCCATATCACACAGGCAGAGTAGCGGTTCTGCTGGCTCACGGCTAACAAGGCTATTTTTGAGGGGGCATAAATATTTTTATGAGATGGTTATGCCCACGAATGCTGGATAAAAACCATGACCCTCTATCACCGCACTATACACATTGACTGTCCTGATACGGGTTCGGCGTGGATCTCCGCATCAATGCTGAACACCTGCTGTAGTAACGCCGGTTTCATTACCTTCTGCGATGAGCCCTGCGCCATCACGCGTCCACCTGCCAGCATCACCAGATGATCGCAATAGCGGCTGGCCTGATTCAGATCGTGCAGGACGGTCACGACCGTTTTTCCCGCCTGATTCAGTTCACGTAGCAGCTTCATTAACTCGACCTTATGATTGATATCAGGATAGGTTGTCGGCTCATCGAGCAGGACGACGGGCGTATCCTGCGCCAGCAGCATCGCCCGCTGACGCTGTCCACCGGATAAATCGGTTAACCGTTTGTCGGCAAGGTCGACGATGTGCGTCTTCTCCATTGCGAGCTGCACGCGCTGGCGATCGTCCGGCGATAACCGTCCCCACACTGATAGCCAAGGGCTGCGTCCGTAGGCCACCATGTCACGCACGGTGATTCCCTCTGGCGTCAGATGCTGCTGCGGTAACAGCGCCAGATGGCGCGAGAGTTGGGGGGCATGAGATCCACCTGCTGGAGCGTCTCAAGCTGCTGTTGCTGGATCTCTGGTGAGGGCGCAAGCGCCAGCCGATCCAGATAGGCTTTCTCCAGCGCATTGCGGCGAAAGAGATCGACCATCACACGCTTGGCAACAGTACACAGGAAGGATTTTGGATCGCGGATTGCGGTCAGCGACTCGCCGTTCATCACGCGCAGGAAAGTGTCCTGAGCAATATCATCGGCGTCAAAAGAGGATTGCAGCTTGCCCGTTAGCCAGTGCTTCAGCCAGCCGTGATGCGAACCATAGAGCGATTCGAGCGTCAGTTTAGCAGAGGGCGTGGCGTGGTCAGATATCATGGGCAGAAATAGAAAAAACGTATCGACGGTCAATAATAGGGCGCTATGTTAATATGATAATGGTTCTCATTACAATTAAATCACAGGGCGATAGCGATAAGAAAAAAGTGATAGAAAGCAACTGGCTGTTTTTTAAGGTAAATAGAAAAGCAAATAGAAGAGAAAATAGCGATGTCGCCTTTGCCTGAGAGGCGCAGCGGAACCCGACGGTTACTGATGTCTTAAAATCAGAATTATTTGAGATATCGATACATTGTTGGGGGAGGGTTGTGTGCTATGTTGGATTCTTCATAATAATGATGCGTCGCTCCTATGAAAAAAAGCCTGCTAGCCTATTTTCAAACGCTCTATTTTAAGAAAAGCTTTTTCTTATTATCCTCCAGTCTGTTTTTTACTCTGGTGGCGCTTTTTGCGTTAGTGCTTACGGTTTATTCAACGTTTTCGCTTAGACAGTTTGAAAACGAAGTGGATGATTTTTCTAACGTTACGGTTGAACATGCCGGGAAAATTATTCAGCAGGCCACCTCCGCACTTGATATTTTAGAAGAAGGATTTCCACCTTATTGTGATAATTTTCATTTGGGTTTACTGCGAAAGGTGGCTTACGACAATGATTATATTCAGGATGTAGTATATATCGATGGGAATCGGCCGCGCTGTTCTTCGATGATGAACGAAATTAATACGATGTTTCTTCCGGAACCCGATTTTCGTTATAAAGATATCTATAACATCTGGTATAAAGTTGAAAGTCCGCTGAATAAAAATAAACCGATGATTTATGTTGGTGCCACGCGTCATCTTGTGGTGTTGAATCCACGCTCATTTCTGGATGTGCCTTCCTACAGCTATAATATCCGGTACGCATTACTGGAGAAAAATAAGCTGGACGGTCGGGTTATTCTGTCGGATTCGATGAGTAGCTCTATTTATTCCCGTTTGACCGCAGGGGGAAATAATCCCGATAGATTTTATATTGACGATAAATATTACGTCCTGAAACCCCTACCGGATAGCGATCTGGCTTTGATGGTCAGGGCGGATAAACCCGTGAAACTTTCATTTTACCTAACGATTTTCTTCTCCGTGCTGCCCGTTTTTATGCTGATTTCCCTGCTGTTGTCAGAGATTATCACCAGAAAATACTTGGTCATTCAAAGCCCGCGCTATGTTTTCAATCAGGCGCTGAGGCAAAAAGAGTTTGAATTACATTATCAGCCGATTATTAAACTGGATACCGCTCAGGTCGTGGGGTGTGAAGCCCTGATACGCTGGCGTCATTCGGATGGACGCCTGATTACGCCGGATTCTTTCATTCCCATGATTCGTCAGGTTGGGCTAATGAAAGACTTAACGTTTTTCGTTATCAATGAGGCGCTACAAACGGCCAGTGTGCTGAGACATCGTTATCCTGAGATGTTTGTCTCTATCAATCTTGAAGCGGCGGAGTTCGAAGATATTGATGTTTTCAATTATCTCGTGGAACAGGTTGCCATATACGAACTCGACGGTGCTAATGTTAATGTCGAATTAACCGAATCATCGATGATTGAACCCCAGAAAGCGGCGCCGATGGTAGAGCTGTATCAACAAAAAGGCATTGATGTTGCGATTGATGATTTTGGTACCGGCTATTCCGGGCTGTCGTATCTTGAGCGGGTAAAAGCCAATAAGCTTAAAATCGACAAGTCCTTTGTTGGGAATATTAGTGACCATTCACCGACTGATATCGTGCTGTCTCATATTGTCAGCATGGCGCACTGCCTTAATCTGCATATTGTTGCTGAAGGGATTGAGACTCCGGCTCAGGAAGCCTATCTGAGAAGCCTTGGTGTGGCGTATGCGCAGGGCTGGCTGTATTCCAAAGCGCTAACGCAAGAAGACTTGCTTGCGTTTCTGGCAGCAAGAAGCGAAACGGTATTGGAAGGACAGTAAAGTCACGATAAACGCGGCTTGACTATCAAAAATACGCATAAAAGGGTAAAATATCGAAAATATGGTAATTACCTAATGATATTTATTACTTTTTTATTGTGAATTTTTCAGGAGTTTATCATGCAACAGTTACCTCATTGTCCAAAATGCAGTTCTGAATATACCTGGCAAGAGGGCGAAATGCTTAACTGCCCTGAATGCGGAAATGAGTGGTCGGCGGCAGGTGATGCGCCAGCGCAGGATGACGCTTTAGTGGTGAAAGATGCCAACGGTAACCTGCTGGCGGATGGCGATACCGTAACGGTCATTAAAGACCTGAAAGTCAAAGGCAGCTCAACGCCGCTGAAAATCGGCACCCGTGTGAAGGGCATTCGTCTGGTGGAAGGCGATCACAATATTGATTGTAAAATCGACGGCTTCGGCCCGATGAAGCTGAAGTCCGAGTTCGTGAAGAAAAACTGATTCGGATGTAATAACGCGCGCGTCGGCCTTCTATTTGAGCGGCGCGCGGCATTTTTTCACCTCTGGCTGGTTTTTTCACATCAGACAATCCTTTACCATAGCCTGTATTGATTTCTTACCTGGCTATACGGATATCTGATGCGTCATTTGGTTCGTTTTCTCCCTCTGCTCGTTTTGCTCTCGGCCTGTAGCAGTCAGCCGGCCCCTCCTCCCGCAGAAGCGCCTTCAGGTAATCCTTTTAAAGGTGGTTTCCTGCTTGAGCCCGCACACAATGTTCATCCGCTAGACGGTGATTTTGCGACTAACCCGGCTACCGCGCGGTTTGTCGATAAAATGGTGCTGGAGCATGGCTTTAACCGCCAGCAGCTGCATGATGTGCTGGTGCAGGCGAAAAGTCTGGATTGGGTGATCCGTCTGATGGATAAACAAGCCCCGACATCGCGCCCGCCTTCAGGGCCGAACGGTGCCTGGAACCGTTACCGCAATCAGTTTATTACGCCAGATAACGTGCAGAACGGCGTGGCGTTCTGGAATCAATATCAGGATGCGCTACAGCGTGCTCAGAACATTTATGGCGTTCCGCCTGAGATTATCGTTGGCATTATTGGTGTTGAAACCCGTTGGGGCCGAGTGATGGGGAAAACGCGCATCATTGATGCCCTGGCAACGCTGGCGTTTGATTACCCGCGGCGTGCCGATTACTTTGCGGGCGAGCTGGAAACCTTCCTGCTGATGGCGCGTAAAGAAGGCAACGATCCGCTCAGCCTGCGCGGTTCTTACGCGGGCGCGATGGGCTATGGACAGTTTATGCCGTCATCCTTCAAGAACTACGCGGTGGATTTCGACGGTAACGGACATACAAACTTATGGGATCCGGTGGACGCGATTGGCAGCGTAGCCAATTATTTCAAAGCACACGGGTGGGTGAAAGGCGCGCCTGTGGCGGTGCAGGCAAACGGTCAGGCTCCGCTGCTCCCGAATGGTTTCAATACCCGCTACTCGCTCACGGAACTCCAGGCCGCGGGATTAACGCCACAGCATTCGCTGGCGGGATACAGTGAAGCCAGCCTGCTGCGGCTGGACATCGGCACGGGCTACCAATACTGGTACGGACTGCCGAACTTCTACACCATCACGCGCTACAACCACAGCACGCATTACGCGATGGCAGTATGGCAGTTGGGTGAGGCCGTAGGCCGCGCGCGCTAAGATATTTGCGGATACTGCTTATGCTGTATCCGTCTTCTCTTTCGCAAGGGCAGCTCCTTATACACAATGTAAGGATGCCATCGTGTCTGGCCGTTATCTGGCGTAAAAAATTATGCTGAGGAGATAGCAGGCTTAGGATGAGCCGCAAGGATGCGGCGAAAGCTTGCGCCACGTCGGGAACGTGTCGCAAGCGGTCCTCTAAGCCTGATACCGACGAAGGCACCGCTTTAGCGGCATAATTTCCGCCAAAAGCCGGGGTTCATAGGGGGCTGGCGTAGCCCCCTATGTCGGGCGCGTGCTACGAGGTAGCATGAGAATAGCGATATTGTTGCGCACGAAACGGTCTCTGAGCCTGCATATGCATTATGCATAAATATGTGACTCTCAATCCTCCCTCTACCTCAAATTTTCCCTGAATCACCCTCAATACAATCCGCATAGACACCATCAGCGCCCTCATCGGACTATTCCTGCGTAGGGTTTATGGCGCAACAAACCGAGGCGATGAATGACGACGATGATGGTGGTGTTCCTGCTGGCTGGCGTGGTGAAAGGCGTGATTGGTCTGGGATTGCCGACCATCGCGATGGGCTTGTTAACGCTGGTGATGCCCGCAGCCAGCGCGGCGGGGCTCTTGATCGTTCCTTCGCTGGTGACCAACATCTGGCAGCTTGCCTGCGGCCCCGCCTTTCTCAGCCTGATTAAACGGTTTTGGACGCTGTTTGCCGGGATCATTATTGGGACGTTCTGGAATGGCCTGCCGGCGCTAACTTCGTCATCGTCATGGACCAGCGCGGCACTCGGCGGCATTTTAGTGGTTTATGGCCTGTGGGGAATCATGGCGACGACGTTGCCGCAGCCGGGACGTCACGAAGTCTGGTTGTCGCCGCTGGTGGGCTACATCACCGGCGCTATCACGGCGGCAACAGGCGTCTTCGTCATTCCCGCTGTGCCTTACCTGCAATGCCTGCGGCTCAATAAAAACGATCTGGTGCAGGCGCTCGGGCTGGCGTTTACCGTCTCCACTTTGGGGTTGGCGCTACAGCTGATGCAGGGGATGGGGCTACAGGGCATCAATCTCTGGCAGTCGATGCTGGCGCTGATTCCCGCGCTGCTGGGCATGATGATAGGGCAACGCCTGCGCCAGGCGATTAGCGAAGCGGTTTTCCGGCGCTGCTTCTTCATCGGATTGATAGCACTGGGCGGATACATGGCCGCACGCGGGCTGCTTTAACCTGCTGCGTTCTCTGTCGTAATAAACGTCACGAAATCCTGAACATAGCCGGGCAGTGCGGAAAACTGGCGGGCACAGACCACCAGATTACGCGTCGCCCAGTCGTCTGCGAGCGGGATCGTACGAATCGCCAGCCGCTCCATCATGCGCTGTGCGGCATGTCGCGGAAGAATGCCAATACCGATACCGCTGTGAATCACCTGCGTGACGGCGTCGAAGCTGGCAAGACGCACGCGATAATTGAGGCGTTTTCCTAACCTTTTGGCATGTTCGTCGATGTGTTCCTGCAAAGCCGCGCCTTCGCTAAGCCCGATAAATTCGGCGTCGGCAATGGCGGAAAAGGTGAGCTGTTTTGCGTCAGACCAGATGCTGTCACGGGGAAGGACAACCACCAGTTCGTCCTGACGAAATGGGCGCGTTTCCAGCCCGTCGAGCGGCACGGAATCGGCCACAATGCCAAGATCGGCGGTTTGATTGCGAATCGCATCGACGATATCGCGACTGAGTTTTTCATTCACCGCCACGGATATCTGCGGGCAGACCACTAGATAGCGGCCCAGCAGGGCAGGCAAATATTCATTCAGCGCCGCAGAGTTGCACAGCAGCGGAATATGACCGCGCAGCCCTTTGCTGTACTGGTGTAATTCGCTGCGCATATGGTCTACCTGACGCAGGATAATGTGGGCATGGTGCGCCAGCGAAAAGCCTGCGTCGGTGAGCGAGACACCCGCCTTTGAGCGCAGCAGCAGCGGCACGCCAAGTTCATCTTCCATACCCCGGATTCGCTCACTGGCGGCCTGCACGGTCAGGCTGGACGCCGCTGCGCCACCGGTAATGCTGCCTGCTTTCTGAATATTGAGAAACAGCCGGAGATCGGTTAAATCGAATCGCATAGGGAATCTGTCTCGGATAAGCCGATACCCCCTATTATGGTCATGAGTCAGGGCGACGGCAATCGCCCAGCCTGCGACTTACTGAAACTCCACGCGATTTCTGCCTTTTTCCTTGGCCTGATAGAGCGCAGCATCTGCGGCACCGTAGAGTGCATCGAAACGGGTTTTCTGCGGTGCCCAACTGACGCCAAAGCTGGCAGTGACGCGCTGTTGCGGCAGTACGCTGAGCGGCATTCTGTTGAGATCCTGATGCAGGCGGCTGGCGAGTGAGACGGCCTGCATGAGCGTGTGCCCTTCCAACAGGATAGTGAACTCTTCACCGCCGACGCGGCCAATGCTGCTGGTGGTATTCAGCACGTTCTGCACGCGCGAGACCAGATCGCAGATCACGGCGTCGCCAGTGGGGTGACCATAGGTGTCATTCACCTGTTTGAAGTGGTCGATATCCAGCACGATGAGCGCGGCCTGATTGCGCTCCAGTGCGTGGTTAATGCGTTCAATAATCGCGCCACGGTTATACACGCTGGTCAGCGGATCGTGGCTGGCTTTGTATTCCAGTTCGATGGCCAACTGATTGAGCTGCGCGTTCAGACGGTTCAGCTCTTTCTCCGCCCGGTCGCTGCGTGAAATCAGGCGGTGCGACTCGCGTACCAGCCGCTGATAGTGGTCGGTTAATGCCAGCAGCGTGTCGCGATAGACTTCGGCTGGTCTTTCCTGCTGGTTAGCGATATTGCGCGCGGCGAGCAGAATGTCGTATTCCGGTGTAAACAATTCAATTGTGCTCATGATTATCACTCAAAATGGTGCTGTGAAAGGTCAGGGCAGGGAAATCGATGTGAAGTTCTTCACCAAATTCTTCCGCAATATCGTCGTCTTTGTCGTAATACCAATACAGCGCAATCGAGAGTGTCTGTTCCGCAGCCTGATTAAGCAGATTGAATAAACTGAACAGCATCTTGGTGCTGGAACTGTTGAAGTAAATCAGAGAAACGTGAATTTCGATGCTCGGCAGTGCTCCATCCGGCGGCATCGTTTCGGCGTAGGCCGTCAACGCGTCCAGATATGCCTGAATATCGGTGAGCAGCGGGCGATAAAACGCCGCGGCGTTCTCAGGGTAAGATTCGCCGGAAAGATAAAGACGGTGTGTGTCAAAGTGAAAATCAACCGTCGGGGTACAGGATGTCCCCGAAATATGGAGGTTGCTTAGGGTTGTTATATTTTTCATGTTAAATGATTGCCTTCAGATAAAACGTAGATAGCCCCGTTGATGCATCGGCCCGAAACGTAAACTGGAGTGGCTCACTGGCATCCCGCGCGACGGTCAACAGCCCCATATCCGCGCCTTTGCTTGATGACGGGGTTTCATCACGCAGAGAGACTTTGTAGGCGAGTCGGATTTCATCAAGCGTCATGCCGCGCAGCGGTTCAAGACGTCCCCGCAGCGTCTCGACATCGTCGGGGTGTATCGGGTTGGCGCACAACAGGAAGTATTTCCCATTTTCGTAACCCAGACACACGGAGCCATGACGGACTTCGACGGTGTGATCGAGCGCGGTTAACGGTGCAGCGGAATAGCGGGTAATGTTCTGCACCATTTCGACGAACGTAGAGAACAGTCGGCGACGGATGCCGGCAGGAAGCTGCTTTTTCTCCAGCTGTAGCCGCATGGTTTCGGCCAGTGAACTGATGATGTTTTGTGAAAAATAGCCCACGTAATACAGCGTGATGTCATGCTGGTGTGAGGGCGAAAAAAATTCAGTGTATTTGATGTTTGGCATCATTCTGTCTGCCTGATTAAACAAAAGTCGAACAATGTCGGAAGCCCCAAAATGTTAAATCGTCTCGCCGGGTCTGATCGCCCTGGTAGATCTTGTGTGCCGACAGGAGCTGGTTAGCCAGTTCGCGCATCGGCTGGTGTTGATGGTGCTGGAGGTACTCCTGTAGGCGACGTTTACCAAACATAATCCGGCGTTCTCCGCCGATTTGATCCGTCAAGCCATCCGTGGTGGTGAAAAACATATCGTTATCGTGAAGCGGCAATTCATAGCTCGACCACTGGTAGTCATAAGGCGTTTCGGTGTAGCCGACCCCCATACGATCGCACTGGAGTGGCGTCAGCTGTCCGGTATCGCGTTGCAGTATGAAGGCGGGCATGCGAGCGCCGGAAAACGTCAGCGTATTTCGCGTCATATCGCAGAACACCAGCATCGCGTCGCAGCCGTCGTTAGAGGATGAAAGCTGACGTGCTTCGTCACGTTGCCCCAGCGTATCTTTGATATGACGGTTGATCGCCTGTAATAGCTGCGCTGGCAGCATCGGGCCGTGCTGTGTCAGCGCCTGTTCCAACGCGGAAGAGAAAATCAGCGTCATGAATGCGCCGGGTACGCCGTGTCCGGTACAGTCCGCGACGGCGGCAAGCCAGCCGTTCTGATAGGTTTTAAAGGCATAGCAGTCGCCGCCGACACAGTCTCGCGGTTCCCAGGCTAGACACCAGTCGGCAAGCGTGCGGGACATCGCCTGCGTTGACGTTGTCAGCATCGCTGTCTGAATCACGCTGGCATACTCGATACTCTGCATAATCTGCTGATGTTGGCGCAGATGCATATCGGAGACGGCCTTGATCAGATCGATGCCTAATCCGATGCCGATATAACGCCCGTTCTCGGTGATCATAAAGCCGTCCGTCAGCGACTTATCACCGGTAATCACCGTTTGATCGGCGACGTCGTTCAACGATGCCAGCGCGTCGACAATCAGCGGGTTTTTATCCATAAACGCGATGCAGCTCTTTTTGTCGTACAGCTCGCGATAAAAAGGCCGGGACATCTGCGAGAGAAAAATATGGCGGTTGATGAGGCCGAAAGGGCGTCCATCCTCCACGACAGGCAGGCTGACCCATTCTTTATTCTTACTGAACAGCTGCAATACGGTGGCATTGTCGGTGTCAGGAGAAACATCCGGCAGAGGAATACAAAGATCTCGCGCCACCGGTGTACCCCGGAGGAGTGGTCGGGCGCAAGGAACGGGCATGGCGATCATGGTTAATCTTTGGGCGGATTTATCTTTAAGTCAAAATACCTGCCCTTGATGACCAAATGATGACAACTCCCGTTTTCGGTAAGGCTATTGCGCGTCCAGTACGTTAGCCATGATCTGATTTTGCCAGTCGAAGTAGGGGTTAAAGGTCAGGCGCACATGGGTTTTGCCATTTTCCACGTATCCCCAGTCGGAATACCACAGCGTGCTACGGTCCTGACAGGTTTTCAGATCGTTCAGGGGTTGGCCGTTGGCGCAGATGACGATTGCCCCGGTTTTACCGTATTCCTTATTGTCTGGTGAAAACAGCAGCGACATGTGCGAGAACTGGCTGATGCGCCAGTCGGGCAGCGAGCCTGTGCGCACCAACACGCGTGAGGAATGGATGCCGGCAGGGCGATCGCCATACCAGATCAGACGGCTGCGCGGGTGGGTAAACTGTTTATCGAACGTGTCGACAATGTACGTTGTATCGACGACGGAATCATGTTCCGCCAGCACGATTAGCACCGGTTTGTCATAAGGCTTTTTGGCAAGCTCTGAACGCACCCCACTGCTGGAATAATAATATTGGGCGAAACCGTTGGTCGGCACGCGCATATAGCGGGTTGCTAACTGTTGTGGATAGCCAGGGCGCGGCGGCATCAGCCAGTCGGTAAACACCGACAGCAGCGGCGTCATGAAGTCGTATTTTTCATTGGATTTTATCGCGGGCGAAAACAGCACCAGCCCTTTGATTTCAGGGTGTTGTAAGGCGTATTCCAGTACCAGATTGCCGCCGGTGGAAAAGCCGCCCAGATAGACCTCATCGACTTCTTTACTGAGAATAGCGGCCTGTTCGGCGACGACTTCGCGCCAGTCATCGACGGTGACGTGCAGCAGATCGGATGGCTGGGTGCCATGCCCCGGTAACAGCACGGTTCTGACCAGAAATCCCTGTTCGACCAATTTTGGGGTGATGTCAGTGAATGAACCGGGTGAATCGCCCAATCCGTGCACCAATAAGATGGCTTTCTGTGGCTGGCCGAGGGGGCGGGTTTCGCTGGGGGTGTTCCAGCGTAATTCCAGCTGTTTATCCGTGGTTTGGAAGGCGCGGTGTTGTTCTACCCAACGCGTCGTGTCTTGCTGATAACGCTCGAATGACGTTTGCCCTAATGGCGCGATGTCGCGCGAACTGCTGTTGCATCCCACCATAAAAAGTACGCCGATGAGGGCGAACAGTCCTGTCATCGTCCGCTTCCAGACTCCCCACGAACCGAACCGGAATACGCTTATTGTCATTTATGCTCCTTGCCTTTTGGCAATATCAACCCGATCGCTAACGGGGTAATGGCGTTTCGACAACACTATATCTGAAATTATTTCGCGTGCAGATTGCTCAACGTGCGGCGCTGTATGGCTTCATGTTATACTTCAGACAACTCTGGCGTTTTTTCTGTCTTTTGGTCAGGCCAATATTGCGGTGGCCGATGTTGAATAAAGGGATGGCGGTATGCGTTTATATCAGCAGATTGGCGACAATCTTCGCGCGGAAATTCTGAAGGGAAACTATCAGATTGGCGACCGCTTGCCTCCCGAGCGTGATATTGCTGAAACCTACAACGTCAGCCGCAGCGTGGTGCGTGAAGCCCTGATCATGCTGGAGCTGGAAAAGCTGATTGAGGTGCGTAAAGGTTCTGGTGTTTATGTCATGCAACTGCCAAGCGCGCAGGGAAAAGACAGCGTGGTGGACAGCGGCTATGGCCCCTTCGAACTGATGCAGGCGCGTCAGCTGCTGGAAGGCGAAGTTGCGGCATTTGCCGCGATGCAGGCGACCAAGAGTGACATCCTAAAAATGCGGCAGGCCATTGAACAAGAACGGGCATCGCTTGAGAACGGCAGCGTGGATGAAAGCGCCGATGAACAATTCCATTGCCTGCTGGCGCAGTCTACCCAAAACAGCGTCTTAGCCAACATGGTGTATGAGGTGTGGCAGGCGCGTAAACGCAGCCCAATGTGGCAGGGCATTCACTCCCATACCGATGATTTCAGCTATCAGCGCCAGTGGCTGGACGATCATGAACAAATCCTGCGTGCCGTGTCTCGCCGCGATGTGAACATGGCGCGTCAGGCAATGTGGCAGCATCTGGAAAACGTAAAAATTAAACTGCTGGAAATCTCGAACGTGGACGATCCGGCCTTCGACGGCTACCTGTTCGAGTCTGTTCCTTCCCGTCTGGAATCCTGATTCCCCTGTATACCCGTCATACTTCAAGTTGCATGTGCGTTGGCTGCGCTACTCGGTCCACTTACGTGGACCTCGCCCCGTTGGGGCCGCTGCAAGCAGCGTTCAAACCTGCCTCTGGCAGATTTGTCACCCACCCGAATCACTTACCTAAGTAAGCTCATCGGGATGTCTTCTCTTGCCGCGTTACGAGGCTCATAAGTGAGCCTCGCCCTAGCGGGCCAACGCTTTGCGTTGTTCAAAACGTAACGTTTTGTCCTGAAACTCGAATTATTTAGGGTATGTGTCCCTGTGTGAATTTTCTCTCCGGCATCGTATTGGTGTACGGAGAGAAAAGATATCAGACCAAATAACCCACCCTTGACTCTTTTCCTCACGATTGCAGCCTGAATACGCATGATGTTAGTCCAAAATGCGAATTTTTTGTGTAATTGGTCAATCAATTCGTGAGTTTCGTTTGACAGCCTGTCCCGGTGAGGTAGGCTTTTCCTATTCTCGGCGAAAACTAACAAACTCGACGAAAACTCACTATCTTGACGAAAATAAAAGGGTAACTCGGTATGGAACAAACCTGGCGTTGGTACGGCCCGAACGATCCTGTCTCACTGGATGATGTTCGACAAGCCGGAGCGACCGGCGTGGTGACGGCATTGCACCACATCCCCAATGGCGAAATTTGGTCGGTTGAAGAGATTGAAAAGCGCAAAGCCGAATTGAAGGCAAAAGGGCTGGTATGGTCGGTGGTGGAAAGCGTACCGGTTCATGAAGAGATCAAAACCCAGACGGGGAATTATCAGCGGCATATTGCCAATTACCAGCAATCGCTGCGTAATCTGGCGCAGTGTGGCATTGATACGGTGTGCTATAACTTTATGCCTGTACTGGACTGGACGCGAACCGATCTGGAGCATGTTCTGCCGGATGGTTCAAAGGCGCTGCGTTTCGATCATATTGCCTTTGCCGCCTTTGAACTGCATATCCTTAAGCGTCACGGTGCTGAAAAAGATTACACGGCGGATGAACAGGCACAGGCTGCTGACTACTTCCGTGCAATGAGCGAAGAAGATATCGCGCGCCTGACAGGTAACATTATCGCCGGGCTGCCGGGCTCGGAAGAGGGCTATACGCTGGAGCAGTTCCGCGGCCGTCTGGCGGAATATGATGGTATCGACCATGCGAAACTGCGCGAGCACCTTGGGTATTTCCTCCGTGAGATTGTGCCCGTTGCGGAAGCCGTTGGCCTCCGCCTTGCCATTCATCCGGACGATCCACCGCGTCCGATCCTTGGGCTGCCGCGCGTGATGTCGACGATTGACGATATGCGCTGGCTGAAACAGACAGTCGATAGCCTGCATAACGGCTTTACCTTCTGCACAGGATCGTACGGCGTACGTGCCGATAACGATCTGGTGACCATGCTGGAAACGTTTGCCGATCGCGTGCATTTCACCCATCTGCGTGCGACCTGTCGCGAGAAGAATCCCAATTCCTTCCACGAAGGGGCGCATTTGCAGGGGGATGTGGATATGGTGGCGATTATCAAAGCCATTCTGGCGGAAGAATTACGGCGTCAGAAGGCGGGCGATCGCCGTCCGATCCCGATGCGGCCAGATCACGGGCATCAGATGCTGGACGATCTGAAAAAGAAAACCAACCCCGGCTACTCGGCGATCGGTCGTCTGAAAGGGCTGGCGGAACTGCGTGGCGTCGAGCTGGCGCTGAAGCGCACGCTGTTTACCGAATTGCAGCAAGGGTGATGAAATGAAACAGACCGTGCTTAGTAGCACGGTCTGTAGATGACTGATGCGTCAGGACCCCAGAGGAAGTTAGTTACGTGTGAATTCTGCCAGCAGAATTACAGCGGTTTAACGTTTGAACGGCTGACTTTACAGTTCTTGGTATCCCAGAATTCGCCGTATTTCTCAGATTTACCTTTCCCTTTTTCGACACCTTCAAACTCTTCACATACAGGGGGTTTACCCGCTTTGTAGCCTTTAATGCGAAGATCGCGGATTTCAGCGACATCGCCAAAGTTACGGTTTACGCCAGCGATGCTGTCGATGGTGCCGTTAACGGTTGCGCTGATGATGGTCAGGTTACGTGGGCCACCGTTACCGGTGCAGTCACCGCAAGAGCGCCACAGTTTGCCGTGTTGGCCAGTCAGGGTGAAGTTGCCCTGTACGATAGTGTGGCTGTTTTTGGCATTCTGTTGCAGCACTTTGTCCGGCTTGCCGCCAGGGCCATTGGTGGTGTTATGGGCAACACCGCCGACGATGGTCATGGTTTTACCCAGGTTGGTTGCTGCATCTTCACAAACGTCTTCCCAGATCACGTTTTCAATACGGCAGTTGCCTGACTTACAGTGGATACCGTCAGAACCGCCTTTTTCAGAGATGCGCAGGTTCTTAATGGTGGCATTTTCCAGCGTGATAACAGGAGGCTGTTTATCACTGTCGCCTGAACAGCTCAAACCCAGAGTAATACCACCGCAGTCGACGGTTTTATCTTTAATTACCGCACCTGCTTTACATTCTGGGCTGGCTGCCTTAAGCGGCGCTGCACGCAATGGCGCAGGTGCCGTTGAGGCGGCATTAGATTTCAGAACGCTATTATTACCGCTAACGGTATCTACCCAATACCAATAGTCTGACTGTGGATTGGCGGTTAAATCGGTAAAGGTTCTGTCTGTGGAATTGAGCTCTGCGATTTTTTCGCTGCCTGCCTGAGCACTACTGATGCTGCGATACACATCCTGGCGAACAACATTGCCTGCATCGGTAGACCAGCTTAAATAGGTGGCATTGTCTTTTTTCAGCAGCATCAACATGGTGTCATCAGCTTGAGCCTGAAAAGAAATAGCAGCGGTGCATAAAAATATCGGTGTTAAATACTTAAACATGTGTTTTTCCTTGTAAATTAAACGGATATTTTTTCTCTTTATTTATTCCAAATAAAGAGGGAGTCCTTGGGCATCGAAAAGGATTATATAGCAGAGAATATGAAATGAATAATAATTCGACAAAATTGTTGAGGTTAATCAGGTTATTTAATTTAGTCTGTTATTATTTTATTTTTAATTTTATTTATCGTTTATTATATTCTGTTTAATTATTTCTTTGGGATTAATAAATATTCGGAAGGTTCTTATTAAAAAATAAGAAAAGTGAAGGGTGTAGCGAGATAAAAATCTTATCACTCGCCTACGGCTGTGCGTGATGGGATTCGGTTTGTTTCCACGTTTCGTTGATGTGCCATTTACTTTTCTGGTGATAATTTAATCATGCATAAAACTGGATGCTTCTTTTAATAAACATTGGCAAATTTTTATGTAAACGGAATTTTATTACTCTACATATTCATATGCGACAATTTTTAGTTTCTATAAAGACGTTTCATTTTTCTTAATTAAGAAAAAAGAATGCGCCATTCTTTTTTAGTCACAAGAAATTGCGGATATCTATAAGGGAAGGTTTGACATGGAATATCAATCAGGCAAGCGAGTTTTATCACTATCATTAGGGCTTATCGGGCTGTTCAGCGCATCGGCATTTGCTTCTGACTCACGAACGGTGAGTGAGCCGAAAGTACCGTCTTCCTGTACGGTGCTTAAAGCAGACAGCAGCACGGCCACCAGCACCATTCAAAAAGCGTTGAATAATTGTGGGCAAGGAAAAGCAGTAAGGCTGAGTACAGGAAGTTCGTCTGTCTTTCTGAGCGGCCCGCTTTCCCTGCCTTCGGGTGTCAGCTTATTAATCGACAAAGGGGTGACGCTGCGAGCGGTGAATAACGCCAAGTCTTTTGAGAATGCCCCGTCATCCTGTGGCGTGGTTGATAAAAACGGCAAAGGTTGTGATGCGTTTATTACCGCCACTAGCACGACAAATAGCGGAATCTATGGGCCGGGCACGATTGACGGGCAAGGGGGCGTGAAGCTTCAGGATAAAAAGGTGAGCTGGTGGGATCTGGCTGCCGATGCCAAAGTGAAAAAGCTAAAACAGAATACCCCCCGGCTGATTCAGATTAATAAGAGCAAGAATTTCACGCTGTATAACGTTTCCCTCATTAACTCCCCGAACTTCCACGTCGTGTTCAGCGATGGTGATGGTCTCACCGCCTGGAAAACGACGATCAAAACGCCGTCCACCGCCAGAAACACCGACGGGATCGATCCGATGTCATCAAAAAACATCACCATTGCCCACAGCAGTATTTCGACGGGCGACGATAACGTGGCGATCAAAGCCTATAAAGGCCGTGCCGAGACGCGCAATATTTCCATTTTGCATAACGAGTTCGGAACCGGACACGGCATGTCGATCGGCAGCGAAACGATGGGTGTTTACAATGTGACGGTCGATGATCTGAACATGAATGGCACCACGAATGGCTTACGCATTAAAAGTGACAAATCGGCAGCGGGGAAGGTGACCGGTGTTCGGTATAGCAATGTGGTCATGAAGAATGTGGCGAAACCGATCGTGATTGATACGGTGTATGAGAAGAAAGAGGGAAGTAATGTCCCTGACTGGAGCGACATTACGTTTAAAGATATTACGTCCCAAACCAAAGGCGTGGTCGTGCTGAACGGCGAGAACGCGAAAAAGCCGATCGAAGTGACGATGAAGAATGTCAAACTGACCAGCGACAGCACGTGGCAGATCAAGAACGTCACCGTTAAGAAGTAACGCGATTAAAAAATCGTTCTGTCATCACAGCGCCGCGCGGGGAACCGTGCGGCGCTGTGAGAGGCATGTTTCTGGTGAGAGTACTGAGATTTCTGAGTGTGCCACTGTCGCTAGTCTGCAGGGATGTGGTGCCATTCGGTAAATTTTGTAGTAGGACATTCACTAGCTGAGAAAGCGCCCAATTAACTACTGCATCAACATCCCTGTGTACGTCACGCCACTGAGTGTCGCAGTAACGGTTTGCCCTGGTGAGGCGATATCGATTGTGACGCAGCTAGCCGCTGCGGCATTGATGAACTAACCACTATGACGCGACAGGATATTGGCATTTCTTGCAATAACATTCATATCTGACATGAAATAGCCTCTTGCTTATCTGCAACCATTGTCTGAATACCTCTCACGGCGGATCGGAGACGCAACGCGAGACGTATGGGGCCTAGATTATCGGGATCATATTCACCCAATTCTTGATATTTATAGGCGCGTCTTAACTAAAAATCCAACTTTTTTGAAATGTTTTGAAAACAAAAAACATGGCAATATATCTAATGATAACAAGGTGTGGTTATCTATCATTTTTTCTAATGATTTATCTCTGGTGTTGTGTTTCTCGCGTCTGGTGTTGACGGTTCTGGGTGAAGAGGGTAACGATGACTTTGTGTAGGGCTGGATATGAGAATTATTCTTGATATCACGGTCATCCCTATTACACTGCGGGCGATTGTTTTCATCAGAGAGACCAGGTTGTTATGGAGTTGCTCCGCATTGTTTACCAGCAGTACCGTTGGCCATTTCTGGCCGTTATCCTGTTAAGTTTGTTGAGTGCCGCGCTGGGCATTGGGCTTATTGCCTTTATCAACCTGCAATTGATTGAAACGGTCAATCAGTCGTTGAGCGTATTGCCACAATTTCTGGGCTTGCTGCTGCTCCTGATGGGCGTCACTCTGGTGTCGCAATTGGCGCTGACCACGCTGGGGCACCATTTCGTTTACCGCCTGCGTGGGCAATTTATCAAGCGTATTCTGGACACTAACATTGCCCGTATCGAACAGATCGGCAGTGCGCAACTGCTTGCCAGTCTGTCCAGCGATATCCGCAATATCACGATTGCGTTTGTGCGCCTGCCGGAGCTGATTCAGGGCATTGTGCTTACCATCGGTTCGGCTGCTTATCTGGCCTGGCTTTCCCCGAAAATGCTGGTGGTAACGTCCGTGTGGATTGCGATAACGCTCTGGGGCGGCTTTATGCTGGTTTCCCGTGTGTATCGCCATCTCACTCAGGTGCGGGAAGCGGAAGATCGTCTCCAGAAAGACTACGAAACCGTGATTAACGGGCGTAAAGAGCTGACGCTCAACCGTGAACGGGCGCAGAAGCTGTATGAAGAGGTTTATCAGGCCAATGCGCAGGATTACCGACAGAACGTGATTCGTGCCGACACCTTTCACCTCAGCGCAGTGAACTGGTCGAACATTATGATGCTGGGCGTGATTGGCGCAGTCTTTTTCATGGCCAACAATCTCGGCTGGGCGGATACCAGCGTGGCGGCGACGTACTCACTGACGCTGCTGTTTTTACGCACGCCAATGCTACAGGCCGTTGGCGCACTGCCGACGCTGCTGAGTGCGCAAGTCGCGTTTAATAAGCTAAAGCGTTTCGATTTGGCGGATTATCAGGAACCGTTCTTCGCTGCGGTTGCCCCTGCCGACTGGCACACGTTGGAACTGCGTGACGTGGTGTTTCGCTATGACGATTCCGGCTTTGAAGTCGGGCCGATCAATCTGGTGATAAAACGTGGCGAACTGGTGTTTCTGATTGGCGGGAACGGGAGTGGAAAATCGACGCTGGCGATGCTGCTGACGGGGCTCTATACCCCGGTTTCCGGCTCGCTGCTGCTGGATAACCGCCCCGTTACGGCGGAAACGCGTGAGGATTACCAAAAGCTATTTTCTGCCATCTTTACGGATTTCCACCTGTTCGGACAGATGATGGGGCCGCACGGAACGGAGCCTGATACGGCGCTGGTCGATAGCTGGCTGGATCGCCTGAACATGCGGCATAAGCTGACGCTGGAGAATCATCAGGTGATGAACTTACAGCTTTCTCAAGGGCAGCGTAAGCGCGTGGCGCTGCTGCTGGCCGTCGCTGAACAGCGTGACATCCTGCTGCTGGATGAATGGGCGGCCGATCAGGATCCGCAATTCCGCCGCGTGTTCTATCTTGAGCTGTTACCGCAGTTGCGTGCATTGGGGAAAACGATTGTGGCGATCAGCCATGACGATCACTACTTTGAACATGCCGATCGCCTGCTGGAAATGCATCAGGGAACGCTGTCAGAGCTGACGGGCGACGCGCGTGAACAGGCCTCGCAGGATGCCGTGGCGCAGATTAGCCGGTAGCGTAAATCAGCGCGGCGGAATGCCGCGCTGTGAGGCATCACACATCGTTAACGCGAAGTCTGACAGGCATATATTAATTCGTTGAATTCTGGGGCAGAATAAGCGCCAATGTTGGCAGGCTGCTAACAGAGTGGACGTTTTTTACTTACAGATCAGGCACCTGACGTATCTGGTCTGCCACTTAACTCAATAAGTTGGTATATGTTATGAAAAGGATGTTTAACGCATTATTCGTTGTTGTTTTTGTTTGTTTTTCGTCTCTGGCAAATGCCGCAGAAAACCTACCTAATATTGTTATTCTGGCAACGGGCGGTACGATTGCCGGTTCCGCTGCGGCCAATACGCAAACCACCGGGTATAAAGCGGGTGCGCTGGGCGTAGAGACGCTGATTCAAGCGGTGCCAGAGCTGAAAACGCTTGCCAATATTTCAGGCGAGCAGGTTGCCAGCATCGGCAGTGAAAATATGACCAGCGATGTTCTGCTGAAGCTGAGCAAGCGCGTGAATGAGCTGCTGGCACGCAGCGATGTTGATGGCGTGGTGATTACGCACGGTACGGATACACTCGACGAATCGCCTTACTTCCTGAACCTGACGGTGAAGAGTGACAAACCGGTGGTCTTTGCCGCCGCGATGCGTCCGGCAACGGCAATCAGTGCCGACGGCCCGATGAACCTGTACGGTGCGGTAAAAGTGGCGGCGGATAAAAACTCTCGCGGTCGCGGTGTGATGGTCGTGCTGAACGACCGTATTGGTTCTGCCCGTTTCATCAGCAAAACCAATGCCTCTACGCTGGATACCTTTAAAGCGCCAGAAGAAGGCTATCTGGGCGTGATTATCGGCGACAAAGTTTATTACCAGACGCGTCTGGATAAAGTTCACACCACACGTTCTGTATTTGACGTGACCAACATCGATAAACTGCCAGCCGTTGACATTATTTATGGCTATCAGGACGATCCAGAATACATGTATGACACGGCCATCAAACACGGCGTGAAAGGGATTGTCTATGCGGGCATGGGTGCAGGCACCGTATCCAAACGCAGCGATGCAGGCATCCGTAAAGCGGAAAGCAAAGGCGTTGTTGTTGTACGCTCCAGCCGTACCGGCAGCGGCATCGTACCACCGGATGCGGGCCAGCCTGGTCTGGTTGCCGATTCTCTGAACCCAGCTAAATCACGTATTCTGCTGATGCTGGCGCTGACAAAAACGACGAACCCTGCGGTGATTCAGGATTATTTCCACGCGTATTAATCGTCTGATCGGTTTGTAGTGTGATGGCCCCGCCTTTAAACGCGGGGCTTTTTATTTCCCGTCATTCAATTTTTACTTTTAGTTATTCAACTTTTCGTTTCCACTGAGAAGTCACTTCCCTCTCTGTTGATTTTATCGGTATGATTCAGCCCACGACAAAGCAGGTAATCACCCCTATTTATCTTTGATACCCGAAATAATTCGAGTGGCGGGACTGCCTACGTGCGTCCAGCTTGAAGTATGGCGGAGCGGGTGAATTAAAGAAGAAGGATACGTCATTACATGACACACCCCATTTTTATGGTTGGTGCCAGAGGCTGTGGGAAGACCACCGTTGGGCATCAACTGGCGCAGGCGCTAGGATATGACTTTGTCGATACCGACCTGTTTATGCAGCAGACCACCAATATGACGGTGGCTGATGTGGTTGCGCAGGAAGGATGGCATGGGTTCCGCCAGCGTGAAAGTCTGGCACTTCAGCAGGTGACGTCCAACCGCTGCATCGTCGCGACAGGCGGCGGTATGGTGCTGGCGGAAGCCAATCGGCGCTTTATGCATGATAAAGGCACTGTCATTTACCTCCATGCGGATGCCGAACTGCTGGCCCAGCGGCTGGAAGAAAACCCGCAGGATAACCAGCGGCCGACGTTGACCGGTCGTCCTATCGCTGAGGAAATGGCTGATGTACTGGCCGCGCGTGAGGCGTTGTATCGCGGCGTTGCGCACCACGTCATCGATGCCTCACAAACGCCAGAAGCGATTGTGGCAAGCGTGTTGAAGGCACTGCGTCCGTCGGCAGCATAGGAAGGTGGACCAGGCACTGGCAAAATAATCACCAGTCAGTGTTACCGAACACCAACTTTCAATGAATAGATCGTGACAGTGGCTCGACTCTCCTTTTAAGATGAATTTCCTGAATTTTTTCGACGATAGGTGCCGCGCTATGCTGAATGTAAATGAGTATTTTGCAGGGAAGGTCAAGTCAATCGGTTTTGAAGGCGACAGCATTGGCCGCGCCAGTGTCGGCGTCATGGATGCGGGTGAATACACCTTTGGAACCGGGCAGCCGGAAGAAATGACGGTGATCACCGGAGCATTGAAAGTACTGCTGCCAGGCGCACCGGATTGGCAGGTTTTCACACCGGGAGAAACGTTTTTCGTTCCGGGAAAAAGTGAGTTCAACTTACAGGTGGTCGAGCCGACCTCTTATCTGTGTAAATATCTGTAATTTCTATTCTTTCTCTGTAGGATAGATCATTATCGCTGCGTTATGTACGACATAACGCGGCGTTTTTTTTACCCTTTCGGCCTTATTGCCTCAGCCCTTCGGGGTCAGCGCAAGTGCTGTTCAAAAACGCCTTGCCGTTTTTCTCCTGAAACTCGAATTATTTGGCGTATATACTGAAAATGGTAATCGGAGCATTACCACATAAAATAAACTATTTTTAGTGATTTTTAGCATGTTATTCTATAACGAAAATGTCATCCATTCTTTGTAACGCTAATCATTAATTCCATATATGAGTTATTTTATTTAATTATTTTTATTAATTAACAGAGTAAAATAATGTCTCGATTATTAGGAATAATCCCTGAATTGTTAAAATACAACAGATTACGGTATGTGATAATAATTTTACATTATGTGATTAAGTAAGTTTTTTATTTTAAAAATTTCCTTTATTTTGGTGTTTTATGTTGATTTGGCAATCAAAAATCCATTTGATGTCTTCTTTTTTATAAGAGTGTGGTTAAACGTAGTAACTATTTTTCCGAGTTTTAAGATAAATAGTGGTTGTTGAATGTGATCGCATTCAAGTTTTATTTTTCTCTGCCGTTATGGATAGTATAACTATTCTACACAAAGAGTATTTTATGCTGAAAACGACCCGCTCCCGCATCCTTGCGGCCTGTTCGACCATTGTTGTGCTTTCACTTGTTATCAATACCTTTCTTAATTACACCATCGCCAATAACGCGAATAAGGAATCGATCCAGAATACGCTGAATGCGGTAGCCACTAGCCATAGTATTGCTATTAGCGACTGGGTTGCTTCTAAAACGCTGATGATTTCTGCGTTGCACGATCGTGTCATCACCGATGAGGATCCGATTCCGCTGTTTAAACAGATTGCGGCATCCGGCGGACTCCTGAATGTGTACATGGGTTATGCCAATGGCACGGCCAAATTTGCCGATCCCGGCGGTATCCCTCCTGATTACAACCCTACTGTCCGGCCCTGGTATCAGCAGGCGGTGAAAGAGGGCAAACCGCTGGTCACTGCCCCTTACGTTGATGCGGTGACGAATACGCTGGTGGTTTCTTTCGTTGCTTCCGTGGTGGAAGGCGGAACGGTCAGAGGCGTCGTCGGTAGCGACGTCACGATGAAAAGCGTGATTGAAAACGTCAAAGCGATTAACCCAGCCAAAGATAGCTTCGGTGTTCTCATCGAGCGTAGCGGTCTGATCATTGCTCACCCGGATGAAAAACTGACGCTGAAAAATATCACCGACATTGCCCCTGGGATTGATCTGAACGACATTCTTTCAGCCGATAGCGCCCGCGATGTGGATTTTTCTGGCGTGACAAAGCTCGTGGTGGCAAAACCGATTGCTGGCACGAACTGGTTCATGCTGGTGGCGTTGGATAAAGCGGAAGCGACAGCGGGCATGAATTCCCTGCTGTCTACCTCTGTCATCACGCTGGTTGTTATCGCGCTGCTGGGCACGCTTGTGATTGGTTTCATCATTGCGTCTGCGCTCAAGCGTCTGCTGCAAATTCGCGATGCAATGGATGATATCAGCAACGGTAATAACGATCTGACGCAGCGTCTGCCGGACGAAGGGCATGATGAAGTGGCGCAAATTGCCCGCTCGTTTAATATCTTTGTCGACAAGATCAGTCAGGTCATGATGCAGATTCGCGATATCAGCGCATCGCTTCAGGTGGCGGCGGATGAAATCTCGGCGGGGAACAACGATCTCTCTGCGCGTACTGAATCTGCGGCATCGAGCATTCAGCAAACCGCAGCCTCGTTGGAAGAAATTTCTGCGGCGGTCACGCAGTCGGCAGGTTCTGCGCAGCAGGTTAACGCGAAAGCGCTGCTGCTGTCGAAAGATGCCGGTACGGGTGGAAAAGTGGTCTCCGATGTGATTGTCACGATGGAAGAGATCGTGGTCGCGTCTGGCAAAATCGGCGATATCATCGGCGTGATCGATGGCATTGCATTCCAGACTAACATTCTGGCGCTTAACGCGGCGGTAGAAGCGGCGCGTGCGGGTGAGCAGGGCCGTGGTTTCGCCGTGGTTGCCGGTGAAGTTCGCAGCCTGGCACAGCGCAGCGCGCAGGCCGCAAAAGAAATTAAAGCGCTGATTGAATCGACGGTTTCCAGCGTGACGTCTGGCTCTGTGCAGGTTCGTCAGGCCAGCGATACGATGAATGAAATTGTCGGCGGCGTCTCTACGGTGAGTTCGGTGATGTCTGAAATCACGCATGCGGCTGATGAGCAAATGCGTGGCATCAACGAGATCAACAAAGCGGTCGCACAGTTGGATTCGATGGTGCAGCAAAACGCCGCGCTGGTGCAGGAATCTGCTGCTGCGTCGGGGGCGTTGCAGACACAGGCTGAAGAACTGAACGCTGTTGTCGGGGCATTCCGGGTCTAACGGGTTCAGGCACTAAAGAGTGATTGCCCGCCGAACATTGGCGGGCAATCACCGACTGCATTAACAATCAGCAGTATTAACGATCGACTGTATTAACAATCGACTGTACTAAAAATCGACAGCATTAACGTTGGGCTTCTCCGCCCAGTGCTTCAATCAGATTCGCAATCAATGCCGCCAGCTCGCTGGTCATCAAAATAAAATCGGCATCAAACCGCTGAGCGAAATCTTCCCGATCGATATCGTCGTTTTGTTCCCTCAGCGTATCGGAGAACTTCAAGCGTTTTACCGAACCGTCTTCGGACAAGACCAACTGAATCCGTTCCTGCCAGTCTAGCGCCAGCTTGGTGACCAGTTTGCCTGCTTCAATGTGTACGGCGATTTCATCGCAGACCAAATCCTGTTTTTTACAGCGGATAACGCCGCCGTCTTCCAGAATGGCTTTCAGTTCTGCTTCATCCTGTAGCGCGAAACCTGCCGCCGGCTCACCGGAACGAACCCACTCGGTCAGCGTCAGCTCGATAGGGTTTTCCATCGTCAGCGGTACCACGGGCAGCGAGCCCAGCGTTTTACGCAGCAGCGCCAGCGTATCTTCCGCTTTTTTGGCGCTGGCGGCATCGACCATAATCAGACCGTTAACCGTATCGATCCACAGCCAAACCTGGCTGAAACGGCTGAATGCACGCGGCAGCAGGCTATGCAACACTTCATCTTTCAGCGAGTCTTTTTCGGTTTTTTTCAGCTTGCGGTGCTGCTCCGCTTCCAGACGTTCAATCTTGGCTTGAAGAGTTTGCTTGATGACCGGGGAAGGCAGGATTTTTTCTTCTTTGCGGGTGCAGATAACGATTTGCCCATTAACGACGTGCGTTAAAGCATCGCTATGGGATCCCATCGGTGATACCCAACCCGTTTTCATCATATCCTGACTGCCGCACGGGGTGAACGCGAAAGCGCTGAGCCGTTTTTCCAGTTCGTCCGCAGACAAAACGTTATCTTTGGACAGCACGCTGTCCCGGCTTAGGCGGTAAATCATTAAGTTCTTAAACCACAACATGGTGTTATCCCTGACTGGGCGCGCAGGTTTGCACGCGGGTTTGTAATGTTGCGCGCATGATAACGAATTCGAGACGGTTATGTGGAATAAAATACCGGGATTCAGAGGAATACCTATCACGCTTTGAATGGCAGCTGATTGGTTTCTCTGGTTATACCCGTCATACTTCAAGCTGCATGTGCGTTGGCTGCACGACTCGAATTATTTAGGGTACTTATCCCTATAAGAACGTTTTCAGGTCGGTGGCGAATTGCCTCGGGCCTATTTACAACACGCGGGGAGACATCATGAGAATCGGTATCGATCTAGGCGGGACGAAAACGGAAGTCATTGCGCTGGATGATGAGGGGCAGGAACGTTTTCGGCAACGTATGCCGACGCCAAGAAATGACTACCCGGAAACGCTGCGGACTATCGTCACGCTGGTGGAGATGGCTGAAAAAGCGACCGGCTCTCGCGGCAGCGTCGGCGTGGGGATCCCCGGTACGCTGTCGCCGTTTACCGGTAAGGTAAAAAATGCCAACTCCACCTGGCTCAACGGTCAGGCGCTGGATCTCGATCTCGCCACGTTGCTGAATCGGCCCGTGCGGGTTGCCAATGACGCAAACTGTTTCGCGGTTTCAGAAGCGGTTGACGGTGCCGGAGCTGGGAAGCAGACCGTTTTCGCCGTCATCATCGGAACCGGCTGCGGGTCGGGCATTGCGCTGAATGGTCAGGCGCACGTCGGCGGCAATGGCATTGCGGGCGAGTGGGGACATAATCCACTGCCCTGGATGGATGACGATGAGCTGCGCTATCGGCAGACGGTTCCCTGCTACTGCGGTAAGTCTGGCTGTATTGAAACGTTTATATCCGGCACCGGATTTGCCGTGGATTACCAGCGCCTGAGCGGCCAGCCGCACAAGGGCGAGGCCGTTATTGCCTTAGCGGAGCAGGGCGATCCCATTGCAGAACTGGCGTTACAGCGCTATGAACATCGTCTGGCAAAATCGCTAGCGCATGTAATTAACCTGCTTGACCCTGATGTCGTGGTGCTGGGGGGCGGAATGAGCAACGTTGCTCGCCTCTATCAGACCGTGCCGGAAAAAATTAAACCGTGGATCTTCGGCGGTGAATGCGAAACGCCCGTGCTTCAGGCCATACACGGCGACTCCAGTGGGGTACGCGGAGCCGCCTGGCTCTGGCCGAAGACGAAGTAATTGCAGATCGAATGATGGCTACACGGCGTACTGCGGCGCCAGCCGGCTGACGCCCAGCCCGTTAATCTTCTGCACTTTGATCTGTACCGGAATACGCTCTTTCATGGCTTCGACATGGCTAATGACGCCGATGGTTTTACCGGAGGCGTTTAGGTTATCGAGGGCATCAAGTGCGATATCCAGCGTCTCGGCATCCAGCGTGCCGAAGCCTTCATCCAGAAACAGCGAGTCGATGCTGGCTTTGTGGCTGACCAAATCGGAGAGCGCCAGCGCCAGCGACAAACTCACTAAGAAGCTCTCGCCGCCGGACAGCGTACGCGTATCACGCTCGGCGTCCGCTTGCCAGGTATCCATCACCAGCAGCTCCAGATCGTCACCGGGTTTACGTTTCAGCATATAGCGCCCGTGCAGGCGGGAAAGCTGGAGATTGGCGAGATAAACCAGATGGTCCAACGTTAGCCCCTGAGCAAACTTACGGAATTTATGCCCGCTTTGTGAACCAATGAGCGTATTAAGACAGCTCCAGTCGTCATACATTTGCTGACTTTGGGCGATCTCATTGAGCAAATCCTGCTGATTCTGGCGCTGTTGTTTATCGTCAGCCAACTGACGCTGGAACTCGCCCTGTTGCCGCAGGTTGGTTTTCAGCGTTTCATCCAGCGCTGTCAACTGCTGCTGTACCGCTTCTTGTGTGGCGTCTTCCGTCAGGGAAGCGGGGCGCTTTTGTTGATGGGCGAGCAGCTCACGTTCAGCCTGCTGGTGAAGTGCCGCCGCCTGCTGCAAACGCTGAGATAGTTCTTCCTTCCACGTCTGCAACGTCTGGCGTTCCTGCTCATCAAGCAACGCATTGAGGAACGTGGTTTCATCGGCGAAAGTGCTTTGTTGCAACGCCTGAGTAAAGCGTTCGATAGCACTCTCATGCTGGCGCGTGCTCTGTTCATATTGCTGTTGCGTGCTAGCCAGCTCTCCCGTTAGACGGCTTAACGTCGTTTCGGTTTGCTGACGAGCTGACAGGGCTAGCCTGAGTGCATCGTCGTACTGCTGGCTGGTTCGCTGTAGCTGTTCGCGCACGGTAGCGATCTGCCTGTCCCCAAACAACGCCAGCCGCTCTTGTTGGTTTGTGTTGAGTTGCGTGAGGTACTGTTCCAACTGCTGTTGCTGTGTTTGGATCAGTTGTCTCGCCTCTGTCACGCTGCGATTCAGATGGTGAAGATCGCTTTGTAGCGTGGCTAAGAGAGGAGCTAGGCGAGATTGCTCCTGCTCTTTGATTTTCCAGTCTTGCCACTCATTCTCGCGCTGAGCCAGCCAGTCGTTCTGGGCATCGGCCTCAGGCAGAGGAAGGTTTAAGGTTGCCAGCGTCTGCGTGATTTCCTGAGTATGCTGCGTGATCTGCTGGTGCACGTTTTGCAGCGATTGATCGAGTTCTTGCTGCGTAACGTTTAGCGAGGCTTGCTGCTGGGTATTCAGCGCGATTTTCTGGTCGAGTTCCCGCTGCAATGCCTCTGCGGCAGTCAGTAAATCCTTACTTTCCTGCCACTGTTTTTGCAATTGCTCGCGTGCGGTAATCTGCTGTCGAATAGCCTGTTCTTCAGCTTCATTCTGCGCAAGCCAGGCTGCGACCTCATCTGGTTGTTCCAACGTGTAGTTAACTTGTAAGCGCTCACTGACATCTTTCCACTGTTGCAGCAGGGCGTGATGCTCGCTATCGATCTGAGCGATCTCCTGTTGCAACAGTTCCTGCTGTTGCGCTAGCGAGGCCAACTGTGCAGCCGTATTTGCCAGCGCTGTCGTTAACTGGTTCACGTCCTGCTGTAGCGCCGTCAGTCGCTGCTGGGTTTCAGACGGTTGCAGCGCCTGATAGCGTTCGATGGCTGGATGCTCGGTTGAACCACATAGCGGGCACGCTTCTCTGGCCTGTAGCCGCTGGCGTTCGGCTTCCAGCTTAACGATACGCTCTTCCTGCCGATGCACCGTTTCCAGATCGACCAGATGCTGGCTTCGCTGCTCATGCTCGGATTGCTGCTGTTTCTTTAAGATTTCTGACTGGCTGATATGCCCTTGTATCTCATTCTGTTTGGCGAGGTACTGTTGCTTGCGAACATGCAGACGCTGGAACTGGTCGCTGATTGTCGCGAGTCGTTGGCGTTCAGCATGCTGGTCAATGCGTTGATTGAACCGCTGGTGCAGGATGGAAAGCGGCTGGTGCGCTTCCTGCTGTTGCCGTGTTTCATCGTGTTGCATGAACTGCTGACGGGCAGCATCAACGATCGCTTGTTGTTCACGCTGCTGTGCTGCCAGGGTCACCGTTTCTTGCTGTAGCGTTGTCGACTGTGCGGTATGTTGCGCCTGTTTTTGCTTCAGCTTCTCTTGCTCGTCCTGAAGCTGGCGCAATTGCCGAAACTGGGTGCGCCACAGAGGAAGTTGTTCTCCCCACTGCTGATGATGCGCGTGTTGCTGGCGGTAAGACTGGATCTGTTCAAGCTGCTGTGTAGCCTGCTGCTGTTCCGCTGCCGTCTGGGTTTGTTTACTTTCATCGGCGTGCAGACGAGCCTGCGTTTTTGCCAGTTCGTCCTGCTGCTGCGCTTTTTGCTGCTCCAGCGTGGCAATGCGATGGTCAAGTGGCACCACCTGTTCGTTGATTACCTGCTCTTGCTGCTGCCGTACCCGTTTGTGCTCGCTCACATCCCGCTCGGCTTTTTCTTCCTGCTGGCGTAGCGCGGTTAACGTGAACTGTTCGGCGGCCTGCTTCCCGGTCAGTTGTTCAATACGCTGTGCCAGCGTGAGAGATTCCTGTCGATAGCGCTCTCGTTCCTGATGTAGTGGCCTCAGTTTTTCTGCCGGTTCGCTGTGAGTTAACCTGTCGAGCTGCGGTTTAGCCTGCTGAATGGCGGATTCGGCGCTTGCATGTTGCGCCTGCGTGTTGGTTCGCTGCGTGTGCTGCTGCGTCAGTTGCTCAAACCAGCGCAGCGTAGTCAGCGCTTGCTCACGTTCGATGTTGCCCCGTTGCTCTTGCTGGAGCAGCTCAGCAAGCTGTTCTTCCACCTGCTGACGCTGGTCGTCGGTTAAAAGCTGAATGCCTGATGCGCGCGCCTGTAGCGTGCTCAGTGCGACGTTTGCCTGCTTGTGCTTGTTATAGACGCGTTCGGAAATCAGGCCGTAAATGTCCGTGCCTGTCAGCTCTTCCAGCAGTTCCGCTCGGTCGTCTGCTTTGGCGTTGAGGAAGGCGGCAAACTGGCCTTGTGACAGCATCATGGATCGCGTGAAGCGGCCGAAATCCAGCCCAGTGAGCTGCGTGATCATCTCTTTCTTATCATTGAGCTTTTCACACAGAATCTTGCCGTCTTCAATGAGCGCAAGTTCGGCCTTTGGAGACTGCAAATTGCCGTCTGGGGCGTTTCTTGCCCGACGCTGGCTCCAGAAGGCGCGATATCCGACGCCTTTCACCTCAAACTCGACTTCGGCAAGGCACTCAGCGGTGTTACGCGTCATCAGGTCATTCTGGCTGGCGGAAAGCAGGCCAAGCCGTGGTGTTTCGTGGTACAGCGCCAGACAGATCGCATCTAGCAGCGTGGTTTTCCCCGCGCCGGTCGGGCCGGTAATGGCAAATAAGCCGTTGCTGGAAAATGGCTCCTGCGTGAAATCGATCTTCCATTCGCCTTTCAACGCATTAAGGTTTTTTAAGCGCAGACTGAGAATCTTCATTTGGCCGTCTCGCTATTTTCCAGTTCATCAATAACCTGATTAAACAGCGTTCGAACCCGCTGTTGGCGGCTATCTTCCATATCTGTCTCCGTTACCAGACGACGTTCAAAAACGTCATGTACGCTCAGTTCGTTTAGCGTTTCCTTGTCCTGTCGGGTAATTGCCTGTAGGCGCTGTTCACGCGTGCGGCGCAGCAGCAGTACCTCCACGGGCAGGTTCTCGGTCATCGCCTGAATGCGTTTTTGCATGTCGCTCAGATAATCTTGCGTGTTGATCTCGATATCCAACCACACGGGTTTATCGCCCTGATGGTTCTTGAAGGTGCTCAACTGTTGTTCAATATCGCTCAGGCTACCTTTAATCAGCTGCATCGGCTGAGTCATGGGAATCGGCAGGATGTCTATCTGCGGAGGCGTTTGCGGTGGTACATCGGGTACAAAGCTCACCAGACAGACGGATTTCTCGCTGTTTAGCTCATCAAAACTCAACGGGATGGGCGAACCGCTGTAGCGAATGTGCTCGCTTTGGGTCACGCGCTGCGGGCGGTGAATATGGCCGAGCGCGATATAATCCGCAGGCGGAAAAGCCTGTGCAGGAAAGGCATCGAGCGTACCAATATAGATATCGCGTACGGATTCTGAGGCGGTTGCGCCAATCGTCGTCAGGTGCCCGGTTGCGATAATCGGCAGCGGCAGGCCAAGTTCGTCGCGTTTTTGATAAGCCAATTGGTAACACTGCTGGTAGTGCGCGGTAATCGCTCCCTGTAGCGCCAGCTGTTTTTCATCCCCGGATTGCCCAGCTTTGCTGGTTAACACATCACGTGGACGTAAAAAAGGAATCGCGCAGAGCAGGGCGCCGGGCTGCCTTTGACGGTTTTCTAGTAGGAGCACCTGTTGGGCTGGTTCGCCGCTGGCGCAGGCAATCACTTGCGTGTTCAGACAGGCCAGCAGCTCGCGAGATTCATTTAGCATCGCGACAGAATCGTGGTTACCGCCGAGAACGATGAGCTGGCAGCCTGTGCGCTGTAGCGCGACCACGAAGCTATAATACATTTCCCGCGCATAGCTGGGGGGCGAACCGTTATCAAAAATATCGCCAGCAACGATAATGGCATCGACCTGGTGTTGTTCCACCTGAACAATAAGCCAGTTCAGAAAAGCCTGATGCTCAGCAGCGCGGCTTTTGGTATAAAAATATTGCCCTAAATGCCAATCGGCGGTGTGGATAATGCGCATCGTGTTCTCTCGATATTCATACCGCGTGGCGGTGGATGACGTTGTCATTATTTATTATGTGAAAGGGTGTGTCGTCGCCCTGGTGCTTTGTCATCGTAATGCCATGATTATATATAGCAGGGATGGAGGCTGTCGCGGTGGAATCAGACGTTTGGAAAGCGGCTCGAAAAATCGGATGTACGCGCTGTAACAATCGTGCAGAGCGGTCCGTGCGTTTTTCATAAATCTGTCATAAAACTGACGCATAATGCCTCCGCCTGCTAACAGCGACGATGATTAACGACAGGATTAACAATGGCAAAACGCATATTAGTCGTGGAAGATGAAGCACCAATTCGTGAAATGGTCTGCTTTGTACTGGAACAAAATGGTTATCAACCCGTTGAAGCTGAAGACTATGACAGCGCGGTAACGCAACTGTCGGAGCCATTCCCAGAACTGGTGTTATTGGACTGGATGCTGCCAGGCGGGTCGGGCCTGCAATTCATCAAGCATATGAAGCGCGAGGCGCTGACGCGTGATATTCCGGTGATGATGTTAACCGCGCGCGGCGAAGAAGAAGACCGCGTGCGCGGGCTTGAAGTGGGTGCGGATGATTACATTACCAAACCGTTTTCACCCAAAGAATTGGTGGCGCGTATCAAAGCCGTTATGCGCCGCATTTCACCGATGGCGGTGGAAGAAGTGATTGAAATGCGTGGCCTGAGCCTCGATCCTTCCTCACATCGTGTGACGACCGAAGAGCACGCGTTGGACATGGGGCCGACGGAATTTAAACTGCTGCATTTCTTTATGACGCATCCTGAACGTGTTTATAGCCGGGAACAGTTGCTGAATCACGTTTGGGGCACTAACGTTTATGTTGAGGATCGTACTGTCGACGTCCATATTCGTCGCCTGCGTAAAGCGCTGGAAACCAGCGGACATGACAAAATGGTGCAAACCGTTCGGGGAACGGGCTACCGTTTTTCAACGCGTTACTGAGGTGATCGTAACCGGAGACACATTAACGTGCTAGAACGTTTATCCTGGAAAAGGCTGGCATTGGAGCTAGCTTTTTTTTGTTTGCCCGCTTTACTGCTGGGGCTGATTTTTGGCTATCTGCCCTGGTTTCTGCTGGTCGCCGTATTAGGCTTACTGTGCTGGAATTTTTATAACCAGCTAAAACTCTCTTATTGGCTGTGGGTTGACCGCAGCATGACGCCACCGCCCGGTCGCTGGAGCTGGGAGCCGCTGTTTTACGGGCTCTATCAGATGCAGTTGCGTAATCGACGCCGACGCCGTGAGCTAGCGCTCCTGATCAAGCGGTTTCGCAGCGGTGCCGAATCCTTGCCCGATGCTGTGGTGATCACCACCGAAGAAGGAACGATCTTCTGGTGTAATCATCTGGCGCAGCATCTGCTGAATTTCCGCTGGCCGGAGGATAACGGTCAGAATATCCTCAACTTATTGCGCTATCCCGAATTCACGAATTACATGAAAGGACAGGATTTTAGCCGTCCTCTCACGCTACAGTTGAATAATTCCCACCATGTTGAATTCCGCGTGATGCCCTATTCTGAAGGCCAGCTATTGATGGTGGCGCGTGATATTACGCAAATGCACCAGCTTGAAGGCGCCAGACGTAACTTTTTTGCCAATGTGAGCCATGAACTGCGTACGCCGCTGACGGTGTTGCAGGGCTATCTGGAAATGATGCAGGAAGAAACGCTGGATGCGGCGCTACGAGGAAAAGCGCTGAATACCATGCAGGAGCAGACCCGACGCATGGACGGGCTGGTCAAACAGCTGCTGACCCTGTCCCGTATTGAGGCGGCGACGGCAATCGATCTGAATGAAAAGGTCGATATTCCGTTGATGCTGCGCGTATTGCAGCGTGAAGCGCAGACGCTGAGTCAGGGGCGTCATGAGATCGTCTTTCGTGTGAACGAAAGCCTCCGCGTGTTTGGTAATGAAGAACAGCTGCGCAGTGCGGTATCCAATCTGGTGTATAACGCGGTCAACCATACGCCAGCGGGAACGCGTATCGAAGTCTGCTGGCAGAAGATCCCACAGGGTGCGCAATTTCAGGTCAGCGATAACGGGCCGGGCATTGCGGCCGAGCACTTGCCGCGCCTGACGGAACGTTTTTATCGGGTGGATAAGGCGCGCTCACGACAAACGGGCGGCAGCGGGCTGGGGCTGGCGATTGTGAAGCATGCGCTCAGCCATCATGATTCTCGTCTGGAGATCATGAGTGAGGATGGTCTGGGCTCACGTTTTGTCTTTACGTTGCCGAATCGGTTGATTGTCCCTGCCTCTCTGGCTGAAAATACGGTGAAACCTTCAGCCTGACGGAAAACGCTATCTATGACATCCGCCACTCGTATCGCGGGCGCTTTTTTACTGCTGCTCAGCGCGTTGTGCTCCGCACAGCCTCGTCAGATGCTGGCGGGTAACCTCTCCAGCGCGGGGTCGGATACGCTGGCTAACCTGATGGCCTTTTGGGCGGCGGATTTCAGCCAGCATTACCCTAACGTGAATTTACAGATTCAGGCCGCCGGGTCGTCCTCTGCGCCGACATCTCTGGCATCCGGTGCCGCGCAGCTTGGGCCGATGAGCAGGGCGATGAAGGCCAGCGAAATTGAGGCGTTCGTCCAGCACTATGGCTATCCGCCGCTGGCGGTGCCGGTGGCAATGGATGCGCTGGTTGTGCTGGTCAATCAGGATAACCCGTTACCTGGGCTGAATTTGTCGCAACTGGATGCCATCTTTTCAATTACGCAGCGCTGCGGTAACCACCAGCCTATAAAGCAGTGGGGGGATGTCGGCCTGCACGGCAGTTGGGAAAAGCGCACGCTACTGCGCTATGGACGAAACTCTGCGTCGGGAACCTATGGGTTCTTTAAGCAAAAGGCGCTATGCCGTGGCGATTTCCTTCCTCAGGTTAATGAGTTACCGGGGTCAGCGTCTGTGGTACAAGCGGTTGCGGCGTCAACCGATGCCATCGGCTATGCCAGCGTGGGTTTTCGTACCAGCGGCGTGAGAATGCTGCCGTTAGCCGCACAAGGCACCGACTACATCTACCCCTCGACTGAAAATATCCGCAGCGGTTTGTATCCCTACACCCGCTATCTCTATATCTATGTAAACAAAGCGCCCAGCCAACCGCTGGAAGCGCTGACGGCGGCATTTTTAGATCGTGTGCTGTCCGAAACGGGGCAGTCGCTGGTGAATCAGGATGGTTATTTACCGCTGCCGGAAGAAACGCGTCGTCAGGCGCGTCAGCAGGTTGGCCTGCCGCAATAATTCCTCTTTCCACTACGAATTTGTGATGTTTTCACGTCACATGAACTTTCTTCATGTGACGTGAAAATTCTTCCATTGCCCTGTGATTCGCCACGTGACAGGATAGTTTTAAATTTAGACGTCCAGATGGCTAAATAAGATTAAATGTAACTATCCCTCTGGGCAAATATTTCATATTGAAACTATCTGCCAGTACGCTTCTTTCCCGAAGATTGGTGCTGGCAACATGTCAGGAGCGACATATGGCGAATACCTTATCCCCTTTCCGTGCCGATAGCGTCGGCAGTTTCTTGCGTCCAGCAGCGATTAAGGAAGCACGTCTTCAGCATCAGGCGGGTGAAATTGATGATACCGCGCTGCGTAACATAGAAGATCGTGAGATTCTGCGGGTGGTAGAAAAGCAGCGTGAAGCGGGCCTGCAGGTTGTGACGGATGGTGAACTGCGTCGTGCCTGGTGGCATTTCGATTTTTTTGCCGACTTGAACGGCGTGGAGCGCTACGAAGCCGATCACGGTATTCAATTCAACGGTATTCAGACCAAATCCCATGCGATTCGCGTCGTGGATAAAGTGAGTTTCAATCCCCAGCATCCGATGCTCGATCATTTCCGTTATCTGAACAGCATTTCTGGCGATGCCGTCGCTAAAATGACGATTCCAAGCCCTAGCGTGATGCATTTCCGCGGCGGCCGCAAAGCGATTGATGCGACGGTTTATCCCGATCTGGCGGATTATTTCGACGATTTGGCACAAACCTGGCGCGATGCGATTCACGCATTTTATGACGCAGGCTGTCGCTTCCTGCAACTGGATGACACCGTATGGGCCTACCTGTGCTCTGACGATCAAAAACGCCAGATCCGTGAACGTGGTGAAGATCCGGCACAGCTGGCGCGAACCTACGCTGATGTGCTGAATAAAGCGCTGGCTGATAAGCCTGCGGATCTGGTTATCGGTTTACATGTCTGTCGCGGTAATTTCCGCTCAACCTGGATTTCTGAAGGCGGGTATGAGCCTGTGGCAGAAATTCTGTTTGGCGAAGTGAATGTTGATGCGTTCTTCCTGGAATATGATACCGAGAGAGCCGGTGGATTTGAGCCACTGCGTTTTGTGAAGCCAGGCCATCAGCAGGTGGTGCTGGGGCTGATCACGACGAAGAACGGTGAGCTGGAAGAGGCAGAAGTCGTGCAGGCGCGCATCGCGGAAGCGGCAAAATATGTCGATCTCAGCCAGATTTGCTTAAGCCCGCAGTGTGGCTTTGCTTCAACGGAAGAGGGCAATAGCCTGACGGAAGAGCAGCAGTGGAATAAGCTGAAGCTTGTCGTGGATATCGCCAATCGCGTGTGGTGATACCGATGAGGTAGCGCTATCTCTGCAACAGGTATACAGAGGCTGGATCATTCGATCCGGCCTTTTTTGTGGCCGTCATCCGGCTTTCCACTCACGGCATTTTTGTGAAATATGTTTTTTTTATGATTTAACAACGCATTTTATGCCGTTTTTTGTCAGTTTTATTGCAATGAAATATCGATAAATGCGCAAATCATGTGTTATGCAAATCAGGATAAACCAATTTATATTCTTATTTTTTGGCATAGTTAGGCCATATACTCTGGTTTTTGGATCTCTGCTTGTCTTTTTACGCTATAAACGTTTTACTTAGCACCCAATATGGCTGTGCAAAAAATAACTCCTCTGTACTCGTCATACTTCAAGTTGCATGTGCGTTGGCCGCGTTCAGCCACCCGAATCACTTACCTGAGTAAGCTCATCGGGATTGCTTCGCTTGCCGCGTTATTCGGCCTTGTGGCCTCACCCCTTTGGGGTCAGCGCAAGCGCTGTTCAAAACGTTAACGTTTTGTCCTGAAACTCGAATTATTTAGAGTATATGACCGCCATCTTTCGCGTTTCCAGAGTGCTGGCGTCTGCTTCGAGCTAGCCCCTTGTGAATGGCTTCTGGCGGCGATAAACAGCGCGTTTTCTTTTTATCGATTTGATACAGGCAACACGACATAACTATGAGTCATCGTTTAACTTCCAAAGATATCGTGGCATTAGGTTTTATGACCTTTGCTTTGTTCGTGGGGGCAGGAAATATTATTTTCCCGCCGATGGTGGGATTGCAGGCGGGAGAGCACGTTTGGACCGCAGCGCTCGGCTTTCTGCTAACGGCGGTTGGTCTACCTGTGTTGACCGTGATCGCGCTGGCCCGGGTTGGCGGTGGCGTTGATGCGCTCAGCTCGCCGATTGGTAAAAAGGCCGGTGTTGTTCTGGCTACCGTGTGCTATTTGGCCGTTGGGCCACTGTTCGCCACGCCGCGCACGGCAACCGTGTCGTTTGAAGTCGGTCTTGCTCCTTTGGTCGGCAACGGAGCCTCTCCGCTGCTGATTTATAGCCTGATTTATTTTGCCATTGTGATCGCGATTTCCCTGTATCCGGGCAAACTGCTGGATACGGTCGGCCATGTATTGGCACCGTTAAAGATCATTGCGCTGGCGGTACTGGGCATTGCTGCAGTGCTGTGGCCTGCCGGTTCGCCTATCCCGGCGACAGAAACGTATGAGCAACTGCCGTTCTCTAATGGTTTCGTCAACGGTTATCTGACGATGGATACGCTGGGCGCGATGGTATTCGGTATCGTGATCGTCAATGCGGCGCGCTCGCGTGGGGTGACCAGCTCCGTGCTACTGACGCGTTACACCATGTGGGCAGGATTAATTGCGGGGATCGGTCTGACATTAGTCTATTTGAGCCTGTTCCAGCTCGGTTCCGTCAGTGGTGAACTGGTGCCGCAGGCGCAGAACGGCGCAGAAATTCTCCACGCCTATGTGCAACATTCGTTCGGTAACATGGGAAGCAGCTTCCTGGCGTTGTTAATCTTCATCGCGTGTCTGGTGACGGCGGTGGGGCTGACCTGTGCCTGTGCGGAATTCTTTGCGCAATACCTGCCGTTGTCTTACCGCACGCTGGTGTTTGTGTTGGGAACGTTCTCGATGGTGGTGTCTAATCTGGGCTTGAGCCATCTGATTCAACTTTCCATTCCTGTACTGACGGCGATTTATCCACCGTGTATCATCCTGGTTTTATTGAGCTTTACGCTGCGTTGGTGGAATAGCGCTTCACGTATTGTGGCCCCCGTCATGTTAGTCAGTCTGTTATTTGGCATGATTGATGGTATAAAATCGTCGGCCTTCAAATCGCTGTTGCCAGAGTGGAGCCTCAACCTGCCGCTGAGTGAGCAAGGGTTGGCCTGGCTGCCTCCGTCACTGCTGATCTTACTGGTTGCGGTAATTTACGACAGACTTTGTGGCCGTCAGGAAGTGACGGTACATCAATAATATCGTTAATGCCTGATAGCGCTGGGGCGGTAGGGATAGCGTACTGCTCCAGCACAAGGTTGGGTTTATGCACCACAGGTATTTGCCTGTGGTTTTTCTTTTTGTAATGTTTTTCTTTCTATAAGACAGGGTTGCTTATCAATGGAACAACCATCTTCCAAGCTCAAGCGTGGGTTAAGCACGCGGCATATTCGCTTTATCGCCCTTGGCTCTGCGATCGGAACCGGTCTTTTTTATGGTTCCGCAAGTGCGATCCAAATGGCTGGCCCCAGCGTGTTACTGGCTTATCTGATCGGTGGGGTTGTCGCGTATATCATCATGCGCGCTCTGGGCGAAATGTCGGTACACAACCCGCAGTCCAGTTCGTTTTCTCGCTATGCGCAAGATTACCTCGGGCCATTGGCGGGATATATCACCGGCTGGACCTACTGCTTTGAGATGCTAATTGTCGCCATTGCCGATGTGACCGCGTTTGGCATCTACATGGGCGTCTGGTTCCCTGCCGTGCCTCACTGGGTGTGGGTTCTGAGTGTAGTGCTCATTATTGGTGCCATTAACCTGATGAATGTGAAAGCCTTTGGTGAACTGGAGTTTTGGCTCTCTTTCTTCAAAGTCGCCACCATTATCATCATGATCGCGGCCGGGATCGGCATCATCATTTGGGGTATTGGCAACGGGGGGGAACCGACGGGGATCCACAACCTCTGGAGCAATGGCGGGTTCTTCAGTAACGGTGTGATGGGGATGATTCTGTCGCTGCAACTGGTGATGTTTGCGTATGGCGGCGTGGAGATTATCGGGATTACGGCCGGTGAGGCCAAAGACCCACAGAAGTCTATCCCTCGCGCGATTAACTCTGTGCCATGGCGTATTCTGGTGTTCTATGTCGGTACGCTGTTCGTCATTATGTCAATTTACCCATGGAATCAGGTAGGCACCAACGGAAGCCCGTTCGTGCTGACGTTCCAGCATATGGGTATTACGGCGGCGGCAGGTATCCTGAATTTTGTTGTGATTACCGCGTCGCTGTCGGCGATTAACAGCGATGTTTTCGGCGTTGGCCGTATGCTGCACGGGATGGCGGAGCAGGGGCATGCACCGAAGGTGTTTAGCCGTATTTCCAAGCGAGGTATCCCGTGGGTCACGGTTGTTGTGATGATGATGGCGCTGCTGGTGGCGGTGTATCTGAATTACATTATGCCCGGTAAAGTTTTCCTGGTGATTGCTTCACTGGCCACCTTTGCGACGGTGTGGGTGTGGATCATGATTCTGTTTTCTCAGATCGCCTTCCGCCGTCGTCTGAGCCCGGATGAAGTGAAGGCGCTGGCGTTCCCACTGCGCGGCGGCATCGTGACCTCCGTGTTCGGTATTGTCTTCCTGTTCTTTATCATCGGGTTGATTGGCTACTTCCCGGACACGCGCGTGTCACTGTATGTCGGCATCATCTGGATATTGCTGCTTTTAGTGGGCTATGTCTGGAAGAAGAAGCGTCAGAACGCGGTAGCGGCACAGAATTAAGTTAGTCGCTTGCTATCAGAAGAAGCGCTCAGACTGTCCGTTGACAAACCTTTTTGTCGAACGAAAACGGGAGTAACGAAATAGAAGAGTAAAGCGTTTGCGCCATGGATGGCGCAAGCCGAGCTTACATGGACGTACTTGCAGCGTCTTTACGATCTATTCGTTACTCCCGCACTACGGACTTTATTAGCAACCTCTGCGCTTCCATTGGAGCATTTTTTTGTGCCTATTTTTACGCTTTCGGCGTAGTCATTTGCTGCGCCATGACTCGCATATCGTGGCCGGTTGGGATTTGATGAATGCGGAGATCGAACTCCGGTAAGATCGCAAAGATATGGTCGAAAATATCAGACTGAATGCTTTCATAATCGACCCAGGCGGTTGTGTTGGTAAACGCATAAATCTCCAGCGGTACCCCTTCTGACGTTGGCGCAAGCTGCCGTACCATCAGCGTCATCCCTTTATGAATACCCGGATGCGTGCGCAGATAAACCTGAAGGTAAGCGCGGAAGGTGCCTAAATTCGTCAAACGACGGCCGTTCAGCGGTGATGTCAGGTCGGAGTCGGACTGGGCATTATGCTGATCCAGTTCACTCTTCTTGTTCTGAATATAAGGCGACAGCAGCTTGCTGCGCAGCAATCGCGCCTGCTCGTCTTCCGTCATAAAATGCACGCTGGTGGTATCGATATTGATACTGCGCTTGATACGCCTGCCCCCAGATTCGGACATCGAACGCCAGTTCTTAAAAGAATCGGAGACTAACGCATAGGTGGGAATCGTGGTGACGGTATTGTCCCAGTTTCTCACTTTTACCGTTGTCAGCCCGATATCGATAACGGCTCCGTCAGCGCCGTATTTCGGCATTTCGAGCCAGTCTCCCAGCGTTAACATGTCATTGGCGGAGAGTTGGATGCCCGCGACCAATCCCATAATCGGATCTTTGAACACCAACATCAGGACGGCGGCCATCGCGCCTAGTCCACTGATCAGAATCAGCGGCGATTTCCCGATGAGCAGTGACACCACCATAATGCTGATGACGATGGTGGCAATCAGTTTCAGGCTCTGGAAGATACCGCGCAGCGGCAGCTGGCTGGCGACTTTGGTACGGGCGGAAACGTTGAGCAGAACATCGAGGAGCGAGAACAAGGACAGCAGAGCAAAAACCATGATCCACACCTGGGAACAGATGATGAGTGCTTCACGGGTTTCACTCTGCGAGGGAAGCCACACAAAGACCTGAATATTCAGGATCACCCCTTGTAGCAAGAAGGCCAGCCGGTTAAACAAGTTGTGTTGCGTCAGCGCCTGCTTCCACCCGTGTCCCTCGGTTTTTCCCGGCTTATTGAGTGAGCGCAGTACCATTCTTTTCAGCACAACCTGATGAAAAATCAGGTGGATGACGGCAGAAATGAGCAATATCAGCCCAAGAACAATCAGTAACGCAATGAGGCTAGCGTGTTGTATTCCAGCTTCTCTCAGCCATAGCGCGAGATTTTGTTGCATGCGTTCTCCTTTTATTCCAGTGAATCTGTCGTGCATTAACACGATGTGGCTTTAAGGCTAAGGATTTAGCGCCCCTAGTCAACCTTTTGTATTATTTAAGATATCGCAGGGAAGAGACGGTGAGAGGTGAAGAAGAACAGATGAATAACTTGCGGGCAAAGAAAAAGCCAGTCGCATCGCGACTGGCTTGGTCATCATATTGCCATGTCGGCAGGATGAGGAATTACAGCTTGTCTGCGTTCTCAGACAGGTATTTTGCTACGCCGTCTGGTGACGCGCCCATACCGGATTTCCCTTTTTCCCACTGCGCTGGGCACACTTCGCCGTGCTCTTCGTGGAATTGCAGGGCATCAACGGTACGCAGCATTTCATCGATGTTACGACCCAGCGGCAGATCGTTCACTACCTGGTGACGAACTACGCCGTTTTTGTCGATCAGGAAAGAACCACGCAGTGCAACACCGGCTTCTGGGTGCTCAATGCCGTAGGCCTTCTGGATTTCGCGCTTGATGTCAGCAACCATCGCGTATTGCACTTCGCCGATGCCGCCTTTGTCCACAGGGGTTTTACGCCATGCGTTGTGAACAAACTCGGAGTCGAAGGAAACGCCAACCACTTCTACACCGCGTTTCTTGAACTCGGCATAGCGGTGATCGAAAGCAATCAGCTCTGACGGACAAACGAAGGTGAAGTCCATCGGCCAGAAGAAGATCACGGCAGCTTTACCGTTGATGTGCTTCTTCAGGTTGAAATTTTCGACGATTTCGCCACTGCCTAAAACGGCAGCTGCGGTGAAGTCTGGGGCTTGACGAGTTACCAGGACCATAATTACTCCTGTAGATAGCGGTTAATGATCGGATGATATAAAAAACAGCGAGTAGTATAGGGACTCTGCCTAAGTGAATACAGGCAAAGAGACCAATCAATGAGATAGTTTCTGTCTATTGAACTCATCGCTATTTCCTTTCAAGGGGCTAGATTAACCCTTTTGATGGAAAGGACAATACGCCGCGTAGAAAAACGGAAAAGTCGCGATCTTACAGCTGCTGCGCTTTCGCTAATTGCATCATCCGTGGATAAAACTGCCAGAAGAGTGTTTCAAATTGATGATAGTGCTGCTCGATATCCTGAAAAGAGCCGGACAGCGCAGCCAGTTTCGGACGGCGTACCGACATTCTGTGCAGCACATCGGCGATAAACGGCAGCTCTGCGTAACGGGTCATCCAGCGTTCCGGCCACAGATAGCGATTCAGGTTCTGAAAGCGTTCCGGCGTTTGCGCCAGATGCGGCTCGATTTGTGATTGCGCCTCGTCGATAAAGGCTTGCAAGGGCGTGTCCGGCACCAGCTGTAGCCAGTGACGTGCAAGATAGTGATCCCACAGCACATCCAACGTAATCGGCGAAACGCGGCGGAATTCATCGCTGAAATACTGACGCGCCTGTTTGACTTCCGGCAGGCTGTCGGTCAGCGAATCAACACGACGATGCAGACGAATACCCGCGACGATCTCGTCAGCGTAGCTGTCTTGTGGGTTACCGCGCACGAAATCCGCCATCAGATTACCTAATAGGGAGCTGTCGGCCAGCGTGGCTAGATGGAGGTGGGCAAGAAAATTCATCGTGACAGTATATACCTTTTCTATTGGATATCATGCATTCCACGACTCAGGTGCTTATTTCTTGCAGCCATGCGCTTGCGGCTCTAGACTAGGCCGCCCATTTTTAATGTATTACAGCTAAGTGAATTGCCATGCGTGTTACCGATTTTTCGTTTGAACTTCCTGAATCATTGATTGCCCATTATCCACAAGCGGAACGCAGTGGGTGCCGCCTGCTATCGCTGGACGGGCCGACGGGAAATCTGACGCACGGCGTGTTTACCGATTTGCTGGATAAACTGAATCCCGGCGATCTGCTGGTATTCAACAATACGCGCGTGATTCCTGCTCGTCTGTTTGGTCGTAAAGCCAGCGGCGGCAAACTGGAAGTACTGGTTGAGCGTGTGCTGGATGACCATCGGGTACTCGCGCACGTTCGGGCGTCAAAAGCGCCAAAACCGGGTACGGAACTGCTTCTGGGCGATGACGAAAGCGTCAAGGCCACGATGACCGCTCGCCACGATGCGCTATTCGAGCTGCATTTCGATGATGATCGTGATGTTCTATCGATCCTGAATGATATCGGCCATATGCCGTTACCACCGTATATCGACAGACCGGATGAAGATGCCGACCGTGAGCTTTATCAGACGGTGTATAGCCAACGTCCGGGCGCCGTAGCGGCACCGACGGCGGGCTTGCACTTTGATGAGCCGATGTTGGCCGCGCTGCGCGAGAAGGGCATCGACATGGCGTTCGTTACGCTGCACGTCGGGGCGGGGACTTTCCAGCCTGTGCGCGTCGATACGATTGAAGATCACATTATGCACGCCGAATATGCCGAAGTGCCGCAGGACGTCGTTGATGCTGTTCTGGCGTGCAAAGCGCGGGGAAATCGTGTGATCGCCGTTGGTACTACCTCGGTACGTTCACTGGAAAGTGCCGCGCAGGCCAGCCAGAACGCGGCGATCGAACCGTTCTTCGGCGATACCAAAATTTTCATCTATCCAGGCTATCACTACCGCATTATCGATGCGCTGGTGACCAATTTCCATTTACCCGAATCGACGTTAATCATGCTGGTGTCGGCCTTTGCCGGTTACCAGAACACGATGTCTGCCTACCGCCAGGCGGTGGCAGAGCAATATCGTTTTTTCAGCTACGGTGATGCGATGTTTATTACGCACAATCCGATGGCCGAACAGGAAAACGTGGGCTAAACCCACTTTCCACATAATAGGAACGCCACAGACCACGCTCTGTCAGGCGTTAATACATCATTACCATCAGACTGTTTTTCTGATGCTGGAGGCTAAGTGAAGTACGAATTACAAACAACGGACGGCCGTGCGCGACGCGGTAGATTGATTTTTGAACGTGGCGTAGTAGAAACCCCGGCTTTTATGCCCGTGGGGACGTACGGCACGGTGAAAGGCATGACGCCGGAAGAAGTGAAAGAGACCGGCGCACAGATTCTGCTCGGCAATACGTTCCATTTGTGGCTGCGTCCCGGTCAGGAAATCATGAAGCTGCATGGCGATCTGCACGACTTCATGAACTGGCACGGCCCGATTCTGACGGACTCCGGCGGTTTTCAGGTGTTCAGCCTCGGCGATATTCGCAAGATTACCGAACAGGGCGTGCATTTCCGTAACCCGATCAACGGGGACTCGATTTTCCTTAGCCCGGAAAAATCGATGGAGATTCAGCACGATCTCGGTTCCGACATCGTCATGATCTTTGATGAGTGTACGCCGTACCCTGCCGATTGGGATTACGCCAAGCGCTCTATGGAGATGTCACTGCGCTGGGCAAAACGCAGCCGTCAGCGTTTTGATGAGCTGGAGAATAAAAATGCGCTGTTCGGTATTATTCAGGGAAGTGTTTACGAAGATTTACGTGATGTATCCGTAAAAGGGCTGGTAGACATTGGCTTTGATGGGTACGCTGTGGGCGGTTTGGCTGTCGGTGAGCCGAAGGAAGATATGCACCGTATTCTGGAGCACGTTTGCCCGCAGATTCCAGAAGATAAACCGCGCTACTTGATGGGCGTTGGCAAGCCGGAGGATTTAGTCGAAGGTGTCCGCCGCGGTGTCGATATGTTTGACTGTGTGATGCCAACGCGCAACGCACGTAACGGGCATCTCTTCGTGACTGATGGCGTAGTGAAAATCCGTAATGCGAAGCATAAAGATGATGTCAGCTCGCTGGATGAACACTGTGATTGCTACACGTGTCGCAATTATAGCCGCGCCTACTTGCATCATCTTGACCGTTGCAACGAAATACTCGGAGCACGACTCAATACCATTCATAACTTGCGTTATTATCAGCGTTTAATGGCAGGTTTACGCCAGGCCATTGAAGAGGGTAAATTAGAGCACTTTGTGGTGGATTTTTACCAACGCATAGGCAAACCGGTTCCGCCGCTTGCTGAAAAAGACGTTGCCGCAAGCAGCTGATAGTCCGTTTGCTATGCATTGTATCTTGTTATGAATTGTATTTTGTTGTGAAGCGTTTTTACGATTATAAGGTTGATAACTTATCTTTTTGATAGCTTATCTTTTGACAAAAAAGAGGATATTTAAATGAGTCTTTTCATCTCCGATGCTGTAGCTGCAACTGGCGCTTCGGCTCAGGGAAGCCCGTACTCTCTGGTTATTATGCTGGCCGTTTTTGGTCTGATTTTCTACTTTATGATCCTGCGTCCTCAGCAAAAACGCGCCAAGGAACACAAAAAGTTAATGGATTCTATCGGCAAGGGCGATGAAGTTTTAACGACCGGTGGTCTGGTTGGTCGCGTAACCAAAGTGTCCGAAACTGGCTATATTGCGATTGCGTTGAACGAGACCAATGAAGTGGTTATCAAACGTGATTTCGTGGCTGCCGTGCTGCCGAAGGGCACGATTAAGGCCCTGTAATTTCCGATTTTCCCGAAGGGAACTGCCGTGTTAAATCGTTATCCTTTGTGGAAGTACCTGATGCTGGTCGTGGTGTTTTTTGTCGGCCTGCTCTACGCACTTCCTAACCTATATGGTGAGGATCCGGCGGTACAAGTTACTGGCGCGCGGGGAACCGCCGCCAGCGAAACGACGCTGATCCAAGTCCAGAATGTTTTAAAAGAACAGAACATTACCAGTAAGTCGATTGCATTGGAAAACGGTGCAATTCTGGCTCGCTTCTCTAACCCTGATGTTCAGCTCCGTGCGCGTGAAGCGCTCGTTAATGAGCTGGGCGAAAAGTTCGTGGTTGCACTTAACCTGGCACCTGCTACGCCAACCTGGCTGCGGTTGTTGGGCGCTGAACCGATGAAACTGGGGCTTGACCTGCGCGGCGGCGTTCACTTCCTGATGGAAGTGGATATGGATACGGCGCTGGGTAAACTACAAGAACAAACCATGGACTCTTTGCGCAGCGATCTGCGTGAGAAGAACATTCCTTATGCCTCCGTGCGTAAAATTGATAATTACGGTGTCGAAATTCGTTTCCGTGATGCTCAAACTCGTGATGAGGGCATCAACTATCTGACGACTCGTCACCGTAATCTGGTTCTCAGCAGCAGCGGCAGCAACCTGCTACGCGCAGTGATGTCTGACGAACGTCTGCGTGAAGCACGTGAATACGCCGTACAGCAGAACATCAATATCCTGCGTAACCGTGTGAACCAACTGGGTGTTGCTGAGCCTCTGGTACAGCGTCAGGGTGCCGATCGCATCGTCGTTGAGTTGCCGGGTATTCAGGACACGGCGCGCGCGAAAGAAATTCTTGGTGCAACCGCTACGCTGGAATTCCGTCTGGTCAACAGTAATGCTGACGCAACCGCAGCGGCGAACGGCCGTGTGCCGGGCGACTCTGAAGTGAAGAATATGCGTGACGGCTCACCAGTGGTGTTGTTCAAGCGTGTGATTCTGACGGGCGACCATATTACCGATTCGACATCGAGTACGGATGAATACAACCAGCCTCAGGTGAATATTTCTCTGGACAGCGCGGGTGGCAACACCATGTCCAACTTCACCAAAGACAGCATCGGTAAGCTGATGGCGACCCTCTTTGTGGAATACAAAGACAGCGGCAAGAAAGATGCAACTGGCCGTTCGATATTGGAAAAACACGAAGAAGTGATCAACGTAGCGACGATTCAGTCGCGACTGGGTAACAGCTTCCGTATTACCGGCATTGATAACCCGAACGAAGCGCGTCAGCTTTCTCTGCTGCTGCGTGCGGGTGCGCTGATTGCACCGATTCAGATCGTTGAAGAACGTACCATTGGGCCAACGCTGGGGATGCAAAACATCACTCAGGGGCTGGAAGCCTGTTTGTGGGGCTTGATCGCATCGATCCTCTTTATGGTCTTCTTCTACAAGAAGTTTGGTGTCATTGCGACCAGTGCATTGGTTGCTAACCTGGTGTTGATTGTCGGCGTGATGTCGCTGCTGCCAGGGGCGACGCTGACCATGCCGGGTATCGCGGGTATCGTGCTTACGCTGGCGGTGGCAGTCGATGCTAACGTACTCATTAACGAACGTATCAAAGAAGAACTCAGTAATGGTCGCTCCGTGCAACAGGCCATTCATGAGGGCTACAAAGGTGCATTCAGTTCGATTGTTGATGCGAACATCACGACGTTGATTAAAGTCATCATCCTGTATGCGGTTGGTACCGGTTCTATCAAAGGGTTTGCTATCACGACTGCGATTGGGATTGCGACCTCAATGTTTACGGCGATCGTCGGTACTCGTGCCATCGTTAACCTGCTTTACGGCGGTAAACGTATCAACAAGCTGTCTATCTAGGAGTGCGTTGTGGCACAGGAACAGGAATACAACATTGAACAACTCAATCATGGGCGTAAAGTCCATGATTTCATGCGCTGGGACACATTGGCATTTGCCATTTCCGCTTTGCTGATCATCGCTTCTATCGCGATTATGGGTGTACGTGGTTTCAACTGGGGACTCGATTTTACCGGTGGTACGGTCATTGAGATTAACCTTGAGAAACCTATCGATCTCGATGTCCTGCGTAGTTCATTAGAGACCTCCGGGTTTTCAGAGCCGCAGGTGCAGAACTTCGGTAGCAGCCGTGACGTAATGGTACGTATGCCACCGGTTTCTGGCAGCGAGAACGAAGCGCTCGGTAACAAAGTGCTGAAGGTGGTGAACGATACCTTCCAGCAGCATGCGACGGTGAAACGTATTGAGTTTGTCGGGCCGAGCGTGGGGAGTGATTTGGCACAGGCGGGCGCATTGGCGCTAATGTCTGCGCTGATTGCTATCCTCATTTATATCGGTTTTCGTTTTGAATGGCGTCTGGCGATGAGTGCCGTACTGGCTTTGGCGCACGATACGATCATCACGATGGGTCTGCTGTCTCTGTTCTCTATTGAGATTGACCTAACGATCATTGCGTCGCTGATGTCGGTAATTGGTTATTCACTTAACGATAAGATCGTGGTATCTGACCGTATTCGTGAGAACTTCCGTAAGATTCGTCGTGGCACACCTTACGAGATTACCAACATCTCTCTGACACAGACGTTGCATCGTACCATCATCACATCGGCGACCACGTTGGCGATGATTGTGATCCTCATGGTCTTCGGTGGCGCATTGTTGCATGGCTTCTCGTTGACGATGTTTATCGGTGTGATCATCGGTACGATCTCTTCTATCTACGTTTCTTCCGCTCTGGCGCTGAAACTGGGTATGAAGCGTGAACACCTGATCGTTCAGAAAGTGGAAAAAGAAGGTGCGGATCAACCGTCTATCCTGCCTTAATCTGCCGCCTGTAAACATAAAAAACCCCGCATTGCTGCGGGGTTTTTTGCATCTTAGCGTTGGGAAATGTGCTTACTAGGGGGACTCGGTTGCGGCAACCGGTGGCGGACTCTGTATTTCCTGAACCTGATGTAAACGAACAAAGCCGAGTTCTTCCGGCGACAGGTTGCTCAGGCGCAATTCAATAATCGCTTCGGCTTTTGGTAACAGAGTAGGGGAGACGACAAACGACTGTGTTTGCGTGTCGCCAGCTAAAGGCTTCCCGCTCACAGGATCGAGCCGTCCCCAGTCAAGCTGTGCGCCAAAGGCTGGTAGCCCCTTCGCATCAAGTGTGCGAATGTGCAGCAACGCGCTTGTTCCGTTCGCTTCCGTCTCGATATTGCGTAACGACACGTTGAGTCTGCCAATACTGCTTTCCAGAACAGTGCTGGTTTGGGCTGCTGGCAGTAAATAAACGCCGGAGGTGGACTGGGAATTCAACGCATTTTGTCGCTCTAATGCCGTGGCCTGATCGGTCAGCGTTTGTAATTGCTGATTGAGCTGGCCTATCTGATTTTGCAATTTGGGCATCTGGCGCTGTTCAGCGCACCCTGCGAGCAAAATGAGCGCTGGCAGGAAGCTCAGTACGCGATATCGGGTTCTCATGTCTGTGGTTCCCCTTTCGATGTTTTTATTCATTGATCCGTTGATCCCTGTTGCTGAGTTTAGCTGCGATTAAGCCTAAGTCATAGGTGAGACAGCTTTTTTCATCCTATTACCGGAAGAGATGCGAAACCCTTCGCAACGTGGATCAGGAGTTTTGGTTAGTCCGTTAATTCAGGGTAAACTGTCGCTACGTTTAAGGATTACTGGTCAGGACACATCATGCATTGCCCATTTTGTTCCGCTGTTGATACCAAAGTCATTGATTCCCGTCTGGTCGGCGAAGGTTCGCAAGTACGTCGTCGTCGGCAGTGTCTGGTTTGTCATGAACGCTTCACCACGTTTGAAGTGGCTGAACTGGTGATGCCGCGAGTCATCAAAAGCAATGAAGTACGCGAGCCTTTTAATGAGGATAAATTGCGTAGCGGCATGCTGAAGGCGCTGGAAAAAAGGCCGGTCAGTTCTGATGACGTCGAAATGGCGCTTAATCACATTAAATCCCATCTTCGTGCGACCGGAGAACGCGAGGTGACCACCAAGATGGTGGGGAATCTGGTGATGGAAGCGTTGAGAAAGCTGGATAAAGTGGCTTATATCCGCTTTGCATCGGTGTATCGCAGCTTTGAAGATATCCGCGAATTTGGCGAAGAAATTGCGCGTTTGCAGGATTAAGTCGCGTCGACGCAATAGAGATAAGAGGTTCGGGAATGAGCGCTTTTCAGGAAAACGGCCACTTGCCGCAGGATGAATTATACATGGCGCGCGCGCTAGAGCTGGCGCGCCGTGGCTGTTTCACGACAGCTCCCAACCCTAATGTTGGCTGCGTGATTGTTCGTGATGGCGAAATTGTCGGTGAAGGCTATCATTTTCGTGCTGGTGAGCCACACGCTGAGGTGCATGCGCTGAGAATGGCGGGGGAACGTGCACGTGGTGCGACGGCCTACGTCACGTTGGAACCGTGTAGCCATCATGGGCGAACACCGCCTTGCGCCGATGCGTTGATTACGGCTGGCGTTTCCCGCGTGGTTGCTGCGATGCAGGATCCGAATCCACAGGTGGCAGGGCGTGGTTTGCATCGCTTACAGCAAGCGGGGATCGCCGTCAGTCATGGTTTGATGATGGTGGAAGCAGAGAAGGTGAATGTCGGCTTCCTGAAACGCATGCGGACGGGCTTTCCTTACGTGCAGCTTAAAATGGCGGCGTCTTTGGATGGGCGTACTGCGATGGCGTCGGGAGAAAGCCAGTGGATCACCTCACCGCAGGCGCGGCAGGATGTGCAGCGCTTTCGTGCGGAGAGTGCAGCGATTCTGAGCAGTAGTGCGACGGTGTTAGCTGACGACCCTTCTCTCACTGTACGCTGGTCAGAGCTGGGGGCTGATGTGCAGAAACGCTATTCAGAAGCGGATCTCAGGCAGCCCGTGCGGGTGATTGTGGACAGCCAGCAGCGCGTCACGCCACAGCATCGGATTGTTAGCCAACCGGGTGAGACCTGGCTGGCGCGCGTGCAGGCGGATGAACAAGCGTGGCCGCAGGGCGTTGAACAAGTGATGCTACCGCAGCACAATGGCGGTGTTGATCTGGTGGCGTTGATGATGGTGCTGGGGAGACGGCAGATTAACTCCGTCTGGGTCGAAGCCGGAGCCAGTCTGGCCGGTGCGCTGCTTAATGCTGGCGTTGTTGATGAACTTATCGTTTATCTTGCCCCCAAGCTGTTAGGTGAAAATGCCCGTTCGCTGTGCCTCTTGCCCGGACTGGATCAGCTGTCTCAGGCACCGGAATTTGATATCGCAGACGTTCGCCAGGTTGGCCCAGATTTGCGATTGCGCCTGAAGCCTAAATTCTGATGTGTATGTAAATACGTGGCGCAGGTCCGACAAAACCGGATACGTGCCAACAATAATTATGATAGAATCCGCCCCCCTGCGGGCCATAAAGACCAGATACAAGGAAAGCTATGAACGTTATCGAAGGTGTTGTTGCTACTCCTGATGCCCGTGTGGCGATTGCGATTGCGCGTTTTAACCATTTTATTAACGATAGCCTGCTGGAAGGTGCGATTGATGCACTGAAGCGCATCGGTCAGGTTAAAGATGAAAACATCACCGTTGTTTGGGTGCCAGGTGCTTACGAACTGCCATTGACGGTTCGTGCGCTGACTAAAAGCGCGAAAAATGGCGGATATGATGCCGTGATTGCTCTGGGAACGGTCATCCGTGGTGGAACAGCGCATTTTGAATTTGTTGCTGGCGAATGTAGCTCAGGCCTGTCCTCTGTTGCGATGGACAGTGAAATCCCTGTTGCTTTCGGCGTTCTGACGACGGAAAGCATTGAGCAGGCGATTGAGCGTGCCGGTACGAAAGCGGGGAACAAAGGTGCTGAAGCTGCTTTGACCGCGCTAGAAATGATTAATGTATTGAAAGCGATTAAGTAAGCCTGATTAAGTAAGGGGAATTCCGTGAAACCTGCTGCTCGTCGCCGCGCTCGTGAATGTGCGGTTCAAGCGCTTTACTCCTGGCAGTTATCTAAAAATGATATTGCCGATGTTGAACACCAATTCCTGAGCGAGCAGGATGTCAAAGATGTCGACATTACCTATTTCCGTGAATTGCTGGCGGGTGTTGCCACTCAGGCTGAGAAGCTTGATCAACTGATGGCACCTTTCCTGTCTCGTCAAATTGAGGAATTGGGACAGGTTGAAAAAGCGATTCTGCGTTTGGCGATGTTTGAGCTGAGCAAGCGCGAAGACGTTCCTTACAAGGTGGCGATTAACGAGGCCATCGAACTGGCTAAAATCTTCGGTGCTGAAGATAGCCATAAGTTTGTGAATGGCGTGCTGGACAAAGCCGCTCCGAGTGTACGGAAAGGCAAGAAGTAAAATGAATCGAATCAGGGCCGGATATCCGGCCCTGATCGCTTTTGAATGATAGGCTGGCTGGAAAGGTTATGGTTGAAGGTGAGTTTGACCTTATTGCCCGCTATTTTAATCGGGTCCGAAGTTCACGTCGCGATGTTGAGTTAGGCATCGGTGATGACTGTGCGTTACTGACGGTGGCAGATAAGCAGATGCTGGCGGTGAGTACCGACACGCTGGTATCTGGTGTTCATTTCCTACCTGATATCGATCCCGCCGATTTGGGTTACAAATCTCTGGCGGTCAATTTAAGCGATCTGGCTGCAATGGGCGCCGATCCTGCCTGGCTTTCTCTGGCCATTACCCTACCTAAAAGCAATAGCCAGTGGCTATCCGCGTACAGCGACAGCTTGTTTGAACTGCTTGATTATTATGGCATGCAGTTGGTCGGGGGGGATACGACGCGCGGCCCGCTGAGCCTGACGCTGACTATCCACGGTCTGGTGCCAGCAGGTCGGGCATTGACGCGTCGCGGAGCCAGAATTGGTGACTGGATTTATGTTACTGGTTCATTAGGCGACAGCGCGGCTGGTCTGGCTATCCTCCAGAATACCCTGCATGTTGAGGATGAACAGGCACGTCAGGGATTGATCCAACGTCACCTTCGTCCTCAGCCGAGAATCCTGCAAGGTCAGGCGCTGCGCGATCTGGCCAGCTCGGCCATCGATCTTTCCGACGGCCTCATCTCCGATCTACAGCATATACTTAAAGCCAGCGAGTGCGGCGCGCGTATTAATCTGGACGCGATCCCACAATCTGATTGGCTACGGGGCTGCGTCGATGAAGAACAGGCGCTGCGTTGGGCACTATCTGGCGGCGAAGACTATGAGCTGTGCTTCACCGTGCCGGAAATTAACCGTGGTGCGCTGGAACTGGCCTTGGGGCATCTCGGCGCTGACTACACCTGCATCGGGCAAATCGGGCCTTCCTCTGAAGGGCTACGCTTTTTCAGAGATAATAAAGCGACCGAGCTGAACTGGAAGGGGTATGACCATTTTAGCGAGCAAAACTGACTCTGCGAACAAGGCGAAAGGTGCTGAAGTGGCAAAACGCCGCTTACGGCTGAGTAACCCGTGGCACCTGCTGGCAACCGGGTTTGGCAGCGGTCTGTCTCCCTGGATGCCGGGTACGGTAGGATCGCTAGCGGCGATTCCACTGTGGTACCTCATGTCGTTCCTGCCGCTTGAATTGTATTCGCTGTTGGTCATGCTGAGCATTTGCATCGGTGTTTACCTGTGCCATCAGACCGCGAAAGATATGGGTGTTCACGATCACGGCAGCATCGTCTGGGACGAATTTGTCGGCATGTGGATTACCCTGATGGCGATCCCGGCGGATAAGTGGCAGTGGGTGGCGGCTGGGTTTGTCGTCTTCCGCTGTCTGGATATCTGGAAACCCTGGCCGATTCGCTGGTTCGATCGCAACGTGCATGGCGGCATGGGGATTATGATCGATGATATTGTCGCGGGGGTGATCTCTGCGGGGATTATCTACTTTATCGGCTATCACTGGCCGATATTCTGACGTTACTGCGTTATTGAACGACTGATATTATTGAACCGGGGCCATGTGCCCCGGTTATCGTTAGCGACTTATTCCATCCACTGCGTGATTCTGCGCTCGATGCCAGCGGCATCCAGACCCAGGTCGGCACGGATTTCTTCCTGAGAACCTTGTGGGATAAAGACGTCCGGCAGCCCAATGTTCAGCACCGAGACAGAAAGGCGTTTCGCCATCAGGAATTCATTCACGCCGCTCCCTGCACCGCCCATGACCGCATTCTCTTCCAGCGTCACAAACGTGCTGTGAGATTGCGCCAGCTCTTCAAGTAATGCTTCATCCAGTGGCTTAACAAAACGCATGTCGACGAGTGTGGCGTTTAACTTCTCTGCCGCAATCTGGGCTTCTGGTAATAGCGTCCCGAAATTCAGAATCGCGATCGTTTCGCCCTGACGACGCACCACGCCTTTCCCGATTGGCAGTTCTGATAGTGGAGTCAGCTCCGTCCCCGTACCGTTTCCGCGCGGATAGCGCACCGCCGTAGGGCCTTTCTGGTAGTGATAGCCCGTGTGCAGCATCTGGCGACACTCATTTTCATCGCTGGGCGTCATGATGATCATGTTCGGGATACAGCGTAAGAAAGAGAGATCGAACGCGCCTTGATGCGTCTGTCCATCCGCACCAACAATACCGCCGCGATCGATAGCAAACAGAACGGGTAGATTCTGGATCGCCACATCGTGGATGACCTGATCGTAGGCACGTTGCAGGAAAGTGGAATAAATAGCGACAACCGGATGATAACCACCGACAGCCAGACCAGCAGCAAACGTGACGGCATGCTGTTCGGCAATCGCGACGTCAAAATATTGTTGTGGATAGTCGCGGGAGAATTGCACCATGCCCGAACCTTCGCGCATTGCAGGCGTGATTGCCATCAGCTTGCTGTCTTTGGCGGCTGTTTCTTGTAGCCATTGACCGAAGATTTTGGAATAGGTGGGTTGGGCACCTTCTTTGCTTTTCGGCAATGTACCGCTGGCCGGATCGAATTTCGGCACGGCGTGCCAACTGATCGGATCCTGCTCGGCCGGAGCGTAGCCTTTGCCTTTCTTCGTCATGATGTGCAGGAGCTGTGGGCCTTTCAGGCTGCGCATGTTTTTCAGCGTATGCGCCAGTGCCTGAACGTCATGACCATCAACTGGGCCGATATAGTTAAAACCCAGCTCTTCAAATAACGTGCCCGGCACGACCATGCCTTTAAGGTGTTCTTCAGTGCGTTTCACCAGCTCTTTGATAGGCGGTAGGCCGGATAAGACCTTTTTACCGCCTTCGCGCAGGCTGGCGTAGAGCTTGCCGGATAGCAGCTGCGCCAGATGGTTGTTCAGTGCGCCGACGTTTTCTGAAATCGACATTTCATTGTCGTTCAGCACAACCAGCAGATCGGATTTGATGTCGCCCGCATGGTTCATCGCCTCAAAGGCCATGCCCGCGGTAATCGCGCCGTCGCCAATCACACAAACGGTACGGCGGCCTTTGCCTTCACGCTCGGCCGCAACGGCCATGCCCAGTCCGGCACTGATTGAGGTGGATGAATGCCCGACGCTTAATACGTCATATTCGCTTTCATCACGCCATGGAAAAGGGTGCAAGCCGCCTTTTTGACGGATCGTTGAAATACGATCGCGACGACCGGTAATGATCTTGTGCGGATAAGCCTGATGGCCGACATCCCACACCAGATGATCGAAAGGGGTGTTATAGACGTAATGCAGTGCAACCGTTAATTCAACCGTCCCTAACCCTGAAGCAAAATGGCCGCTTGAACGGCTGACGCTGTCCAGCAGATATTGGCGCAGCTCATCGCACAGCTTTGGCAGGCTCTCTTTCGGCAACAACCGAAGTTCATCCGGTGTTTCCACTAACGCCAATGTAGGGTACTTCGCGGTATCAAAACTCATTAGAGACTCATTAGGTAATTACTTATCGCGTTCAACGATGAAATTCGCCAGCGCTTGTAATGGGGCAATATTCAGGGGAATTGAGCTGGATGCGACGAGGTCGTCAAGCGATGCCAGTGATTCCTGATAAAGCTCCTGTGCTTTTTTTCGTGCGTTATCTAACCCCAGTAAACTGGGATAGGTGCTTTTACCTAGCTGCTGGTCTGCACCCTGACGTTTGCCTGTTGTTGCGCTGTCGCCAACAACATCGAGAATATCGTCCTGAACCTGAAAAGCGAGCCCAATCGCATTAGCGTAGCGATCCAGATGGGGCAATGCGTCGCGACCTGTTTCACCGGCTGCTAGTGCGCCTAGTCGGACAGCAGCGCGAATCAAGGCACCGGTTTTGTGGCGGTGAATCCGCTCTAACGCGGCCAGATCGACCTGATGACCTTCCGCTTCCAGATCGAAAGCCTGCCCGCCGCACATGCCTGCAACCCCGCTGGCCTGAGCCAATTCTGAGATCATCGCCAGCCGATCGCGGTCAGAAACCTGTGGCATCGGTGCATCGGCCAAAATGGAGAACGCCAGCGTTTGTAATGCATCGCCTGCCAAAATGGCATTGGCTTCGCCAAATTTGATGTGGCAGGTCGGCTGTCCACGGCGTAAATCGTCGTCGTCCATCGCCGGCAGATCGTCATGAATCAATGAATAGGCATGGATACATTCGACTGCCGCAGCAGGGGCATCCAGACTCTCTAACGGCATGCCAAACAGTTCGCCAGTAGTATAAACCAGAAACGGGCGCAGGCGTTTGCCTCCTAAGAGTGAGCCATACTCCATCGCATTGACCAGTGGACTACTCTGAAAGGGGAGGTCGGCGATGAAATGCCCCAACATACGGTTCGTGCGTTGGTAATGCGCATTCAGTTTCGTGCTGAAATCGGTCATAGCGAGTCGTTATCCGGCGTAAACGGTGACAGCGGCGCTTCGGGATCGTCGCTCAGCAGGATTTGTACGCGCTGTTCTGCCTGTTGCAGTTTTTGCTGACCCTGGCGAGCGAGCTGGATGCCATGCTCAAACTCATTTAGCGCATCGTCCAGCGGCAGTTCGCCTGATTCGAGGCGGGTAACGATTTTTTCCAGTTCGTTCAGCGAGCTTTCAAAGCTGACTGGCTGCTCGGTCTTCTTAGGCATAGTGGTTTCAGAATCCTGGTGTTATACGCCGTTGGCTTGTGGCGGCAGAGCGTGGTGTTACGTGTGGTCATCCGTGGATGCGCAACAATTATACGGTTAAAGCGCACAGTATATCTTCATATAATGATATACTCCGCGCCCTGGATGCTATTGGTAAAATCATCCCTGTTCTGGCTGATTTTACCGATAACGTGATTTTAGTGCTCAGGGTAAATTTATTTACGCCTTTCTGACCAAGTAACGACAGCCACCATGAAGTTTATCATTAAATTGTTCCCGGAAATCACCATCAAGAGCCAATCTGTGCGGTTGCGCTTTATCAAGATTCTAACCGGAAACATTCGCAACGTATTAAAACACTATGATGAAACGCTGGCGGTTGTCCGTCACTGGGATCATATCGAAGTTCGGGCCAAAGACGAAAGCCAGCGTGAGGCGATTCGTGATGCGCTGACAAGAATTCCCGGCATTCACCATATTCTGGAAGTTGAAGATCACGCCTATACCGACGTGCACAATATCTTTGAACAAGCGCTGGCATTGTACCGTGAGCGGTTGGAAGGTAAGACGTTTTGTGTGCGAGTGAAACGCCGCGGTAAGCATGAATTCAGCTCACAGGACGTAGAACGCTACGTCGGCGGTGGTTTGAACCAGCACATTGAAACGGCGCGAGTCAACCTCACTGCACCGCAGGTCACCGTACACCTGGAAATCGAGCAAGACCGTCTGCTGCTGATTAAGGGGCGCTATGAAGGTATCGGCGGTTTCCCGATCGGTACGCAGGAAGATGTGCTGTCACTGATTTCCGGTGGTTTCGACTCCGGCGTATCCAGCTATATGTTGATGCGTCGCGGATGTCGTGTGCATTACTGCTTCTTCAACCTTGGCGGTGCAGCACATGAGATTGGGGTGAAACAGGTCGCACACTATCTGTGGAACCGCTTTGGTAGTTCACATCGGGTGCGTTTTATTGCTATCGACTTCGATCCTGTCGTGGGTGAAATTCTCGAGAAGGTCGACGACGGCCAAATGGGCGTCGTGCTGAAGCGTATGATGGTGCGTGCGGCCTCCAAAGTTGCTGAGCGTTACGGTGTTCAGGCGCTGGTGACGGGTGAAGCGTTAGGGCAGGTCTCTAGCCAGACGCTGACCAACCTGCGTTTGATCGATAATGCCTCCGACACGCTGATTCTGCGTCCGCTGATTTCTCATGATAAAGAACACATTATCAAACAGGCTCGCGAACTGGGGACGGAAGATTTCGCCAAAACGATGCCGGAATACTGTGGTGTGATCTCGAAAAGCCCGACGGTGAAGGCAGTGAAAGCGAAGATTGAGGCCGAAGAAAGCCACTTCGATTTTGCTATCCTGGATCGTGTGGTGAGTGAAGCCCGGAATATTGATATCCGTGAGATCGCCGAGCAGACCAAGCAAGACGTGGTTGAAGTGGAAACGGTCGCGTCATTTGCGCCAACCGACGTGCTGCTGGATATCCGTGCGCCGGATGAGCAGGACGATAAGCCGCTTGAACTTGATCAGGTTGAAATCAAATCCTTACCGTTCTACAAGCTGGGTACGCAGTTTGGCGATTTGGATCAGAGCAAAACCTATCTGCTCTACTGTGAGCGTGGCGTGATGAGCCGCTTGCAGGCGCTATACCTGCGTGAGCAAGGTTTTACCAACGTGAAGGTGTACCGTCCGTAATAGGGATAAGGCGCGTAAGCGCCTTAGACTTTCTGACAAAGTGCGCCGAGCGGTGTTAATGGATAGATCGTAAAGACGCTGCAAGTACTTCCCTTGTATCTTGAACCATGTAGTGGGTGGTGGTTAGCTACCATCACCTGAAACAGGGTGAATCTGGTACTTCCTATAAGGTCAGACCTTGTCTTACAGCTGAGATCCCCTGTTTCACCTTT